>CAYGQB010000167.1:0-5922 GCA_964351895.1 uncultured Caulobacterales bacterium
CCACCACCACCGTGCCGACCGGCACCACGTCGCCGGGCGCGCCGCTGGTGGCCGTCACGCGGCCCGAAGCCGGCGCCGGCAGCTCCACCGTCGCCTTGTCCGTCATCACGTCCAGAAGCGGCTGGTCTTCCTCCACCACGTCGCCAACCTTGACGTGCCAGGCGACGATCTCTGCTTCGGTGACGCCTTCGCCGACGTCTGGCAGCTTAAAGTTGATCACCGTCATCGCGTCCGTCCCCTCGCGTCACGCGTCAATCACGGCGCGCAAGGCCCGCATCACGCGCTCTTGGCCCGGGAAGTAGCTCCATTCGTGGCTGTGCGGATAGGGCGTGTCCCACCCGGTGACCCGGGCGATGGGCGCTTCGAGGCTGTAAAAGCAGTCTTCCTGGATTTGCGCCATCAGCTCTGCGCCAAAACCCGACGTGCGCGGCGCCTCGTGCAGCACCACGCAGCGGCCTGTTTTCATCACCGACTTGGCGACGGTTTCAATGTCATAGGGAATGAGCGTGCGCAGATCGATCACTTCAGCGTCCACGCCCGCCGCCTCGGCCGCCGCAACCGCCACATGCACCATGGTGCCATAGGCCACCACGGTCACATCGCCGCCCGGGCGCACCACCTCGGCCACGCCCAGCGGCGCCACGATGCGCCCCTCTTCCACCTCGCCCGCCGGGTGCTTGGCCCAAGACAGCGAGGGCTTGTCAGGGTCGCCGTCGAACGGGCCATTGTAGAGCCGCTTGGGCTCGAAAAAGAGCACCGGGTCGTCGTCCTCGATGGAGGCGGTCAACAAGGCCTTGGCGTCACGTGGGTTGGACGGCATCACCACCTTCAGTCCCGGAATGTGGGTGAAGAACGCTTCCGGGCTCATGGAGTGGGTCTGTCCGCCGCGAATGCCGCCGCCGCACGGGGTGCGGATGGTCACGGGCGCAGCATACTGACCGGCCGAGCGATAGCGCAGGCGCGACAGCTCTGACAGAATCTGATCAAAGCCGGGAAAAATATAATCAGAGAACTGAATTTCAGCCACTGGACGCAGGCCGTTCGCGCCCAGACCAATGGCCATGGCGATGATGGCTGATTCATTGATCGGCGCATCAAACACGCGCCGCTCGCCATACTTGGCCTGCAAGCCGTCCGTGCAGTTGAAGACGCCGCCGAAGTAGCCGACATCCTCGCCGAACACCAAAACATCGGGGTCCGCCTCCAGCGCCTCATCGAGTGCTGAGTTGACCGCCTGGATCATGGTCATCGCGGCCATCAGCCCTGCTCCCTTTGTGATTGCCACCCTGCGCCAGACAGAGCATCACCTCGCCCTTCCATGAGGAGAGGCCCACCATGGCTGACACCGCCACGCCCAATCTGCCGAGCGCGGACTTTGACCGCACCGAAAACTTCTACGCCGCCTTGGGATTTGCGCGCCGGTTTCGCGCCGATCACTGGATGATCCTGGATCGCGCTGGCCCGAACGGACGCCTCACCCTTGAGTTCTTCTTCGCCCACATCGACCCCAAGACCAGCGCGTTCGGCGCCTGCTTGCGGGTTGACGACTTGGACGCCCTGCACGCCGATTTCCAAGCCGCCTCCATCAGCCGCAAGCCGACCGACGTTCCGCGCCTCGGTGCAATTGCCATTGAACATGGACTGATCCGCATCTTTTACTTGAACGATCCGGACAACTCGCTGATCCGGTGTCTGGACAATGGCTTTGCGCCCGAAGCAGCAGCGTCCAGCTGAACGCCCCCTCTAAACGCTCCCTCTAAACGCCCCGACTAAACACCAAGATCTTGGCGCTGCCGGCGCAGGCGCCAGTCAGGTTCAACGAACACGTCCTCAAACATGCTCTCCACTGGAGCGTGCGGGCCGTCCTGGATGGTGCCGTGGCGCACGGCGGCGCGCAGCGCGTCTTGCACCTCACGATCGATCGAGGCGACCAGGGCCGCATGATCGTCCAGGCTCCACGCGCCCAGCCCGATCAGGTGATCACGCAGGCGCGCGATCGGATCGCCGAGCGGCCAGGCGGTCCACTCATCCTTGGGGCGATAGCGCGCCGGGTCGTCGCTGGTCGAGTGCGCTTCACCGCGATAGGTGTAGATCTCAAGCAGGGTCGCCCCCGCCCCAAGCCGGGCGCGCTCGGCGGCCCACTGGGTTGCGGCGTAGACGGCCAGAAAATCATTGCCGTCCACACGGATGCCGGGAAAGCCATAGCCGGCCGCGCGCGACGCAAAGGTCGCGTCCTGGCCGCCCGACAGGCCCTGGAACATGGAGATCGCCCACTGATTGTTGACGACGTTCAAGATTACCGGCGGGCGATAGACGCTGGCCAAGACGCAGGCGGCGTGAAAATCGCCCTCAGCGCTGGAGCCCTCGCCCGTCCACGTCGCCGTGACCTGATCTTCGCTGCGGTAAGATGCGCCCATGGCCCAGCCCACGGCTTGGGGGAATTGCGTGGTCAGATTGCCGGAGATCGAAAACACGCCATAGTCGCGCGCCGAATAGTGCACCGGAAGCTGGCGGCCTTTCAGCTCATCGGCGGCGTTGCCAATGCACTGGGCGGCCATTTCCTCAAGCGGCTTGCCGCGGTGGATCAGCAATCCCTGCTGGCGATAGGCGGGAAACGTCATGTCGGTCGGGCGCAGGGCCGCGGCGGCGGCCACGGCGACGGCCTCCTCGCCCAGACAGCGGACATAGAACGAGGTCTTGCCCTGGCGCTGAAGGCGCTGCATGCGCTCGTCAAAGGTCCGCGTCCGGATCATGGACGCCAGCCCCGCCTTCAGGGTGTCGAGGTCCAGCTCAGGGTTCCACGGGCCGACGGCGCGATGGTCATCATCCAAGACCCGCACCAGAGACGTCGCCAACTCACGCGCCTCAGCCGCCGGTGCGAGCGGATCAGGCCGCGGGGCGGCGCCGGCGGGCGGCAGATCAAGCTTTGAGAAGTCGGGTTTCTCACCCGGGCGGCGACTTGGAGATGGCACGTGAAAGGTCTGCGGCTTGGCCGTCATGACAGGCGGCTCCTTCCCTGAACGCCCACTGTGGGTGGGGCGATTTATTTTTTTTATGCTGCTATTCCTCTAACACATCGCCTCGATGCGTTCAATTGACGGGAAACTTGTTCGTCAGAACGCGGACGGGTGGGATTTTATTTCACAACGGAGCTTGGAACGAATTTCTACTTGCAGTAGGTTAGAAGCAAGGACGTGCCCAAAGAGCCCACCAACGAACGGGCCCGCGCAACACCCGTGTGCGCATGGCGGCGCGAGAGGGAAGCCTATGCCAAGTCAACCAGACGCTATCGACGCAAAGATTCTCGAACTCATCCAAGTTGACGCCGGTCTCGCCGTGGCCGACATCGCCGAAAAAGTCGGCCTGTCGTCGAGCCCGTGCTGGCGGCGAATCAAGCGCCTTGAGGAAGAAGGCGTCATCGAACGGCGCGTCACGCTCTTGAATCGCGAAAAGCTCGGGCTTGATTTTGAGGTTTACGCCTCAGTCAAGCTGGCGCTTCCGTCCAAAGATAATCTAGAGGCGTTCGAGCGCGCTCTAGAGGACATGCCAGAAGTCGTGGAGTGCGCCACGGTGACCGGCACAGTCGACTATGTGCTGCGCATCGTCACCTCTGACATGCACGCCTATGACAGCATGCTGCGCGATCGCATCTTGGGACTGGGGCTGGTCTCGGATGTCCAGTCGCGCATCGTCACGCGGCGGGTCAAGACCACCACCGCCCTGCCGCTGAAGCTGGTCAGCCCGCACCTCACGGCCGCCGAGTAGAGGGCCAAGCCGGCGCGGGGGCGCCAGCCATGCAGCGCAGATTTGGTCCAGCATCGGCGCAGTGGTAACTTAAAGGCGTTGTGAGCCTTTTTATCAGCCTGCTTGCCGCCCTCATCTTGGGTCTGACGCCGACGCAAGCGTGCGCACATGCGAGCGCCGCGCTGACGACGTCTGCGTCAACGGTCGCTGACGCAGGATCTGGACCCGACACGCGCACCACCCCGGCCGCGCATCACGCTGAAGCCCACAGCCCCAGCGCGCACAGCCCCAGCGCCCACAGCCACAGCGCTCACACCGCGCCCGAAACGCGCTCGTCGCACACTGACGCAACTGCGCACGGGGCGCATGACACAGACGGGGCGCCCCAATCACATCGGACGCACGGGGCGCCGTGTTCCGGTGACTGCGCGCACGCCTGCGCCGGATGCTCAGGCGATCTGGGGTGCGACGGATGCGCCACGGTCAGCGCGGTTGCGCCAACGGGAGCAGCGCCCGCGCCGCCACCTTCCCACCACTCGCACGACCGTGCGCCCTTTGCGCACGCTGTCGCTCACATGACCCCCCACGAGCCTCCGCCACCGCGCGTCTAGTCCCGCCCCGCGCTCATCTCAGAGCGCCTCGACATGACGTCACTCACATCGGCGAAGGACTTGATCGATGAATCTCAGCGCACCGCTTGCGGTCGCGCTCGCCTTGGCGACTTCTTGCGCGGCGCACGCGCGAGAGGTCTCGTACCAAGGCGGGTGGACCCTGCTTGAACGCACCAACCGCCAAAGCACCTCGGTCTGGGCGCACTATACCCCGCACCATCGCTACTCAATCGGGTGGCGATCGGAGTGGGACCGTTCTCAAGACACCGTCTTGCATGGCCTCCAGCTGACCACGCTGGCCAAGCGCTGGTTTGCTCAAGACCACCAGGCCAATATCTACGCCTTCGCGGGCGCGGGAATTCTTGAGGGCGTGAACGACAATCGCGCCCAGATCCAGGGAGCGGGGTTTGTCGGGGCGGCGGCCGATTGGGAGACGCGTCGCTGGTACGCGTCCTACACGGCCCGGATGCAGCACGCCGAACATGCCGGCGGCGGCGCCTATCAGGCCGCACGGGTCGGCGTAGCGCCCTACGTGGGCGACATGGGCGATCTGCACACCTGGCTGATGCTGGAGATCGACCAGCGACCCGACATGCCCGACGCCCTGGGCGTGACACCACTGATCCGCTTCTTCAAGGGATCGGCCCTTCTGGAGCTGGGTTGGTCCGTCACCGACGACCAGCCCCTCGTCAATTTCGCTTATCGCTTTTAGGTTTAGGAGATCACGCGATGATCCGCTCCTGTTCAATCGCCGCCCTGTCGGCGCTTCTCACCCTCGCCCCCGCCTGGGCGCAAGACCACGCCGATCACGGCGCGCATCACCCTGCCGAACACGCCCACGATCACGCGGGAGAGGTCGCCGATCTCGGCGACTTGCCCGAGACGCTTGCCGCCGCGGTCGCCGATGGCGCGCAGCTGGTGACGGTCGACGTCTTGGGCATGGTTTGCGATTTCTGCGCGACCGCCCTCACCAAGACGCTGAGCCGTCGCGACGAGGTGGCGGGGGTCCACGTCGACCTGGACGCCAAGACGGTCTCGCTTGCGCTCCACGCGGGCCGCGAGCTGGATGACGCCACGCTCGACACGCTGGTGACGCGCGCAGGTTACAAGCTCAGCGCCGTCCATCGCGGAGGCGTCCATGCGTCTGATGCTCCGTGAAACGGCGGGGCCCACGCTGGCCCTTTTTGCCAGCACGGGCACGCTGATCTGTTGCGCGCTTCCCGCGCTTTTGATCACGCTCGGCGCAGGCGCAACCATGGCCGGACTGGCGAGCGCCGCGCCTGGCCTCGTGTGGCTTTCGGCGCACAAGGGGTGGGTGTTTGGGCTGGCGGGCGCCGTGCTCGTCGGCGCCATCGCCTTTAAGTGGGCGAGCCGCAATGCACCGTGCCCGGCAGACCCTGCATTGGCGCGCGCCTGCACCCGTATGCGCCGCGCGGGAAGCGTCATCCTTGGCGTCGCCGTGGCGGCCTATCTGGTGGGCGGGTTCTTCGCCTTCTTCGCAGCCGATCTCTTGCTTTAAGAGGACCCGGGCCAGCGCGCATGCGCGCTGGCCCGGGTCCTCTTAAAG
>CAYGQB010000168.1:0-5900 GCA_964351895.1 uncultured Caulobacterales bacterium
CAGGGGCGCCTCGTCGGTGATGGTCAGGTGGACCTGGGCGACGTGCCCCGGCGGTGTCAGAGCTTTCAAGTGCGCAGCAGCGGCGCCTTCAAGCGCCATGGTCGGCTGACCGCTCGGCAAGTTGACCACGCCGAGCTGGCGCCAATGCACGCCGCGACGCGGCACGCCGGTGCCCAGCGCCTTCGCGCACGCCTCTTTGGCGGCAAAGCGCTTGGCGTAGCTTGCCGCCCGCAGACGACGCCGGTCCGACTTGGCGCGCTCCAGCGGGGTGAAAACGCGGTCGCAGAACCGGTCGCCGAACCGCGCAAGCGTCTGTTCGATGCGGGTGATGTCGCAGGTGTCAAAACCGATCCCGAGAATCATGCCGCCGCCTCGGTCCGGGCCGCGTCGATGAGCGCTTTCATCTTCTGGACGACGGGCCCAAGCCCGCTGAACAGCGCCTCGCCGACGAGGAAATGACCGATGTTCAACTCGGCTACGGGCGCGATGGCCGCAACCGGCGCTACGGTGTCGTAGGTCAGCCCGTGGCCCATGTGCACTTCCAGGCCGCGCGCGTGCGCCTCGTGCGCCGCCTCGTGGAGCGCCGACAAGCGGCGGTCCGCGTCATCGCTGCGCCCCTCGATCGCTGCGTCGCAATAGGCCCCGGTGTGAAACTCCACGACCTGCGCCCCCAGCGCCTCCGCCACGGCGATTTGCACCGCTTCAGCTTCAATGAACAGCGACACGCGCAAGCCGGCGTCGCGCAGGGCGCGCACGTATGGGGCGATGCGATTGTGGCCCGCGGCCACGTCCAGGCCTCCCTCGGTCGTGCGCTCCTCGCGCTTTTCCGGCACCAGGCAGACGTGCGGCGGGGCGTGCGCCAGGGCTATGGCGAGCATCTCGTCGGTGGCCGCCATCTCAAGGTTGAGCGGCAAGGCGGTTGCGTCCTGAATGGCCCGCAAGTCGGCGTCGTGGATGTGTCGGCGGTCTTCGCGCAGATGCACCGTGACCCCGTCCGCCCCCGCCTGCGCGGCGGCGATCGCAGCGCGCACCGGATCAGGGTGGCGCCCTCCGCGCGCGTTGCGAATGGTCGCAACGTGATCGATGTTGACGCCCAGACGCGCCGGCTTCACGCCAGACCTCGACTGCCTGGCTTGATCGCGTCGAGCGCCGCCAACTCGGGCGGCAGGGCGTCCGCCGCGTAGGTCGGGATGTCGAGCTGCGCCAAGGCGATCAGTGGCACGCCAACATCGGCCCGCCCGCCCGAGCGATCAACAATGCAGGCGGCCGCTACGACATCGCCTCCCAGGTCACGCAGGCAGGCAATGCACTCCCGCGACGACAAGCCTCTGGTGACAATGTCTTCGACCATCACAACCGGCGCTCCGGCGGGGATCTCAAAGCCGCGACGCAGGCGAAACACGCCGTCTTCGCGCTCCGTGAACACCGCCTCCAGGCCAAGCTGGCGGGCCGTTTCATAGCCGGGCACGATGCCGCCCACGGCCGGCGACACCACAAGAGCGGGCGGACGCGCACACTCCGATCGAATGCGTTCAGCCAGGGCCGCGCACAGCCGGGCGCTGCGCTCGGGGCTCATGAACACGCGCGCTTTCTGGAGGTAGAGCGCACTGTGCAAGCCCGAGGTCAGAATGAAGTGACCTTCCAAAAGGGCGCCGGCGGCGCGAAACTCGTCCAGAACGTCTTGGCTGGTCATTCTTCGTCCTCTTCGCCGCCGTGCGCGCGCTCAGCGGACACAACCACCGGACAGGCGCGCAACGCGGCAACGATATTGGACAGATGGCGCACGTCAAACACCTCCACATCCAGCGCCATCTCGAAGAACTCCGAGCTGCGTTCAAGAATGCGCAGACCGGTGATGTTGCCGTGGCTTTCGCTGACCGCCAAAGCGATCTGGGCCAAGGCGCCCTTCACGTGTTCAACCGTCGCTGTAATTCGGCCAATCGACACCGCCTTGTCGGTCGCCTCGCGTGACCAGATCAGATCAATCCAATCGTCTTGCGTGTCTTCGAGCGCGGCCAGGGCGTCGCAGTCAATTGTGTGCACGCGCGCCCCGTCCGCGCCGGGAATGGCGACGATCCGATCGCCGGGAAGCGGCGAACAACAGGTCGCCAGGTGCAGACTGATCCCTGGCGTCAAAGTCGGCCCCGTCATCGGCGCGCCGCCGGTTTCTAGGCTCGAACGATTGCGCACGAAAGCTTGGGCGGCGTCCGGCGGGATCAGCTCGCGATCCAGCGTGTCATCGACATCTGAGCGAGCGCGACCAGGATACACCGCGTCGACCAGATCGCGGCCGCTGATCTTGTCGTCGCCCATGGCAAAGAAGAGCGCCTCTTCGCTGTCCAGCTTGAGGCGCGTCAGCGCGTCGTTGAGCCGTGCTTCGGCGAGATTCAAGCCATGCCGGTGGAAGGCGCTATGGGCGATCAGCCGGCCCAAGGTGACCAACTCATGGCGATGGGCCCGGCGTATGAGGCGGCGAATGGCTGAACGCGCCCGCCCAGTCACGGTGATGCTTTCCCATCCCGGGTGCGGCGCCGGGTCCGCGCCGCAGATGATCTCTACCACGTCGCCGTTGCGCAGACGGGTGCGCAGGGGTCGGCTGCGCCCGTTGATTTTTGCGCCCAGGCACCGGTCACCGATCTCAGAGTGGACCGCGTAGGCAAAGTCCAGCGACGTCGCTCCGCTTGGCAGTGCAATCAGATCGTCATCGGGCGTAAAGGCGTAAACTTGGTCGGTGAACATCTCCAGCTTGGCGTTCTCAAGGAACTCGTCGGGATCGCCGCCGTGTTCCAAGATCTCCACCAGCGGACGCAGGCGCCGCAACGGGTCTCCGCCGGCGCGCTGGGCCGCGTCGGGGTCATAGCCGTAGCTGTCTTGCTTGTAGCGCCAATGCGCAGCGACCCCGGCTTCAGCGATTCGATCCATGTCCTCGGTGCGGATTTGCAACTCAACCCGACGCTTGTCCGGGCCGACCACGGTGGTGTGGATGGAGCGATAATTGTTCGGCTTGGGCGTGGAGATGAAGTCCTTGAACCGCTCAGGCACGCAGCGCCACACGCGATGCGCCACACCCAGCGCGCGGTAGCAATCGTCCACCGTCTCAACGATCACCCGGAAGCCGTAGATGTCGGCCAGATCGTCGAACTCAATGCCGCGACGCTCCAGCTTGCGCCAAATCGAGTAGGCGCGCTTCTCACGCCCGAAGACGCGCGCGGACACGCCTGCGTCGTGCAGCGCGGCGGCGACCCGATCAGACACCTGAAACACCGCTTCGCGGCGGGTGGCGCGCTCGTCGTCCAGCCGGCGCGTGATGGTCTCATAGGCGGACGGGTTGACCCACTGAAACGCCAGGTCCTCAAGCTCTGAGCACAGGCGCTGCACACCGATCCGCCGCGCCAGCGGCGCATAGATTTCGAGCGTCTCGCGCGAGACGCGCACCCGCGATTCCGGCTTGGGCTTGTGGGCGAGCGTGCGCATGTTGTGCAGCCGGTCAGCCAGTTTCACCAGTAAGACGCGCACGTCTTCACAGATCGCCAAGACAAACTTCTGCAGGTTCTCAGCCTGGTCCGAACTGCCGCGGTTGCGCGACACCTGCGCCAGCTTGGTGACGCCCTCCACCAGCATCGCGACATCGTCGCCGAACTCGGCGCGCACCTGCTCTGACGTCAGAACAGTGTCCTCGACGGTGTCGTGCAACAGGGCGGTGATGATGGTGTCCGCGTCGAGGTGCAGTTCGGTGAGGATTTCTGCGACCGCGACCGGGTGGGCGATGTAGGGCGTGCCAGACTGGCGGCTTTGCCCGTGGTGGGCCGCCGCCGCCAAGCCATAGGCGCGCCGGATCCGATCTGCATCGACGTCCGGATCGTACATCCGGATGCGCGCGATCAAGCTGTCAGCGTCTGGAACGCCGGCCGCACAGGCATGTTCGACTGCGAGCGCCAGCTCAGCCGGCGGAAATGAAGCCGGCGCGCCCATCGCGCCGCCTAGTAACGGGTTTCAGAACTCCCGTCGCGATCACTTTGCAAGATGCGCAAGACATCCTGTTCGCTGACCGCTTCGGGCGTGCGCGCGTCTTCGATCGCCAGACGCTCTTCTTCACCGTCGGCGTCGTCTTGTGGGATGACGCGCTCAAGCCCGGAGATCAGGCTCTCACGCAATTCGGGAGTTTTCACGGTGTCCTCGGCGATTTCCCGCAGCGCGACCACTGGGTGCTTGTCATTGTCGAGGTCGATGGTTGGTTCTCCGCCCGCTGAAATGCTCCGCGCGCGATGGGCTGCGAGGAGAACCAGATCAAAGCGATTGGGGACTTTCTGAATGCAATCTTCAACTGTGACGCGGGCCATCTCGTACTCCAGTGGTAAGCCGTGCAGATTACGCAAGTGCGAGATGAGGCTCAAGCGCTTTCCTGCGCACGAGCGATCGGCCAGTGCGCGCTGAAGCTGTGCAGCCTGCGATTCAGCCCGGCGACACAGCGTTCAAGGCCTTGGCGTGCCAGCGCATATGATCTTCTGCGAACGTGGATATGAACCAGTAGGAATGATCATAGCCGGCGTGTCGGCGCACGGTTACGGCCTGTCCAGCCTCGGCGCAGGCCGCCTCGAACAGCTCAGGGCGCAGCTGGGTGTTGAGAAAATCATCCGCCTCGCCCTGATCGATGAGAATGTGCGCGGTGCTGGGCTGGCGGCGCACCAGGGCGCACGCGTCATACTCCGCCCAGGCCGCCTCGTCGTCTCCCAGGTAGGCGCCAAACGCCTTTCGGCCCCAAGGAACCTCACTCGGGGCGACGATGGGAGAGAAGGCCGAGACGCTGGCGTAAAGGCCGGGATTCTTTAGGTGCAGCGTTAAGGCGCCGTGCCCGCCCATCGAGTGGCCCATGATCGCCTGACGTTCAAGGTCGGCGTTAAAGGCCTCGCCGATCAAGGCGCTCAGCTCGTCGCGCACATAGGCGTCCATGCGATAGTGCGCCGACCAGGGCGCCCGCGTCGCCGTCAGGTAAAAGCCGGCGCCCTGACCCAGGTCATAGCCGTCAGCGTCAGCCACGCCGTCACCGCGCGGACTGGTGTCTGGGGCCACGACCATGACCCCAAGCTCGGCGGAAAGCCGCGCCAGGCCGGCCTTCTCCATCACGTTGGCCCACGTACAGGTCAGGCCGGAGAGATACCAGACCACCGGAACGCGCCCCAACGCGCCTCCAGATGCATTGGAGGAACGCGGCGGTGAAAACACGGCGAACCGCATCGTGCAGGCGCAGACTGCGCTTTCGTGATCATGCACGCTCAGCTCACCGCCGAACGTGCGCCAGCTTGAGACCGTCTTCACGCGTACACCACCACCGATCGAATGCTCTCGCCGGCGTGCATCAGGTCGAAGGCGTCGTTGATCTGCTCCAGAGGCATGGTGTGGGTGATCAGGCTGTCGATGTCGATGCGCCCATCCATGTACATGTCGACGATCTTGGGCACGTCGGTGCGCCCGCGCGCGCCGCCGAAGGCTGAGCCGCGCCACACCCGCCCGGTGACCAGTTGAAACGGCCGGGTAGAGATTTCGGCGCCGGCCGGGGCCACGCCGATGATGACGCTTTCCCCCCAGCCCTTGTGACAGCACTCCAGCGCCGCCCGCATCACCTGCGCATTGCCGATGCATTCAAACGAATAGTCAGCGCCGCCGCCGGTCAACTCAACCAGGTGGCCCGCCAAATCGCCAGATATCGTTTGCGGGTTCACAAAGTCGGTCATGCCAAATTTGCGGGCCATGGCTTCGCGGGCCGGATTGATGTCCACGCCGACGATCTGACGCGCGCCCACCAGCTTCAGCCCCTGAATGACGTTCAGCCCAATACGGCCTGTGTCGTGTTTGGCTTGGGCGGCATTGGGCTGAACGTCATTCAGGGGCTGAAGCTGGTG
>CAYGQB010000169.1:0-1933 GCA_964351895.1 uncultured Caulobacterales bacterium
CGGAGGCTGGGCGCAAGCGCGTTGCCCCGGGCGCGCAGCACATTGTGGGCCATCATCGGACCGACGACAAAGATGATGCCGACGTACCAAATCTGCATGTAGGTGCGGATGTGGGTCAAAAGCTCGTCGCTGGCCCCAAGCGCACGGAACATCGGATCGATGGTCGCCAATCCCAGCGCCGCGACCAGGCTGACGATCAGGAAGGTGAGAAGCAACGAGTCGGTGGTCAGGCGCTTGACCCGTTCTTGATCCCCGCGCCCGGCCGCGCGCGCCACCACAGACGCCGTGCCCGCGCCCAGCCCGATCGCCACCGAAAACACCGCCATGGTGATGGGAAACACAAAGCTGATCGCGGCCAACTCGGCCGTCCCCAGCCGCCCCAGCCAAAACGCATCGACAAGGCCGGTCGTCATGGTGGCGAAAATGCCCAGCGACATAGGCGCGATGAGGCGAATGAGATGTCCGCGCACCGACCCTTCAGTGAGCGAGCGGCGCGGCTTGGACTGAGCCGGCGGCGCGTCTTGCGTGCGCCCCGGTTCGCCCGCGGCGCCGCCTTCGCTGTCAGCCATCGGCGTTGGTCTCCGAAACGAGGGGCGCCGCTGGAGGCGCAGGGTCTGGCGCGACCCGTCTAATGTCGGCGTCGCCGCCCGTGTTCAATCGCTGAGCGGTCTCGTCTTAGCTGTCCTGGGCCGCTTCGAAGGCGTCGAGGTCGGCCCGCGTGACCGCCATGTAGGCGGCCAGGGACGCTGTCGTGACGATCTCTGACACCGTTGCCCCAAGCCGGCAAATCTGGATCGGATGGGAAAGCCCGCGCAGGACCGGCCCAATCACCGTCGCGCCGCCCACCTTCTCCAACATCTTGCTGGCGATGGAGGCGGAGTGAATGGCCGGCATGATGAGAATGTTGGCCGGCTCGGTCAGGCGCGAGAACGGATAGAGGCGGCGATGATCGCGATCGAGGGCCACGTCAACGCCCATCTCGCCCTCATACTCAAAGTCAACGTCCATGCCGTCCAGAAGCTGCACGGCTTCGCGCATCTTCTCTGTGCGGTCGCCCGGCGGCTGGCCGAACGTTGAGTAGGAGCACAAGGCCACCCGAGGCGTGAATCCCATGCCGCGCGCCGTGGCGGCGGCTTCTTTGGTGATCGCGGCCAGTTCCGCCGGCGACGGAAACTCCACCACGCTGGTGTCGGCGATGAAAAGGGTGCGCCCCTTGGCCAGCACGATGGACATGCCCATCACCCGCTCGCCCGGGTTGGGGTCGACCACGCGCAAGACGTCGCGCAGCGCAATGTTGTAGTGGCGCGTGACGCCCGTCACCATCGCGTCGGCATCACCCAAGGCGACCATGCAGGCGGAAAAGATGTTGCGGTCCTGGTTGACCAGGCGCTGGGCGTCGCGGTGCAGAAAGCCGCGGCGTTGCAGGCGCGCATAGAGAAAGTCTGTGAAGTCTGGATTGCGATCAGACAGGCGCGCATTGATGATCTCCAGGCTCCCGTTCGGCTCAAGGCCGACCAGGCGCATGTTGCGCTCCACCTGTTCCTCGCGCCCGACCAGAAGCGCCTTGCCCAACCCCTGGGTTTGGAAGGCGTGGGCGGCGCGCAGGACGGCCGGCTCCTCGCCCTCTGCGAACACGACCGTCTTGGGCGTGGTGCGCACGGTGGTCTGGATGCGCTGCATCAGGCCGGCCGACGGATCCAGGCGGCGCTCCAGCGAGCGCCGATAGCCCTCCATGTCGGTGATCGGCTTGCGCGCGACGCCGGTGTCGGCGGCCGCCTGCGCGACGCGCGGCGGCACAAACGAGATCAGGCGCGGATCAAAGGGCGTGGGAATGATGTAGTCGCGGCCAAACCGCAGTCGCCGGCCGTGATAGGCGGCGGCGACCTCGTCGGGCACGTCCTCGCGGGCCAATTCAGCCAGGGCGTGCCCGACG
>CAYGQB010000169.1:1943-5900 GCA_964351895.1 uncultured Caulobacterales bacterium
CCAGCGTCATCGCTTCGTTGACGGTGCGCGCGCGCACGTCGAGCGCCCCGCGAAAGATGTAGGGAAAGCCGAGGACATTGTTGACCTGATTGGGATAGTCTGACCGCCCCGTCGCCACGATGGCGTCGCCGCGCACGGCGCGCACTTCTTCCGGCGTGATCTCCGGATCGGGGTTGGCCATCGCAAAAATGATCGGGTCGGCGGCCATGGAGCGGACCATGTCCTGCGTCACCGTGCCGGCGGCGGACAGCCCCATCAGACAATCGGCGCCCACGACAGCGTCTTTGAGTTCGCGCAAGTCAGTCTCGATGGCGTGACGCTCCAGGCGCGGATGCATATTGCCCGGACGGCCCTTGTACACGACGCCCTTGCGGTCGGTGACGATGGCGTTTTCGTCACGCACGCCCAGGCGCTTGGCGAGTTCCAAAACCGACAAGCCAGCCGCCCCGGCGCCGACCATCACCACCTTCAGGTCTTCAAACTTGCGCTCAGTAATGGCGCAGGCGTTGATCAGCCCGGCCACGGCGATGATCGCGGTGCCATGCTGATCGTCGTGGAACACCGGCACGTCGAGAAGGTCGCGCAGGCGCTCTTCGATTTCAAAGCACTCCGGCGCCGCGATGTCCTCCAAGTTGATGCCGCCAAACGAGGCGCCGAAGCCCTTCACGCACTCCACAAAGCGATCGACGTCGCGCTCGTCGACCTCCACGTCGATCGAATCAACGTCCGCAAAGCGCTTAAAGAGAATGGACTTGCCTTCCATGACCGGCTTGGAGGCCATCGCGCCCAGGTCGCCCAGGCCCAGAATTGCGGTGCCGTTGGAGACCACCGCGACCATGTTGCCTTTCGAGGTGTATTCGTAGGCGAGGTCAGGGTCTTCGGCGATGGCCTTGACCGGCCAGGCGACGCCAGGGCTGTAGGCCAGCGACAGATCGCGCTGTGTGGCCATCGGCTTGGTGGCGTGTATGGCAATCTTGCCTGGCTCGGGATCGCGGTGGAACGCCAGCGCCTCAGCTTCGGTGAAGGCGGGCGTGTCGGAATCGCGGTCAGTCACAGGCTCGATCTCCAAATGATGGCCAGATGGTGGGATGCGCGCACGCCGCGCGCAGTGCGGCTTAGGCCTTGGCCTCTGGCCTGGCGTCGTACAGGGCGCGAAGCGTGTTGGGAAGCGTTGCGCAAAGATCGTCGGCAATCAGGCCCGGCCCAAACACCCGCCCGGTTTCAGCGTGCAGCCAAACGGCTGCGCAGGCGGCGTCAAATCCGCTCATGCCCTGGGCCAATAACCCGCCAGCCAGGCCCGCTAAAACGTCGCCGCTTCCCGCTGTCGCCAGGAACGGCGCGGCGTTGATGCTCACAACGGCGCGCCCATCAGGTGCGGCGACCACGCTGGAGGCGCCCTTCAAAATCACCACACAGCCAGCCCGCCGCGCCGCCGCACGGGCCGCCTCAAGTCGGCCCAGGCGCGCCGGGTCCAGGTCTGGAAAGAGGCGGGCAAACTCGCCAGCGTGCGGGGTTGCGATGTCATCAGGCCGGGTGAGCGCCCACAGCCGGTCGGGCGCGGCTTCAAAGCTGGTAAGGGCGTCAGCGTCGAGCACGCACCGCGGCGGACCCGCCAGCAGAGCGGCCGTGCGCGCCGCTGTCTCCTCGCCGACGCCCGCAGCCGGCCCGATCACGACGGCGTGCAAGCCGGCGGCCTCGCGCACCACGTCGTCCAGGCTGCGTAGGGCGCGCGTCATCACGGCGGTGGACGCGGCCGCCGCCACCAAGAGCGCGCCGGGCGGACACAAGAGCGTCACCAGCCCCGCCCCGACGCGCAGGCCGGCGGCCGCCGCCAGGCGGGCCGCCCCGGTGACGCCAGCGCCGGGCCCGGTGACTACGCCGAGGCGGCCGCGTTGATGCTTGTGGGCTTCGATTTGCGGCCAGGGGTAACGCGGCGCCCAGAGGGCCGGCGCATTACACGACAGCTCAGGCTCCAGCGCGGCGGCGGCCGACTGCGCTGCGGCCGGATGGCCAATGTCGAAGAGATAGACGTCGCCGCAGGCGGCGCGATGCGGCTGAATCAGGTGCGCCGGCTTGAAGGCGAGGAACGTCACCGTGCGCGCCGCCGCTGCGGCCGTGGAGCTGGTGCTGGCGGGGCCGGAGCTGGCGGCGTCACCCGGCGTTCCGCTCGGGCAGTCGACGCTGACCACGCGGGCGCGGCCGGCGCGCATCACCAGCGCACTCTGCGCGTCCACCCCTTCGAGCGGGCGTGACAGGCCGGCCCCGTAGAGCGCGTCCACGACCACCCCCTCGCGCAGGGCGTCCGCCAGGCGTTCTGGGTCGAGCCGATCCACCGGACCTGACCAGGCTGCGCACGCGCGGCCAGCCGCCATATTGTTCGGTGGGGCGGCGCCCGCCTGCACGCGCACATCCCGTCCGCCGTCGGCCAGAAGCTTGGCGGCCACATAGCCGTCGCCGCCGTTCCCGCCCGGCCCGCACACCACGGTGACAGGGCCCTCAGGCGCTAAATCCTGGGTGATCTTCGCCACGGCGGCTCCGGCGCGCGCCATCAAGGCGTCCAAGCTGACGCCCATCTCGGCGCTGCGCGCGTCGGCCGCAGCATGTTGGGCGCAGCTCATCACGGCGAGCGCGCTGGCGTCGAGCTTCGCGGTTTCAGCGCTCAAGAGCGGAGCGACAAGGGGCTGAGGCGTGATCATCTCGTGGTCGACATTGCACACTTCTACGCGCTTGGGCACACTTCGGCGCGCTGGGGCACGCTGCGTCTTGCATCCAGGGCCGCTTGTCCGGCTAACATAGACCCGAGCGCCCGAGGCGGCGCCCACCCGCAAGCACGGAGCTGCCGCGTGAAGAAGATTGAAGCGATCATCAAGCCGTTCAAACTCGACGACGTGAAAGAGGCGCTTCAGGACCTCGGCCTGCAGGGCATGACAGTCACCGAAACCAAGGGCTACGGCCGTCAAAAGGGCCACACCGAGCTTTATCGGGGCGCTGAGTATGTCGTCGACTTCCTGCCCAAGCTGAAGGTGGAGGTCGTGGTGCGCGCGGACATGGTGGACAGCGTCATTGACGCCATTCTGGAGGCTGCACGCACGGGGCGAATCGGGGACGGCAAAATTTTTGTCACCTCGGTGGAGCGCGTGGTCCGGATTCGCACCGGAGAAACCGACGCCGACGCGCTCTAGGGTCGCCTTGTTCTCCAAGCGGCGAGCCGACACGGCGCTGCGTTTGGCGTGCGCGCGCCATGGACGCCGGCGGTTCGCTTGGCTAGACGTAGACGGCGAACGCATGTGTCGTGCGCTCGCACCGATAAAAAGACAGACGCGCGCGGCGCGACAGGAGACCGACGTTGATGCGATCCCCCTCGTTCCGATCCAGTGCTGACTCCATCTCTTCTGGACTTCTGTTCGGGGTCTCACTGGCGGCGCTGGCGCTGGCAGCGCCCGCCGGCGCGGTTGACGTCACAACCGACACCACCACCCCGGCCAACACCTCAACCGCAAACGCCGGCGCGCCTGACGACATTACGATCACCAACACCGGGTCTGTTGTGGTCAGCGGCGGCGCAGCGGTCACCGTCGACAGCGACCACAGCGTCACCAATGACGGCGAGATCCGCAACGACAACGCCGACGACGCGGTCGGCATTCGCGTCACCACGGGGCGCACCGGCTCGATCACCAACAATGCAGTGATCGCCGTCTCTGAAGATTACACCCCGACGGACGCCGACGGCGACGGCGACCTCGATCAGCCGATCGCGTCTGGCGCCCGCCGCGTTGGCATTCTGATCGAAGGTCCGTCCGCCTTCACCGGCAATGTGACCCAAGCCTCCACCGGCTCCATTGAGGTGGAAGGCAACCAGTCCGCCGGCATCCGCTCTTTGGCCGCCATCGACGGAGACGTCAGCATCGCCGGCGTCATCGTGGCCGAAGGCCAAGACACCATCGGCGTCGATCT
>CAYGQB010000170.1:0-5814 GCA_964351895.1 uncultured Caulobacterales bacterium
TTCAGGTCGTAGTGTCTGTATGGACGTGGAGGTTCGAGTCCTCTTCTGGGCACCAGTACCATATTCGTGTGCATTTTTCAGCATCCGCAGACGTCCATAAAAATCAATAAAAACAGATACTTAGTTGGTCTTCGTGTCCACGAGTGCTCTCTCGTGTCCGCCTCCGTCCTGATCGAAGTCTGGTACGGCCTCTGGTAGTATGGTACAGAATGAGGGTCTCCAAACCTACCCGTACCATACCATGCCCCTGACTGACCTGAAGATTCGCAGCCTCAAGCCCGAAGAAAAGCCACGCCGCTACACCGATGGCGGCAATCTGTTTGTCGAAGTGCGCCCCAACGGCTCCAAGCTCTGGCGCTATGCCTACAAGTTCGACGGCAAACAAAAGCTGATGGCGCTCGGCCCTTATCCGGACATCTCGCTCGCCAAGGCCCGCGAGAAGCGCACCGAAGCACGCGCCTTGCTACTAGATGGTATCGACCCCATGCTGCAGGCCAAGGTCGACAAGCTTGAACAGAAGGCGCTGACCGAAGACACCTTCTCCGCGCTCGCCGCCGAACTGCTTGACAAGAACCGCCGCGAGGGCCTTGCTGAAACCACCCTGTCAAAGAAGGCATGGCTGATTGGCATCGCCAATGCCGACCTTGCCGACCTGCCCGTCACGCAGATCAAGCCGACCCATGTCCTCGTCCCGCTTCGCAAGGTGGAGGCGGAAGGCAATTACGAAACTGCTCGCCGCCTGCGCGCCGTGATTTCTCAGGTCTTCCGTTATGCCGTCGCCACCGCCCGCTGTGAGCATGATCCGACCGCTGGCCTGCGCGGCGCGCTAATCACGCCGAAGGTCACTCATCGCCCCGCAATCGTGGACCGGGACAAGTTCGCAGGCCTCATTCGCGCGATCTGGTCCTATGACGGCGCGATCGAGACCAAAGCGGGCTTGCAGCTCATGGCCCTGCTTTATCCTAGGCCGGGCGAGTTGCGCCTCTCCACATGGGACGAATACGACCTCAAGAAGCGCACCTGGACCATTCCCGCCGCGCGTACCAAGATGCGCCGCGAACACAGAAAGCCCCTGCCGGGCGCAGCGGTGGACATCCTGAAGCGCCTCCACACCATCACCGGCAACGAGCCTTACGTCTTCGTCTCGCAGCTCTCACGCGGCAAGCCGATCAGCGAGAACACGCTCAACGGTTCCTTGCGCCGTCTCGGCTACGCCAAGGACGAAATGACCTCCCACGGCTTCCGCGCCAGCGCGTCAAGCCTGCTCAATGAAAGCAACAAATGGCACCCGGACGCCATCGAAGCCGAACTCGCACACATGGGCGCTGACCAGGTCCGCAAAGCCTACCACCGCGCAACGTACTGGGATCAGTGCGTGGAGATGGCGGAATGGTGGGCGGAGGAGGTGCTCGGGTTTGTGCGCCAATAATGGAATATTTCTCAAAAGCAGACGTTGGCGGCCAAATCCCGAAAGACAAGAATTCGCCGATAACGGCCGGTTGTCGTTATGCCGTTTGATGTCTGCTTTGCTCCAAGTCGGACACCCACGCTATGGTCAAGGATCGGCAGAGTCACCGCAGTCAAGTCATGGGGAGGGTAAATCGGCGCGGCGTCCCGACACCTGTTGGTGCGCTATCCTGTCGAGTCTGCTCACGGTACAGACGTCATTCGCTGAACGCGACTCACACATGCCTATCGTTTGGTACGATCACGGCCGAGAACCACTTCCTGCTTGCCTGCTAGAGGGGTCGAGCCTGCCTTTGGCTTTTCTGCTTTTGGCTTGCGAATTTCGCGGTTTGATTTCTTCTGCGATTTGGCCACAGCTTGGTCCTTTCGGGACAAAAATAGAAATACAGGCGGTTAGGCGGCTGTGAACTGCGGTGCGTGGGAAGGGGAATCCGGCACCAGCACTCGGATCGGCGTCTTATAGGCAGTGGCTGCGGGTGATTGGAGATGCCGTTCGAGCATTGTCAGAATCTCGGCGTCATCTTCAGCGTCAAATTTGCGCGCGAACAGATCGGTACTGCGCTTCAGATCACCGAAATCCTTCGATTCATAATTGCGCGGACGCAGCTTGATGTCGCCATCCGGTACCCAGTCGATCATTCGCAGATCATCGTTCATCACCGTGCCATGATCGCCACTGTTCATGATCACGGTCTGGAAAAAGGCCTCGTCTGCGATGAGACTGTTGCGATAGAAGTCTTTGAAGCGCTGGGCTTGCGGATCATGGCAGACAAATTCGCAAAAGCTGCGGGTGACCGCTTTCCACTGTGTGCCGATAAAAGGTGTGTCGCCGGCCAGATACGGGCGCGCCAATCCGGTAGAGTTCATCTTGCCGTCTGCCTCGACGAAAAGATGACTGATCCGGTTCAGTGTTTCGGGTCGTTTCTTTCGCTGGTCGAGCGCGCGAATGAATTGCTTACCGGGGTTTGCCGCAAGAAACTGACAAATGTAATTTTGGCTCTTCAATGGGAAGTCCTGCCCAGACAGGTTTATATAATGGGTCCACTCGTCGCCCATTTCGAGAAGGCGGGCCATGCCGCGTAACTCCGCATCAACAAGGCTGTAGCCGCCCCAGAGTGCGTCTCTTGACTCAAGCGTTTCGGCATTCTGATACGGTTCCAGAAAGTCAGAAATCTCCTGTGCGAGTTCGGCGCCGGAGCTTTTGTCGACATGAACCACATAGACATTGCCCGGCGCATAGATTGCCTTGAAAAGGCGTTTAAATTGCGCGGGATACCGATGCACAAGGACGAAATAGGCGATCATATTGCTGCCCTTTCAGGAGCGCGCATGCCAAGCTGTCGACGATCGCGCATGGCGACCGCACTTTTTGTTTCTTGGAAAGCCAGCCAAACGAATTTCTGATTGTGAGGAGGCAACGCCGAACCGAATTGTGCTCGATGGAGCGAAAAGGCGTATCGTTGATATGGGTATGGCCACCTCCCGTTACAAGGCGTGGTGATTTTCCGGATTGGGATTCGGGGCTGGAAATTCTGATGCCATCCAAACGACGTCATCCGAGCGACGGAAATGGGCCAAAACCGGTCAACCCTTGATACGAACTTGAATGTCGCAGCACCAACTTAGTATTCTTGTTCACCCAACGTAATCTCGAAGTGCGCTCTTTCGACTTCACCCCCGCTCCGCCTCCACCACCTCCCGCATATAGGCTTCGACCTCGCCCTCAACCCACACGCTTCGACGTCCGAGATGAACCGGCGAGGGAAAGGGCTGCACTGGATCCTTGATCAGCTCATAGAGCAGCGAACGGCTGATGGTCAGGCGGTCGAGGACATCGCGCAGGGACAGGAAGCGCTGCGGCTTGTATGGGATGGGTCCGGGCGCCCCAGACTTTCGGGGCGGCATATGCACGATTGCGGGCCTGGGCACGGCGAAAACTCCTTACACAAAACACGGCCAGCCACTGCGCCAGCCTTGCCCCATGATCCCGCGCGATCCGTGCCCTGCCTAGTCGGAATGGCGGCAAATCGCGGCATGGGTTCGCAAGGCCTTGCAAGCGCGTGCAGGTCATAGGTTCGAACCGCTGCAAAGCAGGTAAGCTGCGCGTCCTCAATGTTTCCCGCTGTGTTTGGATATTGCGTGCTTTCAGCAGCGCGGCCCGCGCGCCTGCGCCGAGCGCCGACAATGAAATCAACACTGCGAAAGGGCCCCGCCCGAACGCTGGCACCCTCTTAATCCCCTACCAATATTGAACTTTTCACAAAAGAGGGCGCCACAACGCCTCGCAAGAGGCGCCAGAAAAACGATTTGCAGACAATGGGTTAAGGGGCCAAGGGCGCCAACCCTTTAATCTTGCCTTGCAGGTCCGCTTTCTGAGCCCTTACAGGTCCTTGCGAGCGCTTGCGAGGTTACAATCGGTGAATGGGGCGAGCTCCTCCGCTGTGAATGTTCCGCACGGCGTGACTTCCATTCCGAATCAGACGCTCCTAAATTCCGGATTGGACGGAGCGAGATTCCAGATCGGACGGTAAGCAATGCGGGATCAGTCTAAGCCTAGGGCGCGCCATGCCGAGCCGCGTGTGCTTGATGCGCTCAGCGATACCCGCATCGTTGCCCTGGTGGGGCCGCGCCAATCGGGCAAGACAACACTGGCGCGCAAGATCGCCGCCGAGCGGAAGATGAGCTTTATCACGCTCGATGACGAACAGTTCCGGCAGTTTGCGAATGACGACCCGGGCGGCTTCATGCGCGGCCTCGACCATGCCGTGATTGATGAAGTGCAGCGCGCGCCCGGCCTCATTCTGGCACTCAAGCGCGCTGTCGATGAGGACCCTCGCCCGGGGCGTTTCCTGATCACCGGCTCGGTTGATCTCTTCAAGGGCGCCATCTCGCCGGATTCCCTTGCGGGTCGTGTGGAGACGATCGAACTCCTGCCTTTCAGCCAGTCTGAGATTGCGCGGCAGGCCGCGCCCAGATTTCTTCACAGGGCCTTCGGGGCAGATTTTCCCGCCCTCATGGAAACCGGGCGCACGCCCGATCTCGTCTCGCGCATTCTGGCGGGCGGCTATCCGGAAGCTTTGGCGCGAAGTGTTCCGCCGCGCCGCCAGACCTGGCTGCGCGCTTATGCCCGCGCGCTTGCAACGCGCGATGTCGCCGAGATTTCATCGGTGTCCAAGACCGACGAACTTTCGCGGCTTCTTGACCATGTTGCTTTGTCATCGGGCGAACTTCTCAATCTCTCCTCTCTGGCCACACCTCTCGGCGTGGACGCCAAGACGATTGATCGTTGGCTAACCTTGCTGGAACAGATGTTCGTCCTCCGGCGTGTGCGGGCCTGGCACCGCAATGACCTCAAGCGCTTGGTCAAAACCCCGAAGCTCCACTTCCTCGATACGGGCCTTCTTGTGGCGCTGCGACGGGTCGGCCTGGGCGACATTCAGTCTGACCGAACCCGGCTCGGAAACCTGCTCGAAGGGTTCGTCTATTCAGAGCTTGAGAAACAGTCGGCGCTGTCGCCCGATCCGGCCCAGATCAGCCACTACCGGGACAAGGACAAGGTCGAGGTCGATTTCGTCCTGGAGCGGGAGCGCCGCCTCGTCGGAATCGAGGTCAAGGCGTCGGCCACGGTGAGGACGGACGACACGCGTGGCCTGAAGCGCCTGCAGGAAGCGGCAGGCGGGGCGTTTGCCTGCGGCATCATCCTGCATGATGGCGAGCGCATTCAGCGCATCGGAGACCGGCTGTTCGCCATGCCGGTCAGCCAGCTCTGGGCGTAAGTCACGGTTTACGCCTGGCGCCAGCTATACCTGAATGAAAGCAGGACGCTACCGGAAATCCGTGCACCGCAACGCTGTACAAAGGGCGCCAATTTTCCGGTGTGCAGACAAGGCGTTAGGTGGCATTTGGCGCCACTCCTTTAATCTCGCCCTACCGGGTTCGCATTGCCACACGCTGTCCCGACTTGCAGCGCATTGCACAGACTTGCGGACGGGTTGGTCTCCCCGGATGGCGCGGCCATGACCAGCGCACTTGGGATTTGGCGCCTGGTCAGCCGCTGTATTCATTGGAAATCCTGTCAAAACAGGCGTCACAAATTGCGGCATGAGGCGACAGAAAACTGATTTGCAGACAGGGTGTTAGATGGACGTGTACGCACATCCTTTAATCTTGCCCTGTCGGGTTCGCTATATGATCTCATGCCGGAACTTGCCGCCATTTGCCGAAACGCCCTCGCAAGGTGCGCGAGCCGGTGTTGCGTCGCCATCTCGGCATTCGGTTCCGTGTCGCCGGTATTGCGCCCGGTCAAGGGCGCGTGGAACACGCGCCGCGAAGCGGGCAAAGCCCCTT
>CAYGQB010000171.1:0-5802 GCA_964351895.1 uncultured Caulobacterales bacterium
CGCGCGTCGGACTGGTCCTCTCCTTGATAGCCTGGCACGCACGGCACGCCGGCTTCGAGCATGGCGCGCTTGGCGGCCGCCTTGTCGCCCATGGCCCGGATCGACGCGCCGGTGGGGCCGATGAACACCAGGCCGGCCGCCTCCACCGCGTCGGCAAAGTCGGCGTTTTCAGACAAGAAGCCATAGCCCGGATGGACGGCCTCAGCGCCGCTGACGCGCGCCGCCTCCAAGATCGCCTCGGCCTTGAGATAGGATTCGCCCGCCGGAGCGGGACCGATGCGCACCGCCTCGTCGGCCAAGGCGACATGCGGCGCGCTGGCGTCGGCGTCCGAATAGACCGCCACGGTGCGATAGCCCAAGGCGTGGGCGGTGGTCATGATCCGGCAGGCAATCTCGCCGCGATTGGCGATCAAGACCTTGGTGAAGGCCTGGCCAAGGGAGGGGCCTGGGTTATTTGCCGAGCTCGCATCAGCGCCCATGGCCTAGCCCTCCGCCCAGCGCGGCTTGCGCTTTTCAACAAACGACGAGATCCCCTCGCGCCCCTCCTCGCCCAACAAGCCGTTGGCGAAGGTTTGCGCGGCCAGTTCGATCATCGCTTCGCGGTCCAGTACGCCGGCGGCTGCGATCAGCGCCTTGGTGTCGGCCACCGCTTGCGGCGCGCACCGCATCACCCGCGCGCGCACGTCCGCCTCCAGCGCGTCCAGCGCCGCCCCATCCGCGCCCAGCGCGTCCACCAGGCCGATCTCAAGCGCCGGCGCGCCGACCAGCGTCTGCGAGGTCAGCATCAGCCGGCGCGCCCGCGCCGCGCCAATGCGCGCCGCCACGATGGGGGCGATCTGCGCCGGCGTGATGCCGATGCGCGTCTCGGTCAGCGCAAACTTGGCGTCTTGCGCCGCGATCAGCATGTCGCCGGCGCACGCCAGGCCAAAGCCTCCGGCCATCGCCGCCCCGTCCACCCGCATCAGCGTGAACTGCGGCATGGCGTCGACGGCGGCAAAGAAGCGCCCCGCCGTTTGGCTGAGGGCGTGGATGTCGGCCGGGTCCACGTCGGCGTCGAACGCAGACTGAAACGCCTTCAGGTCCGCCCCGGCGCAGAACACGCCGCCGGCGCCGCGAAAGGTGACGCCGCGCACCGTCCGGTCGTCTTTGATTGCGTCGATCACCGCCATCATGTCGGCGACCATCTCTTGGCTCAGCGCGTTGCGCGCCTCAGGTCGATTGAGCCACACGGTCAGCCAGCCGCCGTCGATCTCAAGCTTGAGCGTGGAAACGTCCGGCAGGTTCGTCATGGGCGGCGTCCTTTGCTTGGGGGACCGGCAACCGGGGCTAGAAGCGCCCGACGCCAAAAGTGTTGGTGTTGGGCGTGCGCGCGTCGCCTTCGGTGGCGACGGCAAGCGCCAGGGCCAGCACGTCGCGGCTGTCGCGCGGATCGATCAGCCCGTCGTCCCACAGGCGCGCCGTGGCGTAGAGGGCGGTGCTTTCGCCATTGATCTGAGCACTAAGCTTGTTTTCTTGCTCCTTGATCATCGCCTCGATGTTGGCGTCGATCTCAACCCCGGCGCGGGCCGCCTTCTGGCGCGCCACGATGGACAAGACCGTCGCGGCCTGCTCGCCGCCCATCACGGCGGTGCGATAGTTTGGCCACCCAAACAGGAACCGGGGGTGAAAGCCGCGCCCGCACATGGCGTAGTTTCCTGCGCCGAAGCTGGCCCCGATCATCAGCGTGATCTTGGGCACCGGCGCATTGGAGACGGCCTGGATCATCTTGGAGCCGTGCTTGACCACGCCGGCCCGCTCCACCGCCGTGCCGACCAGAAACCCGGTCGTGTTTTGCAGGAACACCAGCGGGGAGCCGGCCTGGCTGCACAGCTGAATGAATTGGCCCGCCTTGGCCGCCCCGTCCGGATCGATCGGACCATTGTTGCCGATCAGCCCCACCGTGACGCCGGCGATGTCCGCCCAGCCGCACACCGTGGCCGGCCCATAGCCCGGCTTGAAATCAAGATACTCAGAGCCGTCGACCAGGCGCGCGATCACTTCGCGCACGTCATAGGGCTTGCGATAGTCGACCGGCACGACGCCGGCCAGCTCGTCGGGATCATAGAGCGGCGCGCGCCCGCGCAAGGCGGGATCGTCGGCCCGCCCGCCTGTAAGCCCTGGGCTTCCCGCACTCCCTGGGCTTGCGTCCCAGCCCAGGCGGGCGACGATGTCGCGCGCCATGCGCAGGCCGTCGGCGTCGTCTTCGGCCAGGAAATCGCCGACGCCAGAGACGCGCGTGTGCATGTCCGCCCCGCCCAGCTCTTGCTCGTCGGCGTCTTCACCCGTGGCCGCCTTGACCAGCGGGGCGCCGGCCAGAAACACCTTTGAATTGCCCTTCACCAAGATGGCGTAGTCAGACATGCCGGGAATGTAGGCGCCGCCGGCCGTCGACGAGCCATGCACCACGGTGATCTGCGGCAGGCCGGCCGCGGACGCCTTGGCCTGATTGTAAAAGCCCTCGCCGCCCGGCATGAACAGCTCAGCTTGATAGTTGAGGTTGGCCCCGCCGCTTTCGATCAGGCCCACATAGGGCAGCTTGTTTTCAAAAGCGATTTTCTGCGCCCGCAGAGACTTTTTTAGCCCCATCGGCGGCACGGTTCCGCCCTTAATGGCGCTGTCAGAGGCAAACACCAGGCAGCGCACGCCTGACACCGTCCCAATGCCGACAATCGCGCCCCCGCCCATCAGGTCGGCCACGCCGTCGTCGTCGTGCATGCCGAGCCCGGCCAGCGTTGACAATTCCAGCCACGGCGCGCCGGCGTCCAAGACCCCGGCGATGCGTTCGCGTGGGAGCATCTGTCCGCGCCCGTCGAACTTGGCGCGCTTGGCGTTGGACGCTGCGCGCACCCCCGCCTCCAGGGCGCGCATCTGATCAATCTGGGCCAGCATGGCGGCCCGATTGGCTTTGAAAGCCTCAGACGTTGTGGCGATCTGACTGTCGATGACGGGCATGGGGCGGGTCTCCGACACAAGGGCGCATGAGCGTTCCTCAGCTTAGCTGAGGCTTCCTCAGTGTGTAAACAGGTGCGTGGCGGCTCCGAATGAGCGACACGCGCGTGACGCGCGCCTGGCCCTCTCGCTCGGCAGACCGCGCGCAAGCCTTGATGCGGACGATGACGCAACCTATACAAGCCGGCCTTGGCGGCTGGGTAGCTCAGCTGGTTAGAGCGCACGACTCATAATCGTGAGGTCGGGAGTTCAAGTCTCCCCCCCGCCACCACTTTTCTTCGCGCCCCGGCTCAAGACGGCCGAAGGCCGATAGCCCACGCTAAACCCGGCTCAAGTAGGCCAACCGGCCGATAGCCGGAACAAATCAGGCTCAAGCAGGCCGATAGGCCGTTAGCCGAGCAAGAAACACCGAAGGCCGATAGCCGGGCAAAAACCTAAGCGCCGCGACGGTCTTAGCGTGTCCGAGGGGCGGTGATGTGGATGGGATGGCCGAGGGCCGTCAGGGCGCTTTCGGCGAAGGCCTCGGTCAGGGTTGGATGCACGTGGATGGCGCCGGCGATGTCTTCCAGCACCGCCCCCATCTCCAGCGCGAGGGCGAACTCGCCTGACAATTCAGAGACGTGCGCGCCAACCGCGTGCACGCCCAAGATCACATGGTCAGTGGCGCGCGCCGTGACCCGCACAAAGCCCTCGGCCGCGCCCATCGACAGGGCCCGTCCCGAGGCGGCGAGCGGAAACTTGCCCACCACCACCTCGTGACCGGCGGCGCGCGCCTCGTCCGGCGCCAAGCCCGCGCCCACGATCTCAGGTTCGGTGAAACAGACCGCCGCAATCGCGCGCGGATCAAACACGCGGCGCTGGCCGGCGATGATTTCGGCCACCATCTCGCCCTGGGCGGTGGCCTTGTGGGCCAGCATCGGCTCGCCCACCAAATCACCGATCGCCCACACCTGGCGCATGGCGGTGGCGCATCGCTGGTCGACCTTCACAAAGGCGCCCGCCATGTCCACGCCCATGCGCTCCAGACCCCAGCCTTGCGTGCACGGGGCGCGACCAACCGCGACCAGGATTTTGTCAGCCGGAACGACGGCGCTCGACCCATCGCTCAGATCAACGCTCAGTCCACGGCGGGTTTTGGTTCCGCCCAGGCCGCGCGCCTTGGCGCCCAGATGCACCGTCACGCCGGCGCGCTTCAGCCAGGCGGCGACGGGGCGCGTCAGCTCTGCGTCATAGCCGGGCAAGATGCGGTCGGCGGCCTCCACCACCGTCACCTTGGAGCCAAGCTTGGCAAAGGCGATCCCCAGCTCCAGCCCGATGTAGCCCGCGCCCACCACGACCAGCGCGCCCGGCCGCTCAGTAAGGGCCAGCGCTCCGGTTGATGAGATCACGCGCGCGTCGTCGAACGGCAGAAACGACAGCTCCACCGGGCGCGAACCGGTCGCCAGTATGACGTGTTCGGCGGTGATTTTCACCGGGCCGTCGGGCGTTTCCACCGTACACGTCTTGGCGTTCTCAAACGTGGCCCAGCCGGTCACGCTGGTCACGCCCGCACCCTTCAACAGCCCGCCGACACCAGCCGACAAGGTGTCCACGACACCGTCCTTCCAGGCCGTCATCTTGGCCATGTCCAGGCTGGGCGCGCCGACGCTGATCCCCATCAGCCCGTCCTTGGCTGTGTGGGCGGCGGTCATGGCGTGGAACTGGGAGGCGGCGTGAATGACGGCTTTTGAGGGGATGCAGCCGCGGATCAGGCACGTTCCGCCCAGCCGGTCGGCGTCTACGATCACGGTGTCCAGCCCGAGCTGGCCTGCCCGGATCGCGGCCGGATAGCCGCCGGGTCCGCCGCCGACCACCAGAACCTTCGGGGTCAAGTGTTGGCTCATGTCGGTCTCACGCGCTGGACCGGGCTCAAAACAAGCTTGCTCACATCAAGCTCGGTCACATGAATATCGTAGCGGGATTTTCCAGATAGGCTTTAAGCGCCTGCACCAGGCGGGCCGCCTCGTGGCCGTCCACGATGCGATGATCAAAGCTGGACGACAGGTTCATCACCAGGCGCGGCACGACCCGGCCCGCCGCATCAAAGGCGGGACGCTCCATCATCTTGTTGACGCCGATGATGGCGGTCTCTGGCGCGTTCAAGATCGGCGTGGTGATCAGCCCCCCAAGCGCGCCCAGACTGGTGATGGTGATGGTCGAGCCGGTCAGCTCGTCGCGCTTGGCCGTTCCCTCGCGGGCCGCCGCCGACAGGCGGGAAATCTCAGACGCCAGCGCCCACACGTCCAGCGCTTCAACGTGGCGCACCACCGGCACCATCAAGCCTGACGGCGTGGCCGTGGCGACGCCGAGATGAACGCCGGCGTGCTGAGTCAAGGTTCCCGCCTCGGCGTCATAATGGGCGTTGGCGCCTGGAAACGAAGGCAGCGCGCGGGCCAGAGCGCAGGCCAGAAACGGCAGAAGCGTCAGCTTGGGCTGGCCGTCGGCGCGCGCCTCATTCAGTGCACGGCGCAATGCCTCGACATGGGTGACGTCAACTTCATCAGCATACGTGATGTGCGGGATCGACCAGGCGCGCTCCATGTTCTGAGAGATTTTCCGACGCAAGCCGATCACGGGAACCGTCTCGACCTGCGTGCGCGCGGCGCGCGCCCCGCCCGCCTGTCCGCTGGTAGCGCGCGCAACCGCCCGCCCGCCGGCGGCGATAAAGTCGGCCAGGTCCTCGCGCGTCACCCGCCCAGCCGGGCCTGATCCGATCACGTCCTCCAGATTGACGCGCGCCTCCCGCGCCGCCTGGCGCACCGCCGGCGCGGCCAG
>CAYGQB010000172.1:0-3678 GCA_964351895.1 uncultured Caulobacterales bacterium
GACCGATTGGGCGAGCCATCCGGCCAGCAAGGCGTGACAGGCTGCACGCGCCGCCGCCCGTTCCCGGCTCGGAGCGGACACGATTGCAGCCATCAATGCGGTGAAAGCGCGTGCGCGCGCCGATCTGGTCGAGCGTTTCGGCGGCGACGACATCTTCGACGATGTGCACGACATCGCGCTGGCTCTGAGCCGCGCCGACGTCATCGCCGCCACCGTGGATGCGCCTGCGAAAAGTCGCGAGAGCGCGATACGCGCGATGCTGGAGGTTGCCCAAAAGGAAGGAGCAGACGCGCGTCGACTTGTGCGCCTGGTGTTTGCTCGGATGGTGCGCGATCAGGCGTGGCCTGAGGCGGTCGAGATCACCAACCTCATCTTGTCTCAGCGCGTGGCGCGGCGAATTGAAGACCTTGACGTCTGGCTCTTGGGTGTTCGCCGCGAGGAGTTGGTGTTCGCCGACGTGGCCGACGACGGGCGCCCCTCCGCCAAGGCCGACGCGGCGCAGCCTGCACCGACGAGTTCCGCCAATTCGAACCATTCCAAGACGTTTCCGGCTGACGCGGCTGGCGACCTCTCGCTGGAACCGCTCGACCCGTCGGCGCTCGAAGCCTTCCGTGATCAGATTGCAGGTGCGGCGGTGGCGGCGACGCGGTTGACCGACGCCTTCTCGCGCGGCCATGCAAGCGCGGCGCGCGAAGTGATGTTGCGCGCCAACCGGCGCCTGGGTGAAACGCTGGTCGCGGCTTGCGAGCAGGCAACCGTCTTTGTTGAGTGTATGACCGGTCCACGGCGCGACGACGCAGATCCCTTCACGCCCGAACAACTCAAAGGCTTGGGCGCGGCGGTTGACCATGTGCGCGCCCTCGCCGAGCGCGCTCGCGCCTTGGGTGTTGAAGATCAGGCAAAAGCTCGTCTCGATCGCATTTTTGCGTGCATCAACGACGACGCCTTGGACGATGTCTTGCTGGATGCGGAAGGCTGCGAGAACGAGGACACCCCGAGCGTTCAGCGCGCTGAGGCCTGCGCACGCGTCATCGCGGCCTGTGAGAGCCCCAGCGCGGCTGAACAGTTTCGCCGCCGTGTCCGCGCCATCCGCGGCTTGCCTGCGCCGCAGGAACTTCTGTTTCAGCCACTCGAGTGGTTGGCCATTTCAGACCGGGCGCCGCCGCGACTTGGGCGCTTTCAACGCGGTCAACTTGACACCCTTTGGTCGTGGGCGGTGAGCCACGCGCCTGACATCATTTCTCAAGTCGAGCGCGTTTCAGCTGAGAATCCCTATCTTGATCCGAGCGACCCACAGCTGGTTGCTGAACGCCGCGCGCTGGGTGAACTCATCGGTTCGCACCCCGATCTGGCTCAGCTGCTCGATGCGCCAACCCGCGCCCTCATCGGGGAACTTCTGCGCCATGACTCGGACCTGGCGCGGATGACGGCCGATTGGCCCTTTGACGCGCCATTGGCCGATTTGGCGCCGCGTCACGCGACCGCCATTCAGCGTGTGATGGACGAGCTGATTGAGCACACCCCAGAGGCCGGCCCATTCCTTATGGTGGCTCTCGCGGCGCGCTTGGCCAAGCCGTCTGAGATTTTTCGGGCGCTTGGTCTGGTGGCCCGCTCAAACTCGGACGTCTTTGTGGAGAACACCGACTTTGCCATCGTCGGCGACGTGGTGCTCGACGAAGCGGAACTCGTGTCGCAAGCGTTCCAGCGCCCGGACGCAAAAGACTTCGACATGGACGCAGCGCGCGAAGCCCTGGGACCTTACTCTCACCTTGTGGCCGGGATGACGGAAGAATTTGTCATTCGCCAGGGCGGCAGGTGGGGCGAGCGTCTCTTTCCATTGCGCTCTCAGGCGGCGCGCAATCTTGAGAGCATCTGCCGGCGTGCGCAAAACGCGATTGAAGACGCCACGCCGCAATCGCGCATGGGCGCGGCGCGGCTTCTTCGACCGGATGTTTCACGCCCAGTCGACACGGCCCGCATGGAGCGCGCCGTCAGCGGCGCGCAATTCTTGTCAGAAGCCCGCTCGCATGATGGCCGCGCCGCCTTCGCTGCCATGCGGTCTCAAGTGGCGAAAGTTGTCGAGGCGCGCCTGCGCCAGCATGAAGACCTACTGCTAGACGCGCTGCGCGACCGTGATCCGCAGGCGCGCCAAAGCGCCAGCGACCACCTCATTGCGTTTGCAGACTTGGTGCGCGTCTTTGACGGCGACGAAACCGCAGGCGTCTTGATCCGACGCGCCGAGTTGGCCATAGCGGCGGCGTGACGCGGGGCGCCCTGGGGCGCGGCGTTCTATATCGTCGGTATGGCGGCGTTTTGGATCGTATTTGCACCGTTGACAGTTTTGGCGTTCGCGCTGGTCGCCGGGTTGGCGACTGTGCGACGGGCGCTTGTGGTGGGGGCGGTTGGCGCCCTCGCCAGCCTTGGCTTGTTTGTCCTTGCCGGCGGCGGGCTGCAACCGGGGGCCGCCTATGCGGATAGGTTGGCGGGTCTGAGCGCGCGTGCGCCAGAAACGTTGAGCCCGCCAGAGCGCCTCGTTCTTATGCAGTCCATCGCCCGAGAGCGCGCCGCAGACCCGTTGGCTCATAAGTTTTTGGGCGACGAGTATGGGCGCGCCGGACGATGGTTTGAGGCGGCCAGCGCCTATGATGTGGCCGCGCGCCTTGATCCGTCGCCGGAACATTTGAGCGCGTTCGGCCGGGCGACGGTTGCGCTCAATGACGGTGCGGTCACTCAGCCCGCGCGCCAGGCGTTCGCCGCCGCTCTTCAGCGCAACCCCGCCCACCCTGACGCTGGCTGGTTCCTGGCGCTGGGCGATCACCAAGACGGCGAGATTGAACGCGCCGAAGCGCGCTGGGCTGCGGTGTTTGCCGACGCGCCCCCTGACGCGCCCGCCGTGATTCGCCGCGCGCTCGCGACCGTTGAAATTCTCTCACAGCCTCGGCGCGGTCCGGTTGGCATGAGTGGCAACGCTGCTCCAGCATCGGTCGAGGCTCCATTCGCCGCCGCCATCCAAGGCGATGCTCCTGACCTCTCGTTGATGGTTGAACGCGCCCGCGTTCGCGCCGACGCGTCTCCAGATCAGCTTGCGCCGAGCCTTGTTTTGGCTCACGCCCTCTCTGTTACCGGCGACGCGGCCGGCGCGGTCTCAGCAATCGAACGGGCGCAAGAGCGATTTGCTTCCGATCCAGGGCGTCTGGTCTTGCTGGAGGCCGCCCGCACGCGGATCATGCGCGCCGCCGCCGCCGGCGAAGAGCCAGCGCAGCCGGCGCGCCAAGAGGAGGGGCGTTGAAGATGCGCGCACGTGATCGTCGGCTGATGGTGATCGCCATGGTGGGGCTGGCGCTGGCGCTCGCGGTTGGTCTGGCCAGCGTGGGTCTGCGCGATGCGGCGGCCTTCTTCCAAACCCCGTCCGAGTTCGTTGAAGCGCCGCCGCCAGACGGGCGCGCCGTGCGCATCGGCGGCTTGGTGGAAACCGGCTCCATCCGCACTTACGGCGAAGGGATCGCGTTTACGCTGTCCGATGACGAGGCGAGCATCGACGTCAGATTCGTCGGTCTGGTCCCCAACTTGTTTCGCGAAGGCCAGTGCGTGATTGCTTTTGGAGCGCGAGCCGGCGACGGCGTGCTTGAGGCTGAGCGTCTGCTGGCCAAGCACGATGAAACCTACCGCCCTCCTGAG
>CAYGQB010000172.1:3688-5797 GCA_964351895.1 uncultured Caulobacterales bacterium
GGCTGAAAGCTGCGGGCCGGGAGGGCAGGGCGAGATGAGCGGCGCATCGAGACGCGCCTCATGATGTCTCCAGACCTTGGACGCTTGGCGCTGGCCGCCAGTCTGGTGTTCAGCCTCATGCAGATGGTGTTTGCATGGCGTGCGGCGTACGCGGCGGACGGGGCGGCGCGCGCACACGCCGATCGCGCCGCCGGGCGTGCGGCGCTGGGGACGGCGGCGGCCATAGCCGTCGCGTTCATCGTGCTGGTGCAGGCGTTTTTGGCGTCCGATTTTTCGCTCGCCCTGGTGGTGACCAATTCCCACATTGATAAGCCGCTCATTTACAAGATCGCCGGCGCCTGGGGGAATCATGAGGGTTCGATGCTCTTGTGGTGCGCCGCGCTTGCCTGCGCGGGGGCCGGACTGGGCGCCAGTCGTCAGATGCCTTTGGCTTTGCGGGCGCGCGCCCTGATTGTGATCGGCGGCGTCACGCTCGCGTTCTTGTCCTTCACACTGTTTGCCTCCAGCCCCTTCGTGCGGTTGGATCCCGCGCCATGGAGCGGGACGGGTCTCAACCCGCTGTTGCAAGACCCGGCTCTGGCTGCTCACCCGCCGCTTCTCTATCTGGGCTATGTCGGCCTCGCTGCGCCGTTCTCAATCGCGGTTGCGGCGCTGTGGAGCGGGGCGCCGGCGCGCGATTGGGCGCGCGCCATGCGGCCCTGGGTGCTGGCGGCGTTTGGGTTTTTAACCATCGGCATCGCTCTGGGCAGCTACTGGGCCTACTATGAGTTGGGCTGGGGCGGCTGGTGGTTCTGGGACCCGGTCGAGAACGCCAGCTTCATGCCCTGGCTGTTTGCCGCCGCCCTGTTGCACTCAACCTTAGTAACCGCCAATCGCGGCGCATTGGCGCCGTGGACCGCCCTCTTAGCGATCCTTGCGTTTACCTTCTCGATGCTGGGCGCGTTCCTCGTTCGGTCGGGGGTTTTGACTTCGGTCCACGCCTTCGCGCTCGATCCCGAACGCGGGGTCATCTTGCTCTTGATCATGGCGCTTGTCGCTGGCCCGGCCCTGACGCTGTTTGCCATGCGCGCTGGCGCGGTGACACGGCGCACGCGCGACTTTGACGCCGTGAGCCGAGAAATGCTGCTGGTCGGCAACAATGTGTTCCTGGTCGCCAGCGCGGCGGTCATCCTCCTGGGCACGCTCTATCCGGTCATCACGGAAGCCCTAACGGGGCGCGCGGCAACTGTTGGCGCGCCCTATTTTGACCGCGCCGCAGCGCCTCTGATCGGGGCGCCGCTCTTGTTGGCGCCATTCGCAACTCTTCTGGCGTGGCGGCGCGGTCGCCTGGGCCCGGCCGCCCGCGCCCTGGCGGTCGCGGCGGCGGCGGGTGTCGGGGCGGGCGTGTGCGTCTTTGCCTTGAGCGATGCGGCCCCTGTCGGCGCCGCCGTCGCGGCCGGTATTGGGGCTTGGCTCATGGCGGGTGCAGCCAGCGAGATTGTGGTGCGCGCGCTGCGCGGAGGCGCCGGCCTTGGAGCGGCGTCTGCGCGGCTTGTGCGTGAACCGCTGCGCCGGTGGGGGTCACCGCTGGCGCATGCCGGCGTTGGTCTGGTGGCGCTGGGCGCTGCGGCGGACGCGGCGTTTCCGATCGAACAGGTGGCGCTTCTCGCCCCGGGCGAAACCCGCGTCGTTGGCGAACGTCAGGTGTCGATCGAGCGGATGGAAACCGTCCGAGGACCGAATTACATCGCCGATAGAGCCATTGTGCGCATCACCCGAGACGCGCGTGTGGTCACGCTGGAACCAGAGCGGCGCTACTATCCGCTGGCCGATCAATCGACCAGCGAGGTCGCGCTGGCGTCAAGTCTCGCAGGCGATCTCTATGTCGCGCTGGGGCCGCCGCAAACCCGTGACGACGGCCTGATGGCCTGGCCCGTGCGCGTGATGGTGAATCCGCTGATCTGGATGCTCTATGCAGGGTCATTGGCCATCGCGGTCGGCTCATTCTTGGCCATGGCGCCGGTGCGCCAGGCGCGCCGCGTCGAAACCCCGGCCGAGGCGGGGGCGGAGGCGCGGGCGCACGTGTCACAAGACGCCGCCGTCCCGCGATTGGAACTTGGCGTTCCAGAA
>CAYGQB010000173.1:0-1214 GCA_964351895.1 uncultured Caulobacterales bacterium
CAACCACAGGGGTGGCGATCGAAGATCCGCCACCACCGCCGCCGGCGCAGGCGGCAAGGCTGGACGCGCTCACAAGCGCCGTTGCGATCAAAAGTGTCTTCTTCATCGTCGTCACTCCGTCGTCCCCACCTGTCCCACGCTGGACGCGAAACAGCGGCAATGATCATGAGGACGCAATGCGTCCCAGCACCGAACATTTCACTATGACGGTTAATGAGGTGATACTGAAGTATTCGCGCGCAGTTGGGGTGCGCTAGGCGAGGGCGCTCTCGCGCTGGACGCGGTCTTGGCGCATTAGCTCGGCAAAGTCTTCAAACACGCTGAAGGCGTCGTGCGGTCCTGGGCTGGCTTCAGGATGGTGCTGCACCGAGATGATGGGGCGCCCGGCCACGCGAAGCCCACAATTTGTGCCATCGAACAAGGAACGATGGGTTTGCGTCACGCCAATGGGCAGGCTGTCAGGGTCCACCGCGAAGCCGTGATTCATGCTCACGACCGCCACCGCGCCGGTGTCGAGGTTCTGCACCGGGTGATTTGCGCCGTGATGACCATGGCGCATTTTTTTTGTCGCACCGCCCAAAGCGAGGGCCAAAAGCTGGTGACCGAGGCAGATGCCAAGGATCGGCGTCCCGCTGTCGATGAGTTGGCGCACCTCTTTGGCGGCGTACTCTGCGGTGGCCGCCGGATCGCCCGGGCCGTTGGCCAACACCACGCCGTCAGGCCGCGTCGCCAACACTTCAGTCGCGGGCGTGTCGGCGGGGAACACCTCGACCTTGGCGCCGACAGCGTTGAGGCGCGCCAAGATGCTGGTCTTGACGCCAAAATCCAGCACCGCAACGCGTAAGGGGGCGCCCGGCGTCGCTGCCCCCAGTGTTGCTGCGTCCGGGGTCGCTGCCCCCGTGCCGGCTCCGACAGGGCTGTCCCAGGCCTGATGCGACGAGGGATAGGGCGCGTCGGCGGTCACGCGGCGGGCCAATTCAGCCCCCTCAATGCCCGGCCAGGCGCGCGCGCGGGCAACGAGGGCGGGCACGTCAAACACGCCGTCTCGCGCATGGGCCACGACGCCGTGCGCCATGCCCCGGTCGCGCAAGCGATGGGTCAGGGCCCGCGTGTCGACGCCGGAGACCGCGACAATGCCGGCACGCTCCAGCCAGGCGTCAAACGCAACGCGGGCGCGCCAATTAGACGGCGGGGTGATGGGGGCGCGCCCGCGT
>CAYGQB010000173.1:1224-5785 GCA_964351895.1 uncultured Caulobacterales bacterium
CGCGCGCAGCGACGGCGGCCGCCGGCGAGGCGGCCTCACCGTCTTCTGGGTTGGCGCCCACATTGCCGATGTGCGGGAAGGTGAAGCAGACGATCTGTTCGCAGTAGGACGGGTCGGTCAGGATTTCCTGATAGCCGGTCATGGCGGTGTTGAAGCAAACTTCACCCACGGCGGCCCCGACAGCGCCCGCGCCGCGCCCAAAAAACACCGTCCCATCGCTTAAGACGACGACGCCCGTTGCGCGATTCGCGCGCGCAGGTTCAGATCGCACTTGATTCGTTTCCTCAAGCACCATACGTATCCTGGTCAAAATCAGAAGGTGCGGGCGTACGCGCGCACTCTGGGCAGAGTAGGTGTTGCCGCGCTTCGCGTCAATGGTGGCGAATGCCGAAAGACGAGATTTATCAACAGGTTGAGAGTGGTGGGCGGGAGTCCGTCGCCTTGCGCGCGCGCCTTTCCGCCGCGCTGGAGGCGGTGGTCGATGACCCGGTGCGCGCGGCGACGCTGCGCCTGGTTAAGTGCGCCATTCGAGATCGCGACATTTCTGCGCACGCCTCGGACCGCTGCGGCGGCTGCGACGATGACGAAATCTACGCGCTCATTGCCACCATGGTTGAGCAGCGTCAGACCAGCATCAAGACGTACGAAGCCAATGGCCGCGCTGACTTGGCCGAGCGAGAGCGCGAAGAAGTGGCGGTCTTGAAAGAGTTTTTGCCGCGTCAGCTCAGCGCGTCTGAAGTTGAGCGTGAAGCGCGCGACGCGATGGAAGCGGTCGGCGCGACGGGTCTGAAGGACCTTGGTCGATGCATGGCCAAGTTGCGCGCCGCACATGCCGGCCGAATGGATTTTCGCGTCGCCAACCGGACCCTGAAGCGCCTGTTGACCTAAGGTCGTGTCGCCGCCTGTGCGTAGAGTGTGGCGCGGCGGCGCGGCTGTGGCACTCTGGATCACTTAGGGGCGCGCAGATGTGCGCGGCCCAACACACGCGCAGCCGCCTAGCCGCGGGACAGACGCCTGCGCGGCGGGCGGACCAAAGTAAACCAAAGTCAGCGGCGCTGCAGCGTCGATCTTGAATTGAGGACACCTGGGCGCGCATGGCCATCGACCCCGATGCCGTCGAAGAGATCCGAGCGCGCACCGTTCTTTCGGCGCTGGTGGGCCGCACGGTCGCTCTCAAGCGCGCAGGCCGAGAATTTGTCGGCTTGTCCCCCTTCAACAAAGAAAAAACACCGTCCTTCTACGTCAATGATGAGAAGCGCTTCTTCCATTGCTTCTCATCAGGAAAAAGCGGGGACGCCTTCACCTGGCTGATGGAAACTGAAGGCTTGAGCTTTCGCGAGGCGGCCGAGCGCCTGGCCGCGGACGCAGGCGTTGAATCGCCGATCCGCCAAGACCCCCAAGCCGCCGCCCGCGCGCAAGAGCGCAAGGAGCTGGGCCACTGGCTGGAGGAAGCCAACACCTTCTTTCAAGCCGAGCTGCGTCGGTCCCGCGGCGCCCAGGCGCGCGCCTACCTGGACCAGCGCGGGGTGACGGCCACCGATTGGGAGCGCTTTGAGATCGGCTTTGCGCCCGACGGCTGGTCCACGCTGAAAGACCACCTCATCGGCAAGGGCGCGCGGGTCGACGAGTTGGTGCGCGCCGGCCTGCTGGCTGTCTCTGATCGCGGCAAGGACCCGTTCGGCTACTTCCGCAATCGGATCATGTTCGCCATACGAGATTCCGGGCGTCGCCTGGTTGGGTTTGGCGGACGCGCCCTCTCGCCGGAGGAGCGGGCCAAGTATCTCAACTCGCCCGAACGCGACATATTCCAGAAGGGGCGGCTGCTTTATCGCTTCGCCGAGGCGCGCGCCTCTTTGGCGCGTGCGCCGGGCGCCGGGGGCCAAGCCGAGGCGCGCCCGCGCGGGCTGATCGTCGTGGAAGGCTATATGGACGCCATCGCCTTGGCGCGCGTTGGCATCGGTCACGCGGTTGCGCCGCTCGGAACGGCGCTCACAGAGGACCAATTGAAGCTTCTGTGGACCGCCGGGCCTGAGCCGGTGATGTGTTTTGACGGCGACGCGGCCGGCGTGCGCGCCGCCCACCGCGCGATGGACCGCGCCTTGCCGATGCTCGCCGCCCGCCAGTCGCTGCGCTTTGCCTTCATCCCCGACGGGCGCGACCCTGATGACGTGGTGCGCGAAGAGGGACCGGCGGCAATGGAGGCCGTGCTGGCCTCGGCTCGGCCCTTCATTGATGTTCTGTGGGAGCGCGAGGAAGCCGCAGCCCCGCTTGAGACGCCTGAACAGCGTGCTGACCTGAAGGGGCGCCTCTTTGCCGCCGCCGCCCGGATCGAGGATGAGGCGGTGTCGAGCCAATACCGCCAGATGCTCTTAGAGCGCTACGACGAGCGCTTTGGCTGGAAGGCCAAGAAGGGCCGTGGAAAGTACAATGCCCGCTCGGGCGGCCGGCGCCCCTATCGTCCCGGAGAGCGCTATGTCGATCCAGATGCGCCGCCGCATTCGGACACGGTCGCCGCCGCGCGCGCGTCGCGTCTCGCGCGGGTGCGCGATGCGCGCCGCCTTTTGCGGGCGGTGATGGTGCGCCCCGAACTTCTGGACGCCGTGGCCGAGACCTTGGCCCAGCTGGAGCTTGACGATCCCGACCATCAGGCCGTGCGCGACGCGCTCTTGGATGCGGCTGAGAACGTGACGCCCATTGACAAGTTGCCGCTCGACGTCCACTTCGCCAATCATGGGCTTGATGCGGTGGTGCGCCCGATCCTGGACAACCGGGGCGGGGCGGTGGCGCCTATTTGCTCAGACGATGACGATGACGCGGCGGCGGTGCGGGCTTGGGAGCGCGCAGCGGCCGCCTATGCAGTGCTTGTGACGGCGCAGCAGGAGGCGCGCCTGCGCCAGGACGCCATTCGAGCGCGCCAGGACGCAGAAGACACAGACGGGCTGCGCAGCGCGACCGGGCATCGCCCGCACGGCGGCGCCAACCCAAGCGATGCGAGCGCCGCCAATGGCGCGCGCGCAATAGAAGAAGCGGTGTCCAAGATCACGGCCCGCGCCAATGCAGCCCTGTCACGCAAGCGCCGGTAAGGCGCGCGCGGCCGGCGGGGCGGACAATCACACGCGGTGCGACGCCGATCTGGCGCGCGCGGCCTTGAATGGAGTGGAAGCATGGCGAACGCCGAAGCGGCCAGCGGAACGACCGAAACGCCAGACGGACCTCTGCTCGACTTGTCGGACGCGGCCGTAAAGCGTTTCATTCAGGCGGCCAAGAAGCGCGGCTACGTCACCCACGAAGAGCTCAACAAGGTGCTGCCGTCGGAGGAGTTTTCCTCTGAACAGATCGAAGACACCATGTCCCAGCTGTCTGAGCTGGGCATCAATGTCATCGAGGCCGAAGACGCCGAAGACGGTGAAGCCGAGGCAGTCGACACGGCCGGCACGAAAACCGTCGCCAAGCGCGCCGAAACGGCTGTGCGCTCGGGCAATGCGCGTGAAGACGCCGATCGCACCGATGACCCGGTGCGCATGTATCTGCGCGAAATGGGCACGGTGGAGCTGTTGTCGCGCGAGGGCGAGATCGCCATCGCCAAGCGCATTGAGGCTGGCCGCGACACCATGATTAAGGGCTTGTGCGAAAGCCCGCTGACGTTTGAAGCCATCATGGTGTGGCGCGACGAATTGCAGGAGGGCAAGGTCCTCCTGCGCGACATTATCGACCTGGACGCCACCTATGGCGGCCAGACGCCCGACGCCACCGCCGATCAGTCGAGTGAAGATACGGGCGACGATACCGATGACGCCGCCAACGACGACAAGAGCCCGTCTGAGGGCGCGGGTGAGACGACCCAGTCCAAGGCCGCTGGCGCCGACACCTCCAACGCGGACAAGGCGGACGGTGAACAAGCCAAGGACGGCGAGACGAGCGACAGCTCCAACACCGACGAGGACGACGAAGACGGGGCGGAAAACCTGTCCATGTCGGCCATGGAAGCTGAATTGCGCGAAGGCGTGATGGAGGTCCTGGACGCCATCGCTCTCGATTTTGAGCGCTTCCGAGAGCTGCAAGAAAAGCTGATCGACGCCCGCCTGTCAGGCGGCGACTTGGCCAAGGCTGAACGCGCCGAATACGAATCCAGTCAGGCCAACATCATCCTCAACCTGAAGTCCATGCACCTCAACAATGCGCGGATCGAGGCGCTGGTCGAACAGCTCTACGCGATCAACAAGCGGCTGATCGGGCTGGAGGGCCAGCTGATGCGCTTGGCCGACGGGCACGGCGTGCCGCGCGGCCAGTTCCTCAGCGCCTACATTGGGCGCGAGCTGGACCCGGTGTGGACTGAGGATGTGGCCAGCTTGGGCGGCGCCTGGAAGAGCTTCACCACGCGTGAGCGCCCGGCCATCGAAGATTTGCGCAACCAGGTGGCTGATTTGAGCCAAGAAGGCGGGCTGCCGATCGACGATTTCCGTCGCATCGTTCAAACCGTGCAAAAGGGTGAGCGCGAAGCGCGCATCGCCAAAAAGGAAATGGTCGAGGCCAACCTGCGCCTCGTGATCTCCATCGCCAA
>CAYGQB010000174.1:0-2088 GCA_964351895.1 uncultured Caulobacterales bacterium
GGTCGAAACTGGGGCGGGCTCGAGCGTCGCTGGCCCGGTCGCGGCCTGCACCGTCTCCCCGCCCTGCGGCGTGTCGGAGAAGGCGTCAGGTTCTGCACCGGAGCGATCAGGGTCATCGCCTGCCGGTGTGACGGCGTCACTTGACGCTGCGGGTTGCGCTGCAACGCCTGGCAGCGGCTCAGGCCCCAGCCCCGCCTCCCCGGCGCGGGTGTCAGCCACAGCGGCGTCCCGCGCGTCCAGAAGTGAATACACCGACTTGTCGAGATCAGGTACGGACGCGCCGCCGGGGTCGGCGGGCGCTTCTTTGATCGGCCGGGCGTCGGCCACCACGCGCGGGACGCCGTTCCGGCCGCCTTCGCGCAGGCCCTTATTGTAGGCGCTCATCATCACGCCCGCCCCCGCCACGAGGGCGACGACCGCGACAGCCAGCAGCACCGGTCCGCGACGCCCCTGGGGCTCGTCCAGATCGCTTAACGGCCCAAAGCCGGCGCGCTCGTCACGCTTCGCGTCTGAGCGCTTTTCGTGCGAACGCGGCGACTGCGACCGCGCGCCTGTGGTCCCCCGGGTCATGCCGTCCTCTTTGCACCAGTGATTCGTACGAATGGGGAGCCTAACACGAGCTTACCCCGCCTACCGACCATCGGAAAAACCCGTCGCGAAGAGGCGCCGGTGCTCGTCAATCAAGTAGGTGTCGGTCATCCCGGCGAGGTGGTCGCAGACGGCGCGCGCGTGGGCCGCCTGCCCTGGCTCGCCGGCGCGATGCTCAGGCGCCAAGAGACCAGGCTCGCTCATGAAGGCGTCAAACAGATCGCGCACCATGCGCCGGGTGCGTGAAAACATCCGATTGACCCGATGGTGGCGGTACATGTTGGTCCACAGGAAGGCGCGCAGTTCTTTCTCACGCGCCTTAAACGCGTCAGAGAACGACACCAGAGCCCGCGAACAGGCGCGCACGTCGTCAGGGGTCTCGGGTTTGTCCGCCGCGACCCGGCGCGCGGTCTCGGCCAGGCAGTCGTTGACCATCTCGCCGATCATGCGCCGCACCGTCTCGTGCACCAGGCGCGACACCTCCAGCCCCGGGCTGGCGGCCAGAACCTCGCGCATGGCCTCGCCCGCCAGGGGCACGTCCATCAGGGCGTCAACCGTGAACAGGCCCGCGTGAATGCCGTCGTCGACATCATGATTGTTGTAGGCGATGTCGTCGGCGATCGCCGCACACTGGGCTTCCAAGCTGGCGAAGGCGTGAAGCTCTAAGCCTTGCCACGCCTCATAATCGCGAAACGCGAACGCCAAGTTCGCCCCGTCGTCTCCCGCCGCCAGCAGCGGGCCATTGTGCTTGACCACGCCCTCCAGCGTTTCCCAGGTCAAATTCAGGCCGTCAAACTGCGCGTACCGCGCCTCCAGCTTGGTGACGATGCGCAGCGCCTGGGCGTTGTGATCAAACCCGTCGTACGGCTCCATGGACTTGGCGAGTTCAGACTCCCCGGCGTGCCCGAACGGCGGGTGACCCAGGTCGTGCGCCAGCGCCAAGGTCTCCGCCAGGTCCTCATCCAGCCCCATCACGCGCGCCAAAGACCGCGCGATCTGCGCAACTTCCAGCGAATGCGTCAGCCGGGTGCGATAGTGATCGCCCTCGTGGGCGACGAACACCTGGGTTTTCTGCTTCAGGCGGCGAAAAGACGAGGAGTGGATCACCCGATCGCGATCGCGCTGAAACGGGCTGCGGGTGGCGCTTTCGGGCTCGGAAAACTGACGCCCGCGCGAGGCAAAGGGGTCGCTTGCGAGCTGCGAGCGCCAGCGTTCGCCTGGCTGCACGCCGGCGGGGGGCTTTATTGGCGAGGCCTGAGCGCCCATGTCATACTCCATCGGTCGCGTCTGATGTGCGCGCACCCCCACTTGCCTGCCACGTCTCGGCGCGGCGAACCAGACAGGAGCATGCGCGTGACATCGCCAGACGCCGGCCCAGAAGCGGACCAACATGCACGTCACGAGACGCCCGAAACCGGCGCAACCGCGCCGACAGTGGGCGTATCTGCGCGCGCCGCCAAAGAGATCAACACGATCATGGCAAGCCAAGGGCGCACCTTC
>CAYGQB010000174.1:2098-5757 GCA_964351895.1 uncultured Caulobacterales bacterium
CGAACGACGTCGTCACCCGAACCAGTTCGTCGTCGACCTGATCGTGGAGCGCGACGGGGCGCGGGTGCTCATCGACGAGGCGTCGCTGGCGTTCCTTGCTGGCTCAGAGATCGATTTTGTCGACGAGCTGATCGGGGCGTCGTTCCGGATCAACAATCCCAACGCCAAAAGCGGATGCGGCTGTGGGACGAGCTTTTCGGTCTAGACGCCGGCTCTCAAGAACCGGCCTTTCAAGAATCTGAGTTCTCCTGCGCGCCGAACGCGCTAGGCTCGCGCCATGACAAGCGCTCGTGATCTTCTCTCTCAACGTGTGTCCGTTCGCGCCTTTTTGCCTGACCAGGTGACTGAAGAAACCGTGCGCGACATTCTCGCCGCCGCCGCCCGCAGCCCTTCGGGCGGCAATGTCCAGCCCTGGCGGGTGCGCGTCGTGACCGGCGCCGCCAAGGACGCCTTGACCCAGGCGGTCACGGACGCGATCGCGGCCGATCCCTTCGCCGATGAAGGCCCCTTCCCGGTCTATCCCGAAAAGCTGTGGGAGCCCTATCGTTCGCGCCGCTATGCGGTCGGCGAAGAGATGTACGCGCTCCTCGGCGTGCCGCGCGAAGACAAGCTGAGCCGCCTGGCCTGGCTGCAACAAAACTACGTGTTCTTCGGCGCGCCAGTGGGCCTGTTCTTCTCGCTCGACACGCGCATGCATCCCAATCAGTGGGCGCATCTTGGCATGTTCATGCAGTCGGTCGCCCTGGCTGCGCTCGACCATGGGTTGGCGACGTGCATGCAAGAGGCCTGGATGGTGCGCGCCAAGACAGTTTCGCGCGTGCTCAATCTTGAACCCACCGAGCAGCTTTATTGCGGCATGGCGCTGGGGCGGCCGGACCCTGACGCGGCCGTCAATCGCTTGCGCACCAGCCGAGCCGCCGTCGACGAATTTGCTGAGTTTTCGGGATTTTAGCGCGTTCAATCCCGTTTGACGCCGCCGGCCCGGCCTCCCACACTCTGGACCAAGTGACACGACTGCGCCGCCATGCGGCCCATCAGTTCGGGAGAACGCCGACATGACAGAGAACAAGGGCGGATTGGCGCTGATGGGTCTGGTGCTGATGCTCATCGGCGGCGGCGTCTACGCGGCGGCGGTTCTCCTGGCCGGCGGCGCAGCGTTCATGCTCGCCGCCCCCATGGCGTGGCCGATCTTGATCGTCGTCGGCCCGGTTGTTGTGGGCGCCGCCCTGATTCTCATCGGCGTCGTGCGCGACCGGCTTAACGATCCAGAAGACGATCACTACTCAAAGACGGTGGACCGCTAAACATGTCGCTGATCATCACCATGGCAGACACAATTCCCGGGCGGGAGATCGCCAGCGTTCTGGGCACGGCGCGCGGCAATGTGGTGCGGGCGCGCTTTTTTGGGCGCGACATCATCGCCGGCTTTCGTCTTATCGTCGGCGGCGAGGTGCCCGAATACACCAAGCTGTTGGCCGAAAGCCGCGAGCAGGCCTATGACCGCATGATCGCCGACGCGCAAAACATGGGCGGCCAGGCCGTCATCGGGTTTCGCTTTACGACAGCGGCCGTTATGCAAGGATCAGCCGAAATCTTGGCTTATGGAACAGCGGTGACTTTGCGATGACCCCACTTGACGCTTCGACGACCCGGGCGCCGGCGCCAGACGCAGGGCAGGAAACGGACGCTGGGCCGAGCTGGACGCGCGAGACGGTCACCGCCCTGTTTGAGCTTCCCTTCGCCGATTTGCTGATGCGCGCCCAAACGGTGCTGCGCGCGCACTTTGCGCCCAACGCCGTGCAAACGTCGCAGCTTCTGTCGATTAAGACCGGCGGCTGCGCTGAGAATTGCGGCTATTGCAGCCAGTCGGCGCATTTTGACACCGGCGTGCCCGCCTCCAAGCTGTTGGACCGCGAAACGGTGCGCAAAGAGGCAGAAGCCGCCAAGGCGGGCGGGGCGACCCGCTTTTGCATGGGCGCGGCCTGGCGCAGCCTGAAGGACCGTGACGTCGACGCCGTGTGCACCCTGATCAGCGACGTTAAGGCCATGGGCCTGGAAACCTGCGTCACCCTTGGGATGCTCGAAGACGGCCAGGCCGAACGCCTCAAAGAGGCCGGGCTGGACTACTACAATCACAACCTGGACACGTCGCCTGAGTACTATGACGCCGTGGTCACCACCCGGACCTATGACGACCGGCTCGACACGCTGGAGAAGGTGCGCAATGCGGGCGTGAAAACCTGTTGCGGCGGCATCGTCGGCATGGGCGAGGACCAGAGCGATCGGGTCGGACTTCTGTTGGCGCTGGCTGACCTGCCCGAGCCGCCGCAGAGCGTGCCGATCAACGCACTGGTGCCGGTGCCGGGCACGCCGCTCGCCGCCGCCCAGGCCCTGACGCCGCTTGAGTTCGTGCGCACCATCGCCGTGGCGCGTATCGTCTTTCCAACCTCGATGGTGCGCCTGTCGGCCGGACGCGAAACCATGAGCGACGAAATGCAGGCCCTGTGCTTTCTGGCCGGCGCCAACTCCATTTTCGTTGGCTCCAAGCTCTTGACCACGCCCAATCCCGCCGAGAGCGAGGACGCCGCCCTGTTCGCTGCGCTTGGCCTGCGGGTGATGACCGAGGATGAGGCGCGCGCGTGAAAATCGCGTCCTGGAACGTCAATTCAATCAACGCCCGCCTTCCGACGGTTCTGGAGTGGCTGGACAAGAACCGGCCCGACGTGGCGTGCCTGCAAGAGATCAAGTGCGTCGACGAGAAGTTTCCGTTCCTGGAGCTGGAGAGCCTGGGCTACACGTCCGCGGTGCACGGCCAGAAGACCTACAATGGCGTGGCGATCCTCTCGCGTTTTGCGATCGAAGAGAGCGCCGCTGGCCTGCCAGGCGACGCGGACGATGACCAGGCGCGCTACCTGGAAGCGGTGATCGCCGCGCCCAAGGGGGCGGTGCGCGTGGCCTCCATCTATCTGCCCAACGGCAACCCGGTCGACAGTCCCAAGTATCCCTACAAGCTGGCCTGGATGGAGCGCCTGCGCCGGCATGCGCGCGCGCTACTGGCGCTCGAAGAACCACTTGTTTTGGCTGGCGATTACAATGTCATCCCCGGTCCGCTCGACACCCATGACCCGGCCGTCTGGGCGGGCGACGCCCTCTTTCGACCCGAAACCCACGCCGCCTTTCGCGCCCTCTTGTGGGAAGGCTTTACCGAGGCGTTTGAGGCCGTGGACGGGCGCTCAGGCCAATACACCTTCTGGGATTATCAGGCCGGCGCCTGGCAGAAAGACAATGGCATTCGCATTGATCATCTCTTGTGCTCGGCTCAGGCGGCCGACCGGCTGCAAGGCGTTGAGATCGCGCGCATGGCGCGGGCGATGGAGAAGCCGTCCGATCATGTGCCCATCGTCGGCGCCTTTGATCTTTAGAGCGGCTGCGCCGGCGCGCTCAGCGCCGTCGTTTTGCGGTCAACTTTCGTTGCATCGCACACCGGCCATTAACGTTAAGCCGCTAGTCTTCTTGACGAGTTCAAGAGGGCGCGATTTGGCGCGCCGCCTCGCCATCAGGAAGGTCCCGTCATGTCCGGCAAGCCGCTCTTTCCCGCCCTCCTCGCCCCCACCATGTATACCCCTGCCGCCAAGCGAGCCCCACACATCCGAGTCGGC
>CAYGQB010000175.1:0-5750 GCA_964351895.1 uncultured Caulobacterales bacterium
CATGATGCCCTCAGCGCGGCGCATCTTGGCGGAAGGCGAGATTGATCCCGCCAGCGTGACCGGCACTGGCAAGGGCGCGCGCATCACCAAGGCCGACGCCCTGGGCGCCGCAGCCAATCCACCCGCCGCAGCCAGCTCCACCACCGCCCTGACGGCGCGCGCCCCGACCACGCCCGCCGATCCGCGCGATGTGGGCGCGCGTGAAGAACGCGTGCGCATGACGCGCCTGCGCCAGACCATCGCCCGCCGCCTCAAGGAGGCGCAGAACTCAGCCGCCATGCTGACCACGTTCAATGACGTGGACATGACGGCCGTCATTGAGGCGCGCAAGAAGTATAAGGTCGCGTTTGAAAAGAAGCACGGCGTCAAGCTGGGCTTCATGGGCTTCTTCGTGAAGGCGGTGATCCAGGCGCTTAAAGACGTGCCGGCCGTCAACGCTGAGATCGACGGCGACGACATCATCTACAAGAACTACTATGACGTGGGCGTGGCCGTGGGCACCGATCGCGGCCTGGTGGTGCCGGTGGTGCGCGACGCCGACGCCCTGACGTTGGGCGGCATCGAGGCGGAGATCGGCGAGCTGGGGCGCAAGGCCCGCGACGGCAAGCTGTCGATGGACGACATGCAAGGCGCCACGTTCACCATCTCCAACGGCGGCGTGTACGGATCGCTTCTCTCCACCCCAATCTTAAACGCGCCGCAGTCGGGCATTTTGGGCATGCACCGCATCGAAGAGCGCCCCGTGGCGGTCGATGGGGCGGTGGTGGTGCGCCCCATGATGTACCTTGCCCTGTCTTATGATCACCGCATCGTTGACGGCAAGGAAGCCGTGACCTTCCTGGTGCGGGTGAAGGAGTGCGTGGAAGATCCCGAACGCCTGATGCTGGACCTGTAACGGGTCGCCCGCGTTCAGGCCTGAGACCGGCGCGCGCGTCATGTTGCAGTGCGCGTCGCCTCGTGTGGCGTCCTGGTGTAGTCTCCTTCGCAAAATGGCGGGGAGGGAGGCCACACCATGAACTTCATTGCACTGATCCTTGGGCTGATTACGTTCGCATTCTTTGGGTTTTCAAGCTTCGACCAGTGGGCGACGCTGAGCGATCACCGTCCGTATCTGGACATGCTCGGCGCGGAGGCCGAGACGCAATCCATGATCGCCTGGGCGCAAGGGCTGCCGCTCTGGCGTCAGGTCATGTGGGGCGTGACCAATGCGGCCGGCCTCTTGGGCGGCTTGTTCCTGCTGCTGCGTCAGGGCGCGGGCAGCGTCTTTCTGTGGCTTGCCGCGCTGGTGGCGGCCGCAGGGCTCGGTGGCGACTACGCTCTGCTTGGCGGCGTTGAAGCAGTAGGCGAAGGCTACTTCATGTTCGGCGGCGGCATGATCGGGGTGACTGTTGTCATGGCGATCGTGGCGGGCCTCTTGGCGCGCCGCTAAGTCGGCAACCCGTAACGGCCGGGCCGAGTCTGGCTGGGCCGAGCCGGGCCTGTTGGGGCGCATGCGCCGCCCGCATCTGTGGCCCGGGCCTTGCCTGGTGTGTTCTAACGCCGAACACGGGGCGTGCGGGGCGGCGCAAGCCGTGAGGGGAGCGTTTAGATGATCTGGACCATCTTGAAGTGGGTCGTCACAATCCCGCTCGGGCTTCTCGTGCTGGTGTATTTTGGTTCAGACGGCTGGCACCAAGCCGCCGTCGTGACCGATTTCCGCACATATCTCGACGCCATTGAATCCGATCCAAGCAATCAGGTGATGATCCGCTGGGCGCAGGAGATGCCGCTGTGGCGGATGATCGTGTGGGGCGGCGTCAATGTGACCGGCGTCTTGGCGGGGCTGGCGATGCTGGCGCGGCTGCGGGCGTCGATCATGCTCGTCGCGGTCAACGTGCTCTTGTCTGCGGTGGGGCTCGCTGGCGACTACTTCCTTCTGGACGCGTTCAATCAGCTTGGCGTTGGGTATTTCATGTACATGGGCGCAGCCGCCGGCTTGGTGCTGCTGGTCGGCGTGCTGGCTCGTCTTGTGGCGCGCGGCAAGGCCAAGCCGTCTGACGCGATCCCCGACGCGGCGCTCCAAGCGGCCTAGAAAAGCTGCTCCTTGCGGGCCGCCTTCGGCCTTTGTCGAGTTGACCCGTGCGCCGGCCCGACTACCCTCGCGACTCACCTTGAGCGTGCACCCCGCGCGCCCAACTCACCGAGCGCGAGAAACCAATGTCAGATGAGTACGACGTCGTCATCATCGGGGGCGGCCCCGGCGGCTACAACTGCGCCATTCGCGCCGGTCAGCTGGGGTTGAAAGTTGCCTGTGTGGAATCGCGCGGCAAGCTGGGCGGCACCTGCCTGAACGTTGGCTGCATCCCCTCCAAGGCGATGCTCCACGCCTCTGAACTGTATGAGACCGCGCGCACCCAATTTGCTGACTTGGGCATTGTGGTCGACGGCGAGGTGAAGCTCGATCTGGCCAAGATGCTCGGCCAGAAGGACGAGGCCGTCGACGGTCTGACCAAGGGGGTGGAGTTTCTCCTCAAGAAGAACAAGGTCGACTATGTGATCGGCTTTGGCCGCATCGCCGGGGCGGGCACGGTGGAGGTTCTGGATGCGGGCGGCCAAGTCGCCCAGACGCTCAAGACCAAGAACATCGTCATTGCAACAGGCTCAGAGGTGGCGCCGCTGCCTGGCGTGGAGATCGACGAAGAGCGCATTGTCTCGTCCACCGGCGCTCTGTCGCTGGAAAAGGTCCCCGGCAAGATGGTCGTCATTGGCGGCGGCTACATCGGCCTGGAGATGGGGTCGGTGTGGCGCCGGCTCGGGTCGCAGGTGACGGTGGTGGAGTATGCGCCCGCCATTGTGCCCGCCATGGACGCCGAGCTGTCCAAAACTTTCCAGCGCGCCCTGAAGAAACAGGGCGTGGCGTTTGAGCTGGGCCACAAGGTGGTGGGCGTGGAGGTCTTGAAGTCCAAGCTCAAGGTGCACATCGAGCCGGCCGCCGGTGGCGACACGCGCGTTCTGGACGCCGACGTGGTGCTGGTTTCGATCGGGCGCCGGCCCTTGACCGAAGGGCTTGGCCTGGAGGCGGCCGGCGTCGTGACCGATCCGCGCGGCTTTGTTCAGACCTCAAACTTCAAGACCACGGCGCCGGGCGTGTGGGCGGTGGGCGATTGCATCTTGGGGCCGATGCTGGCCCACAAGGCCGAGGACGACGGTGTCGCCTGCGCCGAACTGATCGCCGGCAAGGCCGGGCACGTGAACTATGACCTGGTGCCGGGCGTGGTCTACACCAACCCCGAGGTTGCCACCGTCGGCAAAACCGAAGAGCAGCTCAAAGACGCCGGCACGCCCTATAAGATCGGCAAGTTCCCATTTGCCGCCAACAGCCGCGCGCGCACCAACCACGAGACCGAAGGCTTTGTGAAGGTGCTGGCGCACGCTGAGACTGATGAGATCCTCGGCGTACACATGATCGGCGTGGGCGTGGGCGAGATGATCGCTGAAGCCGTGCTGGCCATGGAGTTTGGGGCCGCGTCTGAAGACCTGGCGCGCACCATCCATCCGCACCCGACCATGACCGAAGCGCTGCGCCAGGCGGCCATGGGGGTCGAGGGCTGGACGATGCAAAGCTAGGGGCAAAGCTAGGGGCAGAGCTAGGGCGCTCAGGTTGGCGCGCGCAACACCGCGCGCGCCAATCAGGATGTCTGCGGGGCCGCTAGACCTTTGCGGCAGCACATGAATTTAAAGCCTCGCCCACGCCCCGCAAGTTAACGCAAAGTAAAGATTGCAGCCGTTCACCAGTTTACCAAATCGAGACACTTCGCCGTTATCCCTAATGCACATCATAGCCGTGGCGCGAGGTCGCGGCCGCCAACACTGTGCTTTTCGGGGATTCATCATGACCTTGCGTTCAATCGCATTTGTCGCCGTGGCGGCTGCTTCGCTCGCCGCCTGCTCGCAGCCACGCTATCCAGCCTACTATGGCGGTTACCAGCCGGCCCAGGCGCCGCAGGGCCACACCTCGGCCCCGCGCAAGTGGGAAACCCGCACCTCCGCCAATGTCGCGCTCGCGACCGACTATAAGTTCCGCGGCGTCTCTCAGACTGACGAGCGCCCCGCCGTGCAGGGCGGCTTTGACGTTGAGCATGGCCCGTTCTACGCCGGCACCTGGGCGTCGAATGTTGATTTCGGCCCCGCCGTGGACGCCAATGTCGAGCTGGACGTGTACGCCGGCGCGGCGGCCAACTGGCGCGGCGTGACCTGGGACGGCGGCGTGATCTACTACGCCTATCCGGAGTCAGCGGACGCGTTCGGTGAAGCCGACTATGTCGAGATCTACGGCGGCGCCGAGCGCGGCTTTGGTCCAGTGACCCTGCGCGGTTCGGTGTCCTATTCGCCGGAATACACCTTTGAAACCGGCTCGGCTGTTTACGCTCAGGTCGGCGCGGCCTTCGAAGTCATGCCGGAGATGCTGACCGTGGACGCCAATGTCGGCGCAACCGCGTTCGACGACGAGACCCTCGGCGGCGACGACTATCAGGACTATAATATCGGCGCGACGTTGCAGCTGAAGGGCTACGCCTTCGATCTGCGCTATCATGACACCGCTGATCTGGTCGGCTTCAACGAAGACAATAAGGTTGTCGTGACCGCCTCCAAGGCGTTCTAAGTCACGCCGGTCAAGCAGACGCCAGTCAAGCAGACGCCAGTCAAGCAAACGTAAGAGGGGCGGATCCGTTGCGCGGGTCCGCCCTTTTTCGCGCCCGCCTCTAGCGCTTGGCGCGCGGGTGGGCGGCCTCGTAGGCGCTCATCAGCCGGTCTACGTCGACGGCGGTGTAGACCTGCGTCGTGGCGATGTCGGCGTGGCCCAGCAGCTCTTGAATGACGCGCAGGTCAGCCCCGTTTGCCAGGAGGTGGCTGGCGAAGGCGTGGCGCAAGGCGTGCGGCGTGGCGCTGTCCGGCAGCCCAAGGCCGATCCGCGCCCGCGCCATCGACTTTTGCACCGCGCGCGCGCCCAAGGGCTTGCCGGACACGCCGCGAAACACCAACTCGTCGCCCTCCGGGACGAACGGGCAGAGGGCGCGATAAGCCTCCATGGCCTGGGCGACAACCGGGAGAATGGGCGCCAAGCGCTCCTTGCCGCCCTTGCCACGCACCACCAGTCGGTCTCCCAGCGGTGTTTCCTTGGCCCGGATGTCCAGTGCTTCGCTGATCCGCAAGCCCGCCCCATAGAGGAGCGCGCACACGGCCGCGTCACGCGCCGCCACCCATGGGCGCGCGTCGTCATGAGCGTCCGGGTCGGTGAGGGCGCGCGCCGCATCCACCGCCACGGGGCGCGGCAGGCCGGGCGCGGCGCTTGGGCCCTGCACCAGGCCCAGATCATCGTTCACCACGCCCCAGGCGCGCCGCGCATAGCGATAAAACGTGCGGATGGCGGCCAGGGCGCGCGCGATGGTGCGCGCCGACACGCCGTCATGGGCCCGCCGCCACGCCAGGAACGCGCGCACGTCGCGCGCCTCCAGCTTGGCCAGATCCGCCAGGAGCGGCGGTCCGCCCAAATGGCCGGTCAAGAAGCCCAAGAACCCCGTCAGATCGCGGCCATAGGCCTCAACCGTGCGCGGGCTCAGCCGCCGTTCTGACGCCAGGTGGCTGAGGAACGCGGCGACGGCCTCTTGTCCCGTCATCTGCTGGGGCTCCCTGGCGGCGCTAAAGGATCGATTGACCCGTGCCCGCCCAGTCTTTCCTGAACGCTTCTAGGCCCCGGTCGGTGAGGGGGT
>CAYGQB010000176.1:0-5710 GCA_964351895.1 uncultured Caulobacterales bacterium
AGCCCGCCCCCGCCCAAGGCGCGGCAGGCGAAAGGGTGATGCGCCGCTAGTGGCCGTCGAACGAGACCAGCGTCGTGACCGGAACGTCGAGTGCGCGAATGCGGTCCCCGCCTCCTAGCTCTGGCAGATCGACCACGAAGGCGGCCCCGACGATGTCGGCCCCCGCCCCGCGCAGGAGCTTGATGGCGGCCTCGGCCGTGCCGCCGGTCGCGATCAAATCATCCACGATCAACACCTGGTCGCCGTGCGTGACGGCGTCGATGTGGATCTCTACCGCGTCTGAGCCGTATTCCAGCTCATACTCTTCAGTCAGCGTGGTGTGAGGCAGCTTTCCGCGCTTGCGCACCGGGGTGAAGCCCACCGAAAGCTGGTGAGCCACGGCGCCGCCAAGAATGAAGCCGCGCGCCTCGATCCCGGCGACCTGGTCGATTTTGCGTCCGGCGAACGGCTGCACAAGCATGTCGACAGCCTGACGCAGGGCGCGCGCGTCGCCCAGCAAGGTGGTGATGTCTCGAAACATGATCCCAGGCTTGGGATAATCAGGAATGGTGCGAATGGCGTCGCGCAGGTCCATGGATGGGTTTCTTTCAAATCGGGTGCGCAAAACGCACTAAACCTAAACAGTGTCGACGTGGGCCAGACGGCGCGGGTCGGCCAAGGCGGCTTGCTCCCACTCCAAGAAGGCGGGGTCGCTCAAGAGAGCGTCGACATAGTCAGCGACCTGTGACGCGATCGGAATGGCGTAGCTGCGCAGGCGCGTGGCGTAGGGCGCGGCCATGGCGTCGGCCAGGCTCCAGCGACCAAAGAGGAAGGCGCCGTCGCTCGCCGGCGCCCCAGTTGCTTGTGACCCGACTGCTTGCGCCCCGACTGCTTGTGCCGCCGCGCGTGCGCGGGCCCAGAAGCGCTGAAGCTCCGCCGCCTCCTCCATCGCCGCCTCCCCCATCGCTGCCGACGTCATCTCGCGCGGCGCGGCGCGTCGGTGCAGGTTCATGGGCGCGGCGTCACGCAAGGCGCCAAAGCCGGCGTGCATGGTGGCGCTGGCGGCGCGGGCGATGGCGCGCCGCGGCGCGTCTTGCGGCCACAGCGCCTGTTCCGGCGCCCTCTCGGCGGCCCACTCGCCAATGGCAAGGCTGTCCCACACGATCAAGTCGCCTGCGCGCACCAGCGGCACGGTGCGCCCCGGCGACAGGGCGTCCAGCTCGGCCTTGTAGGTGTCTGTGTCCAGCGCGATCGCCGTGACGTCGAAGTCGATCTCAGCGTGGCGCAACATCAGCCAGCCGCGCAATGACCAGGACGAATAGGCCCGGTCGCCGACATAGAGCATGGGACGGGTCATGAGCGGCTGCGCCTTGTTTGACTCAAAGCTAGTGCGACGCGCGTAGCACGCGGCCAGCGATGGCGTCGAGCTTTCGCACTAAGGCGGGCGAGCGCGCCTCAGGCGGGGTCAGAATAGCGGTGTCGAGGCAGGTTTCGATCCCCTGGGCGCACCCTGTCCGCGGGGTTTGCGCCAGACGCCGGGCGAGATGCGAAATGAGCTGGCGCGCGCGCGCCGCGTTGGCGTGCAAGTGCTCAACGACGCTGGCGACATCGACCGGCGCGATTTCTTCATGCCAGGCGTCAAAGTCGGTGACCATGGCGACGGTGGCGTAGGGCAGCTCGGCTTCGCGCGCCAACTTGGCCTCGGGCATGTTGGTCATGCCCACCACGTCGCAGCCCCAGGCGCGGTGCATCCGGCTTTCAGCGATGGTGGAGAACTGCGGCCCTTCCATGACGAGGTAGGTTCCCCCTTGCGTGACGGGGGCGCCGGCCTCGCGGGCCGCGTCCGCCGCCAATCCGGCCAGGCGCGCGCAGACCGGGCGGGCCATGGAGACGTGCGCCACCACGCCATCGCCAAAGAACGATTTCTGGCGCGCAAAAGTGCGGTCAATGAACTGATCGACCATCACAAAGCTGCCCGGCGGCAGATCTTCGCGAAATGAGCCGCACGCGGACAGAGACAGAAGATCGGTCACGCCGGACCGCTTCATCACGTCGATGTTCGCGCGATAGTTGATGGCGCTGGGCGTCAAGGCGTGGCCGCGCCCATGACGCGGCAGAAACACAACCTCAACCCCGTGCAGGCGCCCGCGATACACGTGGTCGGACGGGTCGCCCCAGGGCGTTTCCACGACCTCCCAGCGCGCGTCTTCCAGCTCGTCGATGGCGTAGAGCCCCGACCCGCCCATGACGCCCAGCACCCAATCGGTCATGTCGCCGTTCCCCGCGTCCAAGCGCGCCCGCTGGCCGGCGCGCGCCGACTGGTGGCCGACTAGTGATCGACGTCGCGCCAGACCTGCTTATAGGCCAACCAGAGCAGCACCGACAGGAGGCCGAGGTAAATCACCACCTGAAAGCCCATTTGCTTGCGCTGGATCTGTTGCGGCTCAGCGGCCCAGGTCAGGAAGGCGGAGACGTCCTCAGCCATCTGCTCCGGCGTCGCCAAGGGCTGGCCCTCGGCATAATCCAGACGCCCCTCGATCAGCTGCGGCGCCATGGCGATCTGACCGCCGGAGAACCAAGGATTGTAGTAGAGGCCAGCGCGCGGCGCTTCACCGGCCGGGGCCTCGCGGTAGCCGAGCAGCAAGGAGCGCACATAGTCAGCGCCGTAGTGGCGCGCCTTGGTGATCACCGACAAGTCGGGCGGCAAGGCGCCGCCATTGGATGCGCGCGCGGCCTGTTCATTGGCGTAGGGCCACAAGATGCGATCGGTCGGCAAGCCGGGGCGTTCAAACATGTCGCCGACATCGTCTGGGCCGTCTTGCACGATCCACTCAGCCGCAATGGCGCGCACCACGGGATTATCCGTCGGGACAGGGTGCTCTTCGTCGTAGAACGGGCCCCCTTCTTGGCCAAGGTGGCGGAACGAGATGTACTGCATGCCGTGGCAGGAGGCGCACACTTCGCGATAGACCTGCCAGCCGCGCTGCAGCTGAGCCTGATCGAACTTTCCGAACACGCCGGCGTGATGCCAGTGATGGTGTTCGGGCTTATAGGCCTCTCCAGCGGCGCCGGCGGCGGGCGCGAACGCCAAGCTGGCCGCGGCAATCGCGCCGCCAAGACCGGTGATCCACTGACCAGTGCGCTTGAACATGAACTTGGTCCTCGTGTGCGCCCGTCGGGCGAGTGCGCTCAAGCCTATTCGGCGGGTTGTGCGGCGGTGTCGGAAGGGATGGGCGATCCGCCAGGGCTCGCCTTGGCCCCATGGCCTCCCCCGCCCAAGATCGACGCGTCAATTGAGGCCGGTCTCGGCTTCGGCGTTTCGATCATGCCGAGCGCCGGCAGGATGATGAGGAAGTAGGCGAAATAGTAGGTCGTCAGAATGCGCGCGGCGATCACATAGGCGCCCTCGGCGGGTTGAGCGCCGAGCCAACCGAGCCCCAAGGTCACAACAAAGAAGACCAAGAGGAACTGGCGCGCGATCGGGCGGTAGCGCATCGAGCGCACCTTGGAGGTGTCGAGCCAGGGCAGGATGAACAGAACGGCGATCGAGCCAAACATCAGCAACACGCCCGCCAGCTTGTCCGGCACCGCCCGCAAGATGGCGTAGAACGGCAAGAGGTACCACTCAGGCACAATGTGCGCCGGGGTTTGCAGCGGATTGGCTGGGATGAAGTTGTCCGCGTGCCCAAGAGCGTCGGGCAGGAAGAACACAAAGATCGCAAACAAGATGAAGAACAGCGCAATCGCGAAGCTGTCCTTGACCGTGTAGTAGGGGTGAAACGGCACCGTGTCGGCCTTGGTTTTCACCGATACGCCGGTCGGATTGTTGTTGCCGGGAACATGAAGCGCCCAGACGTGAAGGATGACCACGCCAAAGATTACGAACGGCAACAGATAGTGCAGCGAGAAGAAGCGGTTGAGCGTGGCGTTGTCGATCGCCGGCGCGCCCATGATCCAGGTCTTGATCGCTGGCCCCACCAGCGGGAACGCGCCCAACAGGTTGGTGATCACCGCCGCGCCGTGGAAGGACATCTGGCCCCAGGGCAGCACATAGCCCATGAAGGCCGTGGCCATCATCAGCAAGAAGATCACCACGCCCAGGATCCACAAGATCTCGCGCGGCGCCTTGTAGGAGCCGTAGTACATGCCGCGCGCGATGTGCAGATAGGTCGCCAGGAAGAACATTGAGGCGCCGTTGGCGTGAATGTTTTGGATCAGCCAGCCGTAGGAGATGTCGCGCTCAATGCGCTGAACGCTGGCGAAGGCGTGATCGACGTGCGGCACATAGTGCATCGCCAAGACCACGCCTGAGATGATCTGAATCACCAGGCAGAGCGCCAGGATCCCCCCGAAGGTGTACCAGTAGTTAAGGTTCTTCGGCGTCGGGAAATCGACAAAGCTGTCATACGCCAGGCGCACGATGGGCAAGCGCTGGTCGAGCCACTTCTCCACGCCGGACTTTGGATCGTACGTTGATGGTCCGCTCATCGTGCGGCTCCCGTCGCTGGTGTCAGAGCGAAATTTTCACAGCGGTTTCCGAAACCCACTCATAATTCGGAACCGGCAAGTTTGTGGGCGCAGGGCCTTTGCGGATGCGCCCAGAGGTGTCGTAGTGCGAACCGTGGCACGGGCAGAACCAGCCGCCATAATCGCCAGTGTCTGTGCCTGGGCCGGACGGCACGCACCCCAGATGCGTACAGCTCGCCGACAAGATCAGGTACTGCGGCTTGGCGACGCCTTCCGCCGTTGGCAGGATGCGTTCGCCGTCGGTTTCGGGATCTTTCAGGTTGGCCGCGTCGTCGGCCACGGCCTGCTCGATTTCGGCCGCCGTGCGATGGCGCACAAAGAACGGCATGCCGCCAATGAGCACCCGGATCTCCGATCCCTCTGGCACCAAAGAGACGTCAACTTCTGCGCTGGATAGCGCGCGCGTATCTGCGGCCGGGTTCATCTGATCGATGAACGGCCAGGCCGTCATGATGGCGCCGCCGGCGGCCACCGCCCCTGTCGCGATGAAAATAAAGTCGCGGCGGGTCGGCTCTTCGGTCTCGGCGTCCTCAATCACGTGGTCGGTCACGGGCGTGTCCTTAAACTGGGCGTCGTATGAGCGCTCGACAGTAGGCGATAAGGTACGAGCGTTGAGGCGCCCGTTTATGCGGCGCAACGACGCAATGCGTTGCGGGGGAGTACTGTGCGTCTCGTTTTCTTTCAACCCGACATCCCCCAGAACGTGGGCGCGGCCATTCGTCTCGCCGCCTGCTTTGAGGCCGGGTTCGACCTGGTGGAGCCGTGTGGCTTTGCTCTGACAGACAAGGCGGTGCGGCGCGCCGCCATGGATTATGGCGGCGCCGACGCCGTGATTCGACACGCCGGCTGGGACGCCTATGTGGCCAGCCCTCAGGCCGGCGCCGGCCGCCTCCTGGTGTTCTCCACAAGCGGCGCGACCAACCTGCCTGATCTGCGGTTTCAGGCGGGCGACCGGCTGTTGTTCGGTCGCGAATCGGCGGGCGTTCCCGAGGCGGTGCTCACGGCTGCCGATCAGGTCGTGCGCATCCCGATCTCTCCCAGTGCGCGCTCTCTCAACGTGGTGGTGGCCGCCGGGATCGCAGTTGCCCAGGCGCGCAACCAGCTTGGATGGCCGGCCGGGATGGAGTGAACGCGCAGACCGATCGGGTTGGCGCGCGCCGCTCGGCTGGGCTATGAGCCCGGCCATGACGCCGCCCCCCAACGC
>CAYGQB010000177.1:0-5663 GCA_964351895.1 uncultured Caulobacterales bacterium
GCTCACGACCGTGACGTCGCCGTCCATGGCGCGCGCAATGTTGCGGCAGATCGCCAGTCCCAGCCCGGTGCCGCCGTGCCGGCGCGTGGTGCCGCCGGTGACCTGGTGAAAGGCCTCGAAGATGTCGTCCAGCTCATGGGCTGGAATGCCAATCCCGGTGTCGCGCACGACCACCTGCAAGCGTTCGTCGGCGCCAGAACCGACCACCCGCGCCGCCACATCCACCTGACCGGCGTCGGTGAACTTCACCGCATTGGACACCAGGTTGAACATCACCTGACGCAGGCGCACCGGGTCGACAAGCGCGCGCGCCGGCGCGTCCTGGGCGTCGACGTTCAAGACCACATTCTTCTGGGACGCTGTTTCGCGCCATAAGGTGGCGGTTTCGGTGATGATGCGGCGCGGATCGGCGTCCACCGGATCAAGCTCCAGCGCGCCCTGGTCGATCTTGGCCACGTCCAGAATGTCGCCGAGCACCGACGACATGATCTCGCCGGCGCCGCGCACCGAATTGAGCTGGTCGCGGGCAGCCTCGCTGAGGGCCGGCTCGCGCAGAAGGGCGCTCGTCATGCCCAAGATGCCGTTCAGGGGCGTGCGAATTTCATGGCTGGTGGTGGCCAGAAACTCAGACTTGGCCCGGTTGGCTTTCTCCAGCGCCGTGTTGGTGGTTTCCAGCGTTGCGTTGATGGCGCGGATGCGGTTGCGGCTGGTGCGCATTTGCGCATAGCCCGCGAGCGCGGTCGCTGATCCGATCAAAAGCAGGGCCGCAATCGAGCCCAAGACGAGCGTGCGCTGGCGCGCCTTGGCGCGGGCGATCATGACGTCGCGCTCAAGCTGGCCGGTGCGCAGGCGTTCGATCTGAAGTTCCTTGTTGGACAGATCAAACTGCGCCGACATCAACGAGGCGTTGGCCGAGGCGGCAAGCTCGCGCCCGTCGTCATCGATGCGCTTGTAGGCGGCCAGGTGCCGCAGCGCGGTCGCGGGTTCCCCCATCTCAGCGTAGACCTTGTAGGCGGCTTCGTGGGTGTCGCGAAAGCGCAGGCCGGTCTGGCTGAAGTCGAGGCCCGCAAATGCCGTTTCGAGCGCCACGTGGGCCCCGGCCGTGTCGCCCTCCAGAAGCGCCAACTCCGCCTTCACGCCCCACAGATAGCGCGCCCACTCTGCGCCCGCATCGCCCGCCGCCTCTACGTCAACAAAGCCGCGCGCCACCTCGTCGGCGGCGCCCTGCACGTCGCCGGCGCCCAACAGAGCGGACGCCAGGTTGGTGCGGATGCGCGCATCCAGAGCCGGGCTTTCGAACGCGCGCGCCGCCTCCAGCGCCGCGCCAAAGCTCTCGACCGCCTCAGAATATCGGCCGATGTCCTTGAGCGCATTGCCGCGATTGTTGTGCCCGGCGAGCGCCAGTGACGGATCGTCCGGGTGCGCCGCGGCCGCTTGGTCATAATAGCTCAGCGCCCGCTCATACTGGCGCGCATCGACGTAGAGCGAGGCCAGGCTTTGCAGGGCAATCGCCTGACTGCGGGTGACATCCGCCGCGGTGAAGGCGGCGTGCGCGGCGATCAGGCTTTCCAGGGCAAGCTGGGTTTGGCTCTCCACCTGGGCGGCGCGGCCGCGCGCCAACAACAGGTCGCCATTGAGCTTGGTGTCGATCTGGCTGGCTGGCAGGGCGGCGAGGCCGGCATTGGCCGCGTCCAGCGCCGCCGCGGCGTCGTCCAGGCGCACCAGCGCTTCAGCTTCCAGCCACTTGGCGGTGGCTGCGCCGGCGGCCTGGTCGTCGCTGCTGGGGAGGCTGAGGGCGGCGTGGGCGGCGGCGCGCGCATGGTCCAGCGCAACGGCCGGATCAGACATCATGGCGCCCTTGGCGTCGGCGACGCTGGCTTCGAATGCGCTGGCCTGTTGAGCGGGGGCCTCTTGCGCGGAGGCGTGTCGGGCGGGGTTGAGGGCCGCCCAGACGAGCGCGAGAACAACAATCACAAGGCGCAGCATGGCAGGGTGTCCTGAGGCGGAGGGAACCTCAGAACACTCTAGCCACGCTGCTTGAACAAAGACCTAAGCCGGAGAGAGAGCCGCTCTAAAGGTCTTTGCGATGTGACTGGCCCAGGCTTCGGGAAAGCGGGCCCAGGTTTGAAACTTAGATTAGAACTGGGTGGAGAACCGGCCTCCCACCAGCATCTGCGTGTCTTCACCAATGACGTCGGTCTGGCCGGTTTGCGCCCGGGCAAACGCGCTGAACTGGGCGGCGCCGTCAAAGACCGGGCGGGCGTAGAGGCCCTCCACGATGAACGCGCTGTTGCTTTCGGCCATGTCGACCCGGTGGCTGACCAGCCCGGTTTCTCCAGTGCTGCGATCGATGACTTCAAGCTGGGTGAACGCCAGGGCGCCGGACTGCACGCGCATTGGCTGAGAGATCGACAGGCGCATCCGGTCATGGTCGCCAAAGACGCCCTGCTTGGCGGCGGCCAGCTGCATGGCGGTTGAGGTCAGGCCGCCGTCTTCGATGCTCAGCGTGGCGTCGCCCAGGGCGCCGTCACGGGTAGAGGCCACCGAGCCGGACACCGCCAAGCTCCAGCCGCGCGCCAGAGCCATGTCGGCCCCAAGCGTCACCGTGTCGGACGTGGCGCCGCCCAAGTCGACCGGAGACAGGCCCTGGACGCCCAACAGGCCAGTGTCCTCGTGCAGGAGGGTGTAGTCGATGCGCGCCGTGAGGGCGTCCGACAGGGTGAACACAGCGCCAAGATTGGCGGCGGCGGCGGCATAGTCGGGCGCGCCTTCCACCAGACTGTGCTCTTCGCCCGTGGTCGGATCGGTGAAGGTGCGCGCGTTGGAGCGCTCCGTGACGCCAAAGGAGAGACGCGTGCGCGGACCAACGGCCACGTCCATGCTGGCGTAGGCGCCGCCTGACGCCAGGCCAAGGAAGGGGTTCACCCCGCCCGTTTCCCCATTGTAGTCGGAGAACAAGCCAAAGCCGCCGTGCTGAGACAGGCTCATGGCGCCGGCGCCGACCCCTGCGCGCAGGGTCACGCCCGAACCTAAGTTGCTGGCCGTGACGCCCAGAGCATAGGGCAGTTCATTGTCCTGGCGCGATGCGTCGGGAGCCAGGTTGGTCGCCGTCAGGCCAATCGACCAGGCGCCGTCGCGCACCGGGGCGGTGAGGCTGGACACGTCCGTGAAGCCGGCGTCCTGCCAGTCTCTCATGCGCTCATAGATGTAGGTCTGGAACTGCTCTTCGACGCCATTGACAGTGACCGTCTGGCCGACAAGCTGGGAGGAGAAGGGAATGGCGAAATCGCGCTGGGTGTCGCCGATCTCTTCAAAGGCGATGAAGTACACGCCCTTGGATTCCCAGTTTTGCTTGTTGCGCCGCGCCTTGGAGGCAGAAATCGCCTTGCGCTTCAGGCGCCCGTTCTTGGTGTCGACCTGGTAGAACTCTAGATCGCCAAAGCTGAGCGGGGATTGGGCGGCTTCGATGTCCAGAAGGCCCCAGCCATAGACCCCGTCAACGCCCGGCGCGCCTAGGTCTTGGGCGCTTTGGAAGATGATGTCGATGGTTTCTCGCGCGTAGCCTTCCAGCCACGGCCAGCGATCGTGCATCAGGGCCACGGCGCCGGTCACAATCGGAGCGGCGAACGAGGTGCCGGTGGCGCGCGTCACGCCGCCCTTTTCATCCGACACCAGGATCATCTCGCCCGGCGCGGTGATGAAGCGATACTTCAGCTTGTTGGTTTCTGCACACACGCCGGCGTCCAGAAGGCAGGCTTCACCCGGCGTGTTTGAGAACTCAGAGATGGCGCCGGAGGGATCGACCGAGCCGACGATGATCAGATTGGTGGCGTGATCAAACTGCCATTCCACGTTGTTCGTCTGCTCGACGCCGTCGTTGCCGGCCGCTTTCACGAACACGGTCTCAGGGTTCACTTGCAGGAACGCGGGGTCGAAGAAGACGTCGCGCCAGCCCTCGTTGAGGACGCCGCCGGGCACGCCGAGCGACATGTTGACCACGCTCGCGCCGGCGCGGCCCAGATTGATGAGGCCCTGGGTTACGTCTTCGAAGTTGGCCGTGCCGGAGCGGTCGAACGGGTTGTAGGCCATGACCGTGGCGTTTGGCGCGATGCCCATCACGCCGCGCCCGTCATGGGCGGCCACCATCAGGCCGGCAACCGCGCCGCCATGGCCGTTGGTGACGCCCGAAACGCCGCCGTCATAGGCGATGTTGTTTTGCAGGTCGCGGTCAGCCCCGACGGTGAAGTCGAGCAGGCCGATGATCGCGTCGCCGCCTTCGCCTTGGATCTGGGTCAGGGACGGGCTCCAGTTGACCTGGGGCATCCAGTGGTCAACCCGGTCAAAGCCGCTGAACTCCATCAGCCCATCGTACCAATCAAGGAAGAAGCGCGCGCGCTGGCCTTCGGACACCTTGTCCAGCGAGGCCGGGTCAAAGAGGTCAAAGCCGTGCTTTTCAAAGACGCCCTTGGCAAAGCCGTCCCAGAACGAAAGTCCGGTTTCGTCCGTCACCGCTTGGCCCCAGGTCGCCTCAGAGCGAGACACCAGATCGTTGAGGTCCTCGGTCAGGAGATCGTATGCGCCCGGCGCGTCGTTGAAGGCGCCAATGTCGCGCCACTGCAGATTGAGTTCGCCCCAGAACGCGCCGATGTCGCGCCAGAAGGCGCCGATGTCGCGGTAGAACGCGCCGATGTCGCGGCCAAACGCGTTGATGTCGCGGCGCATCGGGTCAAGGTCGCCCCAGAAGGCGTTGATGTCGCGTCCAAAGGCGTTGATGTCGCGGCGATAGGGGTTCAGGTCGCCCCAGAACAGCTCGATGTCGCCCCAGAACGGAGAGGTCGAACCGTCGAAGGCGTTGATGTCGCGATAGAAGGCGCTCAGATCGCCGTTGAAGGCGTTGATGTCGCGGCGCATCGGATCAAGGTCGCCGTCAAAGGCGTTGATGTCGCGAAAGAACGCCGTGAGGTCGAGCGCCAGCGGGCTGACGCTGGCGCGGTCAAGCCCGGCGCCGAGGTCGAACTGGGGGGCGTCGTTGTTTGCAGCCGGGTTTGCAGCCGGGGCTGGTGCTGGAGCCGAAGCGGCCGGCGGCGGGGCCGGCTGGTTCTTCTTGGGCTTGTCGTTCTTGGCCAGGGCCGGGGCGCCCATGATCAGAGCGCAGGCGGCGACGGTGGTGCAAAGCAGTGACTTGTTCATGTGGCCCTCGGCGAAGTTCTTCTCGCGACGGGCCCAACTTAGGCGTGGGTTTGAAATCAATTCTAAAGAAACAAGCTGAACGCGCGTTAGTGTAAAGACGCCGGTAAGAACCAGCCTTGCCAAGACGTAAACAGCATTACGGGGTCAAATAACAAGCAGCCCTGAGCGCGACCCATGTGAGCGGCTTAGCCGCGATACGGGGTCAAACAAAAACAGCCCTGAGCACGACCCATGTGAGCGCAGCGATACGGGGTCAAACAAAAACAGCCCTGAGCGCGACCCATGTGAGCGCAGCGATACGGGGTCAAACCAGCCCTGAGCACGACCCATGTGAGGCGCACCGCGCCGATACGGGGTCAAACAACAAGCAGCCCTGAGCGCGACCCATGTGAGCGCAGCGATACGGGTTCCAACAGGAATGGTGCCCAGGGGCGGATTTGAACCACCGACACGCGGATTTTCAATCCGCTGCT
>CAYGQB010000178.1:0-5533 GCA_964351895.1 uncultured Caulobacterales bacterium
AAGCCGAACAACAGAACCCCCAAAGCCAACACTGGCCGCCGCCCCGGCCCTTCTGGCCGCCGCGGACGCCGGGGTGCGCATTGGTCTGTTTGGCGGCTCCTTCAACCCGCCGCACGCGGGTCATCTCCACGTCGCCAACACCGCCCGCACCCGGCTGGCGCTGGACTATGTGTGGTGGCTGGTGACGCCCCAGAACCCCCTCAAGGCGGCGCTTGAACCAAGCGCCCTTGCGGGGGCGGACTATGCTGACCGCTTCGCGCGCGTCGCGGCGCTGGCGACCGGTCCGCGCGACCGGGTCACCGATCTGGAGGCCCGGATCAACTCAACCTCGACCATCGACACGGTCGCCTTCGCAGTCGCGCGCTGGCCGAAGGCGCGTTTTGTTTGGATCATGGGGGGCGACAGCCTTGCCAACTTTCACGCCTGGCGCAGCTGGACCGAGATCGCCGACCTTGTCCCGCTGGCGGTTGTAGCGCGCCCCGGCGACACCGTGCGTGCGCGCTTAAGCCCGGCTGCGCGCCGCCTCGCCAGGGCGCGGGTTCCCTCTCACCTCGCCCATACGCTGGCCGACCGGGCGCCGCCGGCCTGGACCTATCTGCGCGCGCCGCTGAACCCTCTCTCGTCGACGGTCCTGCGGGCGCGTCGATAGATCGCCGCTCTTGCCGCCCCACCCGCCGCTTCGGTCGTGGCGCAGAAGTAACAGTGGGCGCGTCGCGCGGACGGTCGCTGGCTGCCAAGGCATGACGGGGTGGGCGCGACGTGTTAACTTTCGCAACGGGTCGAGTCGTTTCTTGCGGTCGTTGCAAAGCAAGGAGCGCCAGCGGCCCGGTAGATGGCCCGATAGATGGCCCGATACACTGCAAGGGACCGCTCACGCGGGCGGAACGAACTTTTTGAAACACGCAACTTCTACGGCGCCGGCGCGTCTTATCTGGACCGCCGGGCTGCACAAGCGGGCTGATCAGGCGTGACGCCCGACACTCCCTCCAGCGCGTCCCCCAGCGCGTTCCAAGACGTCTCACAAGACGCTCCTCAGGCGCCGGGCGCTGTTCAAGAGGCCGCGCACGAACTGGAAGCGGGCGCTCTGCGCACGCTCATTCTGCAGGTCTTGGACGACGATCAGGCCCAGGACGTGATCACGATCGACACGAAGGAGAAATCCTCCGTCACCGATGTGATGATCATCGCCAGCGGTCGATCCGCTCGCCACGTCAACGCCATCGCCGACCACCTGACCACGGCCTTGAAGGAGGCGGGCCACACCCGCGCCAAAATCGAAGGCTTGCCCGCGTGCGATTGGGTGCTGATCGACGCGGGCGACGCGGTCGTGCATCTGTTCCGGCCTGAAGTGCGCGCCTACTACAATTTAGAGACCATGTGGGGCGAAACCCCCGCTGACGTGCGCACAACGGCCTGAACCCGGCGCCGGTCTGAAGCGCCCTCGGCGCACCTGAGCGGCATGGGAAGATGGGTGCTGGGCGGGACCCATGCACGCGGCCAGGCCGGCACGCCGAACAGAGCCGCCCCCATAGAGCCGCCCCCATAGAGCCCGGAGCCGGCGTGGACATCCAGATACTTGCCATCGGCAAAATGAAGGCGGGCGCTGAACGCGCGCTGGTTGACGATTATCTGTCGCGCGCCAATGCGGTTGGACGGACGGTGTCGCTGTCCCCGGTCACCGAGCGCGCGCTCGACCCACGCGACGCAACGCAATCCGGCGCGTGTGCTGCGATCCTCGACGCACTCGAGCCTGGCGACGTGGTGATCGCGCTGGACGAGCGCGGCGCCAGCGAAAGTTCTGAGCGCCTGGCGCGGCGCCTGGAGGCGTGGCGCGATCAGGCGCGCGCCCGGGTCGTCCTGGTGATTGGCGGCGCTGACGGCCTGACCGACGAGGTGCGCGCACGGGCGGATCTTTTGATCGCGTTTGGCGCCCAAACCTGGCCGCATCGACTGGCGCGCGTGATGGCCGCCGAGCAGGTGTATCGGGCCGCATCCATTCTGTCCGGGGCGCCGTATCATCGCAGCTAGGCGCGCGGTGTCGCGCGTCGTGCTGCGCCCGCCAAACGCGCCGCGATTGCCAACATCCCGTTTACCCCTGATGCGTCAGGATCGCCCACGTGAGTGAACCGTTCGCCCTTTCCGCCGCCACGCCATCCCAGCGCCCCCTTGGCGCTGGGGTGGGGCGCGTGCGCCCCGCCTTCGCCCTTGTGGGGTGGGCGTGTCTTGGCGCGCTGGTTTGGGCGGCGCCAGGTGCGTCGCAAGTCGGCGAGCCGATCGGGACGCAGGTCGCCGAACCTGACGCGGCCAGCACGGCCGGCGCGCAGCGAATCGGGCCCGCCACGCTGCGCCCCGACACGCCCCTACCCGATCCAACGTCTGAAGACCCTGAAGCGCTGGAGCGCGCTGCAGCGGCCCGCGAAGCGCAAAGCGCCGCCCTGTCAGCGCGCGCGGACGCCGTGCGCGCGGAGGTGGCGCGCCTGCGCGTGGATCTGGTTGACGCGGGACGGCGCATTGCCGTGACCGAACGGCGAATTGCGGCCATGGAGGACGCTCTGGCTGCGACCGCGCGCGAGGAAGAGGTGCTGGTTGAACGTCTGCGCGCCGAGCGCGACGGCTTTGGCGAAGCCTTAAGCGCCCTGCAGCGCCTGGAGCGCGCACGCCCGCCCTCGATCGCCACCACGCGCGGCGACGCGGTGGCGGCCGCCCGGGCCGCCGCCCTCACCCGCGAAATCACCGCCGCCCTTGAAACCCGGATCGACCGCACGCGCACGGACATTTCGTCGCTGTTGGCCGTGCGCGGGCGCATGCTCACCGAGCGCGACGCCGTGGTCGCCCAGGACGCGCGACTGACGCAAGAACGCACGGAGTTGGCGAGCCTCGTCGACGAAAAGCGCGCCCTGGAATCGACGCTGCGCGCAGATGCGGCCGCGGCCGCGGACGCCGCCAGCGCCCTGGCGGCGCAGGCGACCTCTTTGCGCGAGCTGATCGCCGCCCTGACCCGGCAAGCTGAACGGGCCGCTCCGCCGCTGCGGCCAGACACCGGCGAGCGCCAGATCCCCAGCCCGCGCCTGCGTCCAGACCCGAGCACCGTCACCGCCGCCCCGCCCGCATTTGTCGCCCAAACGGGACGTTTTGCAGACGCGCGCGGTCTTCTGTCTGCGCCCGTGGCGGGGGCGCTGATCGCCGGCTTTGGCGAGGCCAACGCGGCCAGCACGCGCGAGGGCGTGGTGTTTCGCACCCGTCGCGGCGCCCAGGTGTCCAGCCCCTATGACGCGCGAATCGAGTTTGCCGGTAATTTTCTTGGCTATGGCCGCTTGTTGATCCTCAATGTCGGCGACGGCTATCACCTTATTCTTGCCGGAATGGAGGTGGTTTATGGCGCGGTCGGCGATGTCGTTTTGGCGGGAGAACCGTTGGGCGTCATGGCCAATCGGCGTCGACCGTCACCGCAGCTTTACTTTGAGCTGCGCAAAGACGGTGAACCAATCGACCCGGCCCCCTGGCTGCGCGCCTAGCGACGCGGCTATACTGGTGGGATGTTTCGGCGCGCCGGGTGCGGCGCGTGAGCTCTAGACGGCGGCGCACGCCCGCCGAGGAGATGACGCGATGAAGCTTCGTCACGTGATTTCAGCCCCGCTGGCGGGCGCTGTCTTGTGCGCGGGCGTGTTCGCCCTGGCCGCCGAGACCCCGTCTTCGCGCGTGGAAACGTTTGAGAAGTTGGAGCTGTTCGCCGACGTCCTGGGCCAGGTTGAGAGCGATTATGTCTCGGATGTCGAAGCGTCTGAGCTGATCGACGACGCCATCCAGGGCATGCTGCGTTCTCTGGACCCGCACTCCAGCTACCTGACGGCCGATTCGTTTAAGGACATGCAGGTCTCGACCCGCGGCGAATATGGCGGGCTTGGCATCGAAGTGATCATGGAAGAGGGCGTGATCAAGGTCGTCTCGCCGATGGACGGCACGCCAGCCGATCGCGCCGGCGTTGAGGCGGGCGACTACATCACCCACATCGACGGCGATCCGATTTTGGGCAAGTCCCAGGACGAAGCCATCGACATCATGCGCGGCGCGCCGGGCGAACCCATCACCGTGACCATCGTGCGCGAGGCGGTGGACCCGTTTGACGTCACGATCGTGCGCGAAGTGATCACGCTCAAGCCGGTCAGCTGGCGGGTTGAGGGCGACGACATTGGCGTCATTCGCGTCGCCACCTTCAACGATCAGGCCTCCGACGCGGTGGAAGACGCGGTGCGCGACCTGAAGAAAGAACTCGGCGCGAACCTCGCGGGCGTGGTGTTTGATCTGCGCGACAATCCGGGCGGTCTATTGGACCAGGCCGTGTCGATCTCTGACATCGTGTTGGACGGCGGCGAGGTGGTGTCCACCCGCGGCCGCGAAGCCCGCGACATTGATCGCTATAATGCGCGCCCCGGCGACCTGTTAGAGGGCGTCGACGTGGCGGTGCTGATCAACCAGGGTTCAGCTTCGGCCTCAGAAATCGTCGCCGGCGCAATCCAAGACCGCCGGCGCGGCGTCGTGGTCGGGCGCACCTCGTTCGGCAAGGGCTCGGTGCAGACGGTCATTCCGCTGCGCGGCGGCCGCGCAGGCGCCATCCGCTTGACGACCGCGCTCTACTATACCCCTTCGGGGCGCTCTATTCAGACCACCGGCATTGAACCGGACCTGCACGTGGCTGCGCGCCGTCCGACCGAGAGCGCCACCCAGGCGCGTCGGACGATTTCTGAATCGGACCTGCCCAACGCCATCGCCAACGAGACCGGTGACGAGCGCGAGGAAGAGCTGACGCTGGAGTATCCGCCCGAGGACTTCCCCGAAGACCAGGATTATCAATTGACGCGGGCGCTCGATCTGTTGCGCGGGATCACGGTGACGGACGCGACTGCGGTCGTGCCGGGCTGATCTTCGGTCTGTCATCCAGCTTCAGGGCGGCGGGCGCCAAATCGCCGCGCATGAAGGCGATTTGGTGTCGCTGGTGACCATTCGTTAACGCCGCTGACGGCACCTAGGCAGGTCTAAACCGCTTGCCGAACTGTGTCCCGCGTCTGCGCCCATGATCGCCCTGCCCCGCCCCAACCCGCTTGCATTGGCCAACGCCGCTCTTCAGGGCGCGCAGGCGTTGATGCGCAAGGTCAATCCGCACGTTCTGGCGGGCGGCCTGTTGGCGACGACGGTCATCGGCGGGTTGTCGCTGGTGGCCGCATTCGGCGATCCGACCCAAGCTGAAGCGGTGATGGTGCGCGAGATCGTGCGCCCGGCCCAGGCCACCATCGTGCGCGCGCCCGCGCTGCGCGGTACGCTGAGCGAGACCACCGAGCCGATTGACATCCTGGCCCTGCGCAACGAGAGCGCCAACGCCGAACCGCGCCTTCCCGGGGTGCCGACCCGGCTCGACGAGGCGGCGGCGCACTCTGTCGCCCACGCTGCGCCGCAGACCGCCGCGCCCGACTCCCCCACCGACTCTGGCGCCGACAGTGCGCCGATCAGCGCCGCCGCTGGGGCCAACGCCCTGCCT
>CAYGQB010000179.1:0-5505 GCA_964351895.1 uncultured Caulobacterales bacterium
GCTACACCGCCTATGTGGCCGGTAAGATCACGTTCGTCAGCGAAGCCATGCCCGTGAAGACCGGCTTCACTGGCGTTCATGACGGCATCGACTTTGGCGACAATTCGAGCGCGTGGGCGTTCGACGAAGAGTGCGATGATCCGCGCTTTGAGGGACCCGGCGTTGCCGATCTGCTCGACGACGCTGACAGTGGCCGTGATGCCGACGACTGCTACAAAGGCTTTGTCAGCGGCACGGTGACGCTCGGTTCGGGCATCTAGCCCCTCGACCACACCAGCTCACGTCTACGAGGAGGGGGCGGCCAGCGCGGTCGCCCCCTTTTTCTTGCGCGGGGGCGCGTGTTCGCCCGCTCTTAAATCAGCCCCGCCAACGGGCTCGACGGATCAGCGTAGCGCTTTTTGGCCATGCGGCCCGCCTGATACGCCAGGCGCCCCGCCACAACGGCGTGACGCATGGCGGCCGCCATTTTCACCGGATCCTTGGCCTCAGCGATGGCGGTGTTCATCAGGACGCCGTCGCACCCAAGCTCCATGGCGATGGCCGCGTCAGAGGCGGTGCCAACCCCGGCGTCGACAATCACCGGCACGCCGGCCGCTTCGATGATCAGGCGAATGTTCACCGGGTTTTGAATGCCGAGCCCAGAGCCGATGGGCGCGCCAAGCGGCATGATGGCGCAGCAGCCCACCTCCTCTAGACGCCGCGCGTACACAGGGTCGTCGGAGCAATAGACCATCACCTCAAAGCCGTCTTTGATCAGCATGTCGGCTGCGCGCAACGTCTCTGGCATGTCCGGGTAAAGGTGCTTGGGATCTGAGAGAACCTCCAGCTTGACCAGGTTCCAACCACCCGCCTCGCGCGCCAGACGCAAGGTGCGCACCGCGTCCTCACCTGTGAAACAGCCGGCCGTATTCGGCAGGTAGGTGTAGGCGTCCGGGCTGATGTGATCGACCAGCCGCGGCTGGTCTGGGTCTGACAGGTTCACACGGCGCAGGGCGACGGTGATGATCTCAGCGCCCGACGCCTCCAGGGCGGCTGCGTTCTGGGCATAGTCGGCGTACTTGCCGGTGCCGATGATCAGCCGTGAACCAAAGGAGCGCCCGGCAATCACCAAGGGATCGTCGCCGGCGCTGGAAGAGGTGGAGGCGGGCGCTGCGCCGGGTGCCGGACTTGATGGATCTTGAGTGTCTGGGCCGGTCATCATCCGCCTCCCACAAACTGAACAATTTCAATCACGTCGCCGCTCGTCAGGCGCGTCGCGTCGTAGGCGGACTTTGGCACGATGGCCAGGTTGCGCTCCACCGCGACCTTTGCGCCGGTCACGCCGAGGCGCGAGAGAAGCTCGGCAACGCTGACGCTGGGCGGGCAATCGTGCGCCTCGCCATTGAGTTGAATTGTGATGGTGTCGGCCACTATTGAGAGTTCTCCACATGCTGAGAGGCGTTCTTTGCAGTCAGAGCACACGCCTGACCGTTTGAGCGCTTGTGACCGAGCCGCACCGGATTTACAAATCCGCCCGGCGTCGCCCCCCGACGCCAGCCGCCCCGCGATCGCCCTGCTTCATGACGCTCGTCCCACCTATCTTCGTTCTCAACGGTCCCAATCTCAATCTCTTGGGTGTGCGCGAGCCGGACATTTACGGTGCTGCAAGCCTGGACGACATAGAGGCGGCGTGCCGGGAACGCGCTGCGAACCTGGGCGTGGACATCCGGTTTCACCAAACCAACCACGAAGGCGCCCTGGTCGAGCTGGTGCATGAGGCCGCCCAAGCTCACGCCCCGGTCGTGATTAACCCGGCTGGCTACGGCCACACCTCGATCGCGCTGCACGATGCGCTCAAGATCGTAGACGCGCCGGTGGTCGAAGTGCACATTTCCAACACCGCGCAACGTGAGTCGTTTCGCGCCCGGTCGCTGGTGTCTCTCGCCGCGACCGCCGTCATCAGCGGTGCTGGAGTGCACAGCTACACCCTTGGGATCGAAGCCGCCTGGCGCCTTGCCGGCGACAACGCCCACCGCAACCCTTCCTAACGGAGCGCGCGATGACCAACAAATCCACCCCGCGCAAGACCGCCGCCAGCGTCGCGATCGACCCGGCGATGGTGCGCGAACTGGCCGACATCATCTCTGAAACCGGCCTGACAGAGATTGAGGTCGAGCACGGATCGCTGCGCGTGCGCGTATCGCGCCAACCGGCGGCGACCGCCGTGACCCAGTACGCTGCGCCTGCGCCAGCCGCCCCGGCTCCAGCGCCCGCACCAGTGCCCGCATCTGGCGCCGCATCTGCGCCCGCATCTGGCGTCGGCGCCGCCGCTGCGCCGGGCGAAGCGCCGGCCGGCGGCGTGCCCAGCCCCATGGTGGGCACGGCTTATCTTTCGCCTGACCCAGATTCGCCGCCGTTCATTACCGTCGGCCAGAGCGTCAAAGAGGGCGACACCCTTTTGCTGATCGAGGCCATGAAGACCTTCAACCCGATCCCGGCCCCGCGCGCCGGCACCATCACGCAGATCTTGGTCGGCGACTCTGATCCCGTTGAGTTTGGCCAATCCCTGGTGGTGCTGGGTTGATTGGAGCGAGCTGGTGTTTGACAAAATCCTGATCGCGAACCGCGGCGAGATTGCCCTGCGGGTCCTGCGCGCTTGTCGGGAGATGGGCATAGAAACGGTGGCCGTGCACTCGACCGCCGACGAAGACGCCATGCACGTGCGCATGGCCGACTATAGCGTCTGCATCGGCCCGCCGCCGGCGCGCGACAGCTATCTGAACATGCCCGCGATCATCTCCGCCGCCGAGATCACCGGGGCGCAGGCGATCCATCCGGGCTACGGGTTTTTGTCGGAAAACGCGCGCTTCGCTGAGATTGTCGAAGCCCATGGCCTCACATTCATTGGCCCGACCGCCGACCACATTCGTCTGATGGGCGATAAGATCACCGCCAAGCAGGCGGTGGCGGCGGCCGGCATCCCGGTGGTTCCTGGCTCCGACGGAGGCGTAGAGACCGACGAAGAAGCGCTGAAGGTCGGTGACGAAATTGGCTATCCGGTGCTGGTGAAGGCGGCCGCGGGCGGCGGCGGGCGCGGAATGAAGGTTGCCCGGACCCGCGCCGACCTCGTTGAAGCGGTGGCCACGGCCCGCACTGAGGCGCGCGCCGCCTTTGGCGACGGTGCGGTCTACATCGAAAAGTATCTGGGCATGCCGCGCCACATCGAGATTCAGGTGGTGGCCGACACCCACGGTAACGTCATTCATCTGGGCGAACGCGACTGTTCGTTGCAGCGCCGCCATCAAAAGGTGCTTGAAGAGGCCCCGTCCTCCTGCCTGACGGCCAAGGAACGCGCCGATATCGGCGAGGTGGTGGTCAAGGCCGTGTCAACGCTCGGCTATCGCGGCGTGGGCACGATTGAGTTCCTTTACGAGGACGGCGCGTTCTACTTCATTGAAATGAACACGCGCCTCCAGGTCGAGCACCCGGTGACGGAGATGATCACCGGCGTCGATCTGGTGCGCGAGCAAATCAACATCGCCGCCGGCCATCCCTTGTCGCTGACGCAAGATCAGGTGGCGATCTCAGGCCACGCCCTGGAGTTTCGCATCAATGCGGAAAACCCGGTCACCTTCGCGCCGTCGCCGGGCACGATCACCGATTTTCACACCGCCGGGGGGTTGGGGGTGCGGCTGGACAGTGCGGTCTACGCCGGCTACCGCATCCCGCCCTACTACGACAGTCTGATTGGCAAGCTGATTGTTCACGCGCCCAGCCGCGCCGATGCTCTGATGCGCTTGGCGGGCGCGCTTGACGAGATGGTCATCGGCGGTGTTGAGACCACCATCCCGCTTGCGCGACGTCTGGTTCAAGAGGCTGACATCCAGTCGGGCAACTACCATATTCATTGGCTCGAGGAGTGGCTCGCCAAGCAGAGCTAAGCGCGCGCCGCTCCGGCCTGCGGTCACGGGCGAGCGGGCGGCGGAGCCCGACACGGTAAGACGCACCACCAGGAGAGTTGCACCAGCAGGAGGCGCAGATGGAGGGGTTCGGCCCGACGCAGCTGATCGCCTGTTACAGGCGCGGCGTGTTTCCCATGGCCGACGCGCGCGACGATCCGCGTGTCTTTCTCCTCGACCCGGACGAGCGCGGCGTCATCCCGCTGGACGGTTTTCATCTGTCGCGTCGACTGGCGCGCACCGTGCGCTCAGACCTTTATGAGGTGCGTGTCGATACCGCCTTTGCCGAAGTGGTGGCCGCATGCGCCGCGCCCACGCCCGGTCGCCAAGACACCTGGATCAACCGGCGCATTTTCTCCCTCTACATTGAGCTGCACGCCCTCAACCGCGCCCATTCCGTGGAGTGTTGGCGTGACGGGGAGCTGGTGGGCGGCCTCTATGGGGTCAGCCTGGGGGCCGCCTTCTTTGGCGAGAGCATGTTCACGCGCGCCCGCGACGCCTCAAAAGTGGCGCTGGTCCATCTGATGGCGCGCCTGATCGCCGGCGGGTACACGCTCTTGGACACCCAGTTTATCACCGAGCACCTGCGCCAGTTTGGAGCGGTGGAGATTTCGCGCGCCGCCTACCGCGCCCAACTGGATGTCGCCGTAGAGCGCTCGGCCGATTTCTACTCGCTCGGCTCAGAGACCGTTTCAGGCGCGCGCGCCGTTTCGCTTTTGCAGCCGATTGGCCAGACGTCATAAACCGGATGTTCAAGCGGATTGAGCGCCGGGCTGGAGGCAAACATCCAGCCTGAGAAGATCACTTCCGGTTCAAGCTCGCGACCCACCTCGTCGATGGCTCGGTCCAGCACCCGCAAGAGGGCGTAGGTTTCAGGCGGCTCTTCGGGCGGTCGCGTCCGACAATAGGCGACCTCGATGGTCAAGGAACCAAAGACAACGCTCTCGCCGATGGGGGCGTCAAAGTCGCGGGTTTGAGCCGTGACCTTGTCCAGCCCGCGCAGGACGGCGGCGTGACCAGGGGCCGACGACAAGGTGTCCTCATCGTCCAAAAGGCTTACGCCCTGCGCCCATCCGGGCACCCCCAGAGCCGCCCCGAAAGCCGCTCCCACCGCCAAAGTCGCCGCCAGAAGGGCCGCCGATCGTGGGGCGTGACGGCTCACTCGTCACGGTCCATGCGCTGCACAAACTCGGCAAGCAGCTTAAGAATGTCGATCGCGCCCTGGCCGTAATCGAGCTCATCGCCCGCCGCCAGCATCTCCGCCTCGCCGCCCGGCTCCAGATCAAGATAGACGCCGCCGAGCAGTCCTTCTGTGCGCATGCTCACCGAGGTGTCGATCGGTAGAGTGACCGCGTCGTCGACGACGAACCCAACCTTGGCCTGATAGCTGGCCGGGTCGAGCGTCACGCTCGCCACCGAGCCGACCTTGACGCCAGAGATCCGCACGTCAGAGCCAATCGCCAGGCCTTCGGCGGACGCGAACTCCACGCTCAGCGGATAGCCGCCGCCGCGCCGTTCACCGGAGGTGTTGAGCGAGTAAACCAGAAACAGGCCGGCGACGAGCAGA
>CAYGQB010000180.1:0-5500 GCA_964351895.1 uncultured Caulobacterales bacterium
GGCTTGCACGCGGCGGCCGCCGCCCTGGCCAACCCCGACCGACGCATCTTGCAGACCTTGGCGACGCGCAACGCGGCTCGAATTCTGACTGAGGAGCTGACAGGCGATCAGGCCGGCGGCCCCGACGGCTCTCAAGGAGACGCCTCCCACTCCCAATCCCCCCAGGCCAGTTCTCCCCTTGCCGATTCCCCTCACACCGGTTTTTTGAGGGGCCGCCTTGCGCGCCTGGAGTTGGCGGAACCGCGCGCCATTGACGCGCTCTTGCCGGCCGGCGCCGTGCATCAGGGGATCGCCCTGCGCTGCGGCCCGCCGGCGCGGGTCACGCTGGAGGATCTGGCGCCCCTGACGCGCGGCCTGGTGGTGGTGCTCGACGGGGTGACCGACCCACACAATGTCGGGGCGATCCTGCGCTCGCTGGCCGCGTTTGGCGGCGCGGGGCTGGTGCTGCAGGACCGCAGGGCGCCGCCACTCTACGGGGCTTGCGCCAAGGCGGCCGTCGGGGCGGCGGACCGGATGCCTGTTGCGCGCGTGGTCAACATTGCCCGCGCCGTCACCGCCTTTAATGAGCGCGGCTGGACCAGCATCGGCCTAGCCGGCGACGCCGACGCCGCCCTGCCTGATGTCCTCGGCGACGTTCCCGCCACAGGCGAGCCGAAGATTGTCCTGGTCCTGGGTTCAGAGGACAAGGGCTTGCGCCCTGGGGTCGCGGCCGCGTGCGGGGGCCTCGCCCGCATCCCCTTGGCGCACGGGATGGAAAGCCTCAACGTCTCGACCGCTGGCGCGATTGCGCTCTATGCGTGCGCCCAGGCGTGCGGGCCGTTCCAGGCCGCCCCAACCGCCAATCAGGGCGACAGCGCTTCAGGCGCGGCGCCCCAATCATGCGAGCAGCCTTGACGATTGGCCGCAGGATGGCCCTGATTGACGCTTAAAACACGCGCATGGGACAGGCCGCCCGCAAGGCGGCTGAGCGCGAAACCCCGGGGATGAGCATGGAACGCAACGACATTATGGACCTCCTGTCGGGGATCGACATTGGAATGCTCCTGGACCTGGCTCAGGTCTTTAACAGTCCGGCCGGCCTCTTGGGCGCGGCCGTCGTGGCGCTGATCGTCCTCACGGTTCTGCGCAAGATCTTGAGCTTCATGTTCCTGGTCGTGGCCGTGGCGGCCATCGCCTGGGCCGGCTGGCGCGCCAGCAACGAAGATGAGCGCGCCATGGCCGACGCGGTGTCGGTCGAACAGGCCGCGCGCGGGGCTCCGCGCTCCTCGCTCAATTCTCCGGTGGGCAATGTCCTGGCCCAGGTTCAGCGCACCATTGCCGGCGGCTCGGCGGCCGCGACGGCGCGTGATTTCGCCACCGTGCCGATGGCCTACAATCGACCCACCACCATGAACCTGCAATCGCCGACCAATGTGTCGCTGCTGATTGATCTGTCGGGCGTGGAAGATTTGCCCCGCGGCCTGCGCGGCTTTGACGGCGACATCATTGAGGGCTCAGTGGACGTCACCTCAACGGTGTCGGCCTCTCTGACCGGCCCGGGTTTCAAGATCGAGCAATTGTCGCCGCCGCAACAGACGCTCTCCTCGCGCACCGCCAATCGCTGGCAGTGGGCGGTGACCCCTGAGGTTGAGGGCGAGCGCATGCTGACGCTGGAGATTTTCGCCCACCCCAATGGCGGCCCGGCCGAACCGGTGCGCGCCTATCGCGATGAGATCAATGTCACGGTCGGCACGCTCGGCAAGGTGATTGTCGCAGCGCAAACGGCTGAGCCCTTCTTGGGCGTGGCGGCGGGCGGGGCCTCGTTCCTGATGGCGATTGTGACCTTCTTCCGACGTCGGCGCGGCGCCTAGTTGGCCGTCCTTAGAGACGACGCCTATCAAGGGAGCCGGCGCGGGTGACGGGGCCACGCACACCAGGCCAGACCGGGCGATCCGTATTGGCGACCCATGAGGTCACCAATCAGCCCCCGCCCCTGGGCGATCTCAATCTGTTTGACGCCGATCCCTTGTTGGCGGGCTGCGTCGCGCGCAGCCTTGCCAAAGTCCCCGCCGACGCCGGCGCGGATCAGCGCGCCCAGCTGTCGCGGCTCGGCGCTGAGGTCGGGCGCGCCGAGGTTCGCGACTGGGGCCGTCAGGCCGACGAAAATCCGCCCGTCCTGCGCGCCTTTGACCGCTACGGCCATCGCCTCGACGAGGTGGAGTTTCATCCCGCCTATCACGCCTTGATGCGCACCGGGCTGGAAGCGGGCGTCGCGTCGCGCGCCTGGACCCACACCGACGGTGGGCATGTCGCCCACGCCGGCCTTCTGACGCTGATGGGATGGGCGGACGCGGGCGTGTGCTGTCCCATGTCCATGACCTACGCCGCCGTGCCGGCGCTGCGCCAGGCGGGATGGAGCGACGAGACCTGGACGCCCCGGGCCCTGTCGGCGCGCTACGACGCGGCGTGCGCGCCGCCGCAAGCGAAGTCCGGGGCCACCATCGGCATGGCAATGACCGAAAAGCAGGGCGGTTCGGATGTGCGCGCCAACACCGCCCGGGCGCTCAACGTGGACGCAGACGGGATTGGCGAACTGGTGGGCCACAAGTGGTTTTGCTCGGCCCCCATGTGCGACGCCTTCTTGACGCTCGCCTATGAGGAGGCGGGCCTGTCATGCTTCCTGGTTCCCAAGTGGGCGCCGGACGACACGCGCAACGCGATTGAGATTCAACGCCTGAAGAACAAGCTCGGCGACCGCTCCAACGCCTCATCGGAGATTGAGTATCGCGGGGCCTGGGCGCGGCGGATCGGAGCCCCCGGGCGCGGCGTGGCCACCATCATCGAGATGGTCCATCACACCCGGCTTGATTGCCTGGTGGGTTCGGCCGGCGGCGTGCGCGTCGCCGTGGCCCTGGCCGGTCATCATGTCGCCCACCGCACCGCCTTTCAAAAGCGCCTGATCGACCAGCCGGTGATGCGGGCCGTTCTGGCTGATCTCAGCCTGGAGGCCACTGCCGGAACGGCCCTCGCGTTTCGCATCGCCGCCGCCTTTGATGCGGCCCGGGCCGGCGACGACCACGAGGCCGCCTTGGCGCGCGTCGCCACGCCCGTGGCCAAGTACTGGCTGTGCAAGCGCGCGCCGAACGCCGTCTATGAGGCCATGGAATGCCATGGCGGCGCGGGCTACGTGGAAGAGAGCGGCCTGCCCCGCCTCTTTCGCCAATCGCCGCTCAATGCGATCTGGGAAGGCTCGGGCAATGTCATTGCGCTGGACGTCTTGCGTGCTCTTGGCCGCGACGCGTCCACCCGTGACGCGCTGCGCCATGAGATCAGCCTGGCGCGTGGACACGGGCCCGCCTTGGACGCCCTGCTTAAGAGCGTGGACGCCGACTTGGCGGCCGGCGGCGTGGCGGAGGCGGACGCGCGCGGCTTTGCCGAGCGCTGCGCTCTGGCGCTCACCGCCGCCGCCTTGGCCCCGGGCGATCCCCAACTTCTGGACGCCTTCGCCCACGCCCGCGTCGCCAGCCCCAGCCTCACCTTCGGAGCCAACATGCGCGCCGACGACACCGGCCCGCTGATCGCGGCGGCCGCCCTGGCGGCGTAAGTTAAAGACGCACCGCGCGGATTTACCGAATTTAGACTTCAGGCAACTAGAACCGTGGCCAGCAACTCAGGGGCCGCGTTTCGATGCAAGAGACAGGGATGGCGCTACTGGTTAATCGGCTGTCCGCCGATCGTCCCCACCGCATTGTATCAGCCGTGCTGGTCGCGCTGATCATGCTGGCTCAGGTCGGGGCGCGCCAAGCCGTGTTGTGGCTGGTGCTCGTCTTCGTCAATGAGAGCATCGAAATAGTCTTGAGCGGCCGCCTGCTCAAAGCCCCAAATTCGTCCCCGTTGGCGGCACGGGGCCTGACTGCAAACCTAGCGTTTGGCGGCGCGGTCTGGGCGTTGGCCACCTTGATCTTCGTGGCCGAGGCGGACTTGGCGAACACGCTTCTCGGGGTGGCGCTCGTCGTCGGCTCGCTGGTTCACCTCACCTTCAACTACATCAACTATCCGCGCGCCCTTCCCTTCGCCGCCCCGCCGCTGGTTTTAGCCGCTTCGGTTACGCCCATCTGGCTCTATGTCGTCGGCGTGGTTGACCTGAAATCGGCTCTTCTGGTGTTCGCGTCTTTTATGGTGGTGGTCTACTATCTCGTGGCCGCCACTCTCCATAACTTGCGCACCGACCGCGCCCTGAGGGCGGCTCTGGAACGCGCCGACGCCGCCACCAACGCCAAGTCAGCATTCTTGGCCAACATGAGCCATGAAATCCGCACCCCCCTGAACGGCGTGCTTGGCGTCGCCCAAGCCCTGGAGCAAACGTCGCTCGACGCCCGCCAACGCGAGATGGTGGAGCTGGTCCGCGACTCGGGCGCCACCCTTGATCGGCTGCTGTCCGACATTCTGGACCTTTCAAAAATCGACGCCGGAGAGTTTGACCTCGCCGTAGACGTGTTCGACCTGCGCCAAACCGTCGAGGCGGCGGCCTATCTGCTCGGCGTGCGGGCTGATGAAAAGGGTGTCGCGTTCTCGGTAACGTTTTCAGACGCCGCGTGCGGGCTCTTCATTGGGGACGGCGTGCGGCTGCGCCAGGTGGTCGCCAATCTGGCGTCGAACGCGGTGAAGTTCACTGCCAAGGGCCAGGTGACGATCAACGTCGACGTGCTGAACCAAGACGAGCTTGAAAGCGCAGGCGACGGACCTGTCCTGCGCATTGTCGTTTCTGACACCGGCGTAGGGTTTGACGCCGAGACCGCAGCGCGCCTGTTCGGCCGCTTTGAGCAGGCCAGCGTCGGGGTCTCGGGCGCCTATGGCGGAACGGGCCTGGGCTTGTCGATTTGTCGCGGCCTGGCCGAGTTAATGGGCGGACAGATTTGGGCGCAGTCTGAAGTGGGCGTGGGCAGCGTCTTTACGTTCCAAACGCCGATACGCCGCCATGTTCAGCCTACTGAAGAAACAACCGACACCACCGACACCGCCTTCTTGAACGACGCGGCGGCCTTATGCGGACTGCGCATTCTCCTGGCCGAGGACAATGTGATGAACCAGCGCGTGGTCACGCTGATGCTGGAGCCGTTCTCAATGACGATTGTGATAGCGCAACACGGCGAGGAAGCAGTGGCGCATGCGGACGCAGACGCGTTCGACATCATCCTGATGGATATGCAAATGCCCGGCTGCAACGGCCTGGAGGCCAGCCGGAGAATCCGTGCGCGCGAGGCTGAGACAGGACGCGCGCGCACGCCCATCGCCATGCTTAGCGCCAACGCCATGCACAGCGATGTGACGCAGGCCTTGGAAGCTGGATGCGATGTCCACATCGCCAAGCCGGTTTCGCCCGAGGGCCTGTTGCGCGGACTGATCGCGGCGCGGGCCGCGTGCGCGGCGCTTCGCAAGGCGGGCTGATCGCGGCGGCCGTCCTGGCCGCCTAGACCGCTTCCGTCTTTGACGGAATCGGTCGTCGGCTTCTTTTCGCTCA
>CAYGQB010000181.1:0-5483 GCA_964351895.1 uncultured Caulobacterales bacterium
GCGCTGAGCACGGCGTGCCCGGTGCCCAGCGGCGGATCCTGGACCGCCGTTTGACACCCCAAGCCCTGCGCGCATGCGACCACATCGTCGGCGTCCGCGGCGTGCACCACCACCAGGCGTCCGCAGCCGGCCGCGCGCGCCGCAGCAATGGCCCACTCAAGCATGGCGCGCCCGCCGACAGCGTGCAAAACCTTCGACGTCGCCGACCGCATCCGGGTTCCGCGCCCGGCGGCAAGTATGACGGCGGCCCGTTCGGACATGGAGACCTCTCTCGGCATGTGGAATCGCAACACAAAAATCGTCGCCGGCCTGCTTACCCCATCACGCGGGGCGGGTCGATGACGCCGCCAAGCTGCGCAGGCGAAGACGCGGGCCGCCGACCGCTAGCCGGGCTGTCGATCCTGTTCGATTTGGACGGAACGCTCGTAGACACGGCCCCAGACTTGGTCGGCGCGCTGAATGCCGCGATCGCGGCGGACGGTCTGCCGCCGGTCCCCATCGCCGAGGTGCGCGCCCTGGTTGGGCACGGGGCGCGCGCGCTCTTGCGGCGCGGCTATGCGCGTTGCGGAACGTCGCTGCCCGATCCGGTGTTTGAAACCCGGGTCGCGGCGTTTCTGGCGCATTATCGCGCCAACATCGCTCGCCACTCGGTCCCGTTTGTGGGCGCGGTCGAGGCGCTGGATGCGCTGGCGCGCAGCGGCGCTGAGCTGTCGATCGCGACAAACAAGCCTGACGCCATGGCCGACGCCCTGCTCGACGCACTGGGCCTGACGGGGCGCTTTGCCCGCATCATTGGCCCTGAGCGCGCAGGCAAAAAAAAGCCCGCAGCCCAGCACTTGGCTGTGGCTGCGGGATCGGTCGAGCAATTGGCTCGGTCAGTTATGGTCGGCGATTCAGAACCGGACGCGGCGGCTGCGCGCGCGGCGGGCGTTCCCTGTATCTTGATGCGCCATGGCTACAGCGCACACGATCTCGACGCCCTGGGAGCCCAGGCGGTGGTCGATACCTTTGAAGAGGTGGTCGCCTGGATTCACGCCCACGCCGCGGCCAACTCACCCGGTTGGAACGTCTAGCTTGGAAAGCGCGGGTTCGGGCGTCGGCCGCGCACCCCGTCCTCAGTTGGAACAATACGGCGCGGCATGCCGTTGACCATGTCCGAGCGCACGTCTGTGCGCGCTGAACGCATGGCGGCCATAAACCCAGCTTCGACGAGGGAAATCCCCACGTCAAAACCACGGTCACGCCAGTAGTCTTCAATTTTTTGCTTCAGGCGACGCGCGCCTTCTTCAGAACAATAGTCACCAGCCGTCATGTCGATCTCCTAGTTGTCGTTCATGTGGCGCGATCGAGCGCGGCCCCCACCTGTCACATGGCCTTCAAGCCCCGTGCCATAAGTAAATTATTCGTACGGGGCGGCGGTTCTATGACCCAATTGTGTCTGTGACAAGACCCGAGTTGCGAGCGCAAGCCGAGGCTCCAGGCGGGTTTAGAACCACCTCGCCTCATTTGCGTCGCACTTGGCGGCTCACCGGATCGCGGCCCCAGATGTAATCGCTTGCATCGACATGATGGCGACACGAAACCCGCGTTCACTGGATACCCACGCACATGCGCACTGCGCTTCAGGCGCGTGCTGGCGGCGCGTGTGGGCGCCGCGTCTCGGCGCCCCAAACACCCTGTGGCGCGAGTGGCAGTTATAAGTATTCGCTTATATAGTGATGTGCGCTAAGCTTCGCCAGTCGGTTCCCGGCTCCAAGGGCGCAGGCTGCGCGCACGCGTCGGCGGGGGCGAAAGAACCAAGATATGGCGCACGCCAAGCTGCGCCAAGGCATGGGGGGCGGCCATGGACACAGACGACATTCCAGAGCGCAGCGCCATCCTGGGAGCAGCGGTGCGCAAGCATCGCCGGCGCTTACGCATGAGCCAGACAGACCTGGCCATTCGCGTTGGCGTCAGTCAGCCCACGGTCGCCCACTGGGAGCACGGCCAGCACCTGCCGCGCCCCGAGCACCTCACCGTCTTGGCTGACGTCCTCCAGGCTCCCGACCTCTTAGAGCTCAACCTCGACGCCGGCGGCGACCGCGCGGGCCAGCCGAGTGTGTTTGCCCCGCAAGAGTATCTCGAACGCCCGATCCAACATGTGCCAATTCTGGCCTGGCCGACCCGCACCGACCGTTTCGATCCGCTGATCGCTCCGCGCCGTGATCATGTGGCCGCCTCGATGTTTGCCCGCAGGCCATTCGCCCTGGTGATCAACGACCCGGCCATGGAAAACATGTTTCCCAGCGGGTCGGTGGTGGTGTTTGAAGGCGCCGACACCAGCCTGAAGGACGGGGCCTTTCATCTCGTGGAATGGCGCGGGCGCGCGATGGTGCGCCGCTGGCGCGCCCAGCCGCCTCGGCTTGAAGCAGCGGGCGCTGGAGACATCTCCGACACGCTCTACCCCGATGCGCCGCCGCGCGCGTTCGGCCGTGTCCTCGTCTACTATCGCGTCATGGATCACGCCATTCGCGACGCCCGTTAAGGTCAGACCCGGCGCGGGGTCGCCTCTGGCGCATTGACGCGCCGGGCGCTCCCGCCCTATACCCCCGGCCTTGGTGACAGCCAACGCCGTCCCATCCCGGGCGATTAGCTCAGCGGGAGAGCACCTCGTTCACACCGACAGAACCGCACCAATACGCGTTATCTGTCAACGACGGTTAGCGCTGATTGGGCCCCAATTCTACTGGGTGCGGGGCGTAATGCTGGGGCGAAGCTGGGGCCCACGCAACACTAGCCGTCGAGATCCCACCCGCAGGCGGTGGCGACCGTGGCGATCGCCTCGCGGGCGCCTCTGAGCGTATAGCGCTCGGTAGCCTGGCCGGGGACGTCGACGGTGATCGTCGCCCCATCGTTGGCGACCAGCCAGCGCGCCGTCGGGATCGCCTCGCGACCCGACCAGAGCCCGATCGACCGGCCGTCGTCCGAAAGCGACCAGGCCGCCTGGTCGATCGACGCGGGGGCCCGGAGTGTCACGAGCGCATCTGCCCCCACCTTCTCGTCACCGAATAGGATCGAGACGCGAGTCACGTCGTTCACGCAGGCGACCTGCAGGCGCGGCGCGTAGCGGCCGCCGCTCGTGCGCTCGTGATCGCGGAGGGCCGAGATATTCACCGAGGTATTCTCGAAGCCCGAATCAGAGGCCCAGCGCGAGACGCGCCACTCGCGTGGGGCCTCGAGACGAGCGGCCGACTCCCGAGTGGGCGAGTTGAGGGCGATCATGCCGATCACGAGGACAACGAGCAGCAGCAAGAAGATAAACCCAACCGCCGGGCCACGCTCCGAATCGCCCGAGCGCGCCGCACCGGCGGCGTAAGGCGCATCCGGCGCCGCCACTGGGACCGGCGCAGGCTCGGCGGGCGCGCGTCGGCGGACCTCGGTCAAACCCCAGACGAGGGCGATGACCCACGGGATCAGGAGCCAGCCGAGCAGGATATTGAGGGCCACGATCGCGCCGGCATTGTGATGCTCACGCGACGCCGCGACGACCGACGGGACAATGTAAAGCAGGGCGAGCGCGCCCAGGATCAGGATCGACACGCCTACCCCTCCTCTACCGTGACGCCGCGCTCGCGGGCCAGCATCTCAAGAAACACGAGGCCCGCGTCGGACGGGCCAGCCCCGCCGTCGGCGAGCCAGGCGCGAACCTTGGACTCAGCGCCTGGCGTCACCGGCTCACGGCCCTGCGTCAGAGCCTCGACGTAGGCCGCCGCGATCTCCGCATGAGTCATCCCCAGCGCACGCCAGAGCGCCCGCGCCCGCGCGATGCGAGCGCGACGGTCGGCTTTTGGCCGGGCGGTGCGGAGCGGCGTCGTCATCGCGCGAGTGTAGGCAAATCCGTGCAGGCGCGCGATGCGAGCCCGATCACGAAAACGTGAACGAGATGCACGATATTTCGTGCATCTAGCTTGCTTTGGTGCACGTATTTTCATACATTGATATCACACAAGACGGAGACGCAGACATGAGCATGTCCAAGTCGATCGGAGCCGGGGCCGACCACATAGCCACCCCGGCAAGGCTCGCCACCCTGAGAAGCCCGCGCCCGGTCAGCGCGGAGGGAGTAGGCCCGGGGGAGCCTCAAGACCAGACGACCGCCGCCCAGGCCCGCGAGGCCGAGGCTGGCGTCATGGAGGGCCTGGGCTTCATCGCCCTGGCCGAAGCGCACCGCGCCGGCGCTCACGACGCCGGCCGCGCCCTGCGCATGGTGTGCCTCTCGACCCTCACCGGGCCGCAGGCCGCCCACGTCGACCGCTTCGCCACCCTTCTGGTGGCGTCCGGTCGCCTCCCGGCGGAGATCCTCGACACGCGGGCGGCGGCGCAAGCTGAAGCCCGCGAGCGCGTCGAGGCCTTCCTGGCCGCTCATCCGCACCTGGCCTAGCCAGGCCGACCTCGCACCAGGTCGGCGGTCGTCAATGACGCAAGCAGCCGACCGATCGCGCCCGCCTGACGAACGACGTTCGTCAGTGCGGGATGCGGTCTCACGGGTCGGCGCCCGTGAGTGATCAGCAAGGGAGCACCATATGATCACCTCGAAAGAGAACGTCGCCCGCGCCTACCTCGGACCGGTGGGGCTGACGTTTTGCGGTCTGCTTGCGGCGTCAGGGTGGGCGACGATCACGCGTTGGGCGGAGGATGGCCAAGGGTTGGCCGACACCGCGCTCAAGGTTTGCGTCGGGCTCGCCTTTCTCGCCTGGGCCGTCCGTGGCCCTGTCATCTGCCGGCGCGCCTTTGCCGAGGCGCGCTGGGCGACCTTGAGCTTCGCGCTCATCCTCACGGCCGTCGGCATGAGCTGGAACAGCTTCACCGATTGGCGCTACTTTCAGGCCTTCGCGCACGAGGCGGGCGCGGACGTGAGGACAGCGCAAGCCGATCTCGACCGGGCCCGCGAGGGCCTGGCCGGTGTCGAGGGTCGCCTTGAGTGGATCGACACTGCGGACGCGTCGGCGCTGCAAGCCTGGCTTGCGCGCCAAGGTCACCCCCTGGTGATCGACGGGCGGATCGGCGATGCGTCGGCGGCGGCCCTCCGTCTCGAGACAGACGAGCTCGAGGCGGAGAAAGAGCGGCTGCAGCGCGCGATCACCCCCCTGACGGAGGCGGCGCACCCAAGCGCCGCGAGTTCGATCGGCAGCATCCTGTTGGTGCTGCTCGTAGCCTCGATCGAGCTGACGCTGTTCCTCACGCCCTTCATTGTCGAGGGCGCGGCGCGGCCCCGCATGCAGACGCAAGAGCCTGCGTCTGAGCCCGTCGCCGAAGCCGGCGGCGACGTGGCCGTCCCGGAGCACTATGTGACCCGGAACGGAAAGCAGGTGCGGGTCCAGGCCCACACCCGCAAGCCGCGAGGCGGTCGCAAGACCGCCTGACAAGAGACCCGCCGCCCCTGGGCGCGCGGGTCTTTTTTTGTCCAGACGAAAGAGGTGAACGCATGGTAAACGTGATTAGGT
>CAYGQB010000182.1:0-5461 GCA_964351895.1 uncultured Caulobacterales bacterium
GCTCAACGGTTTTCAAGACCGCCGCAATCGACCACTCTGCCACCCACCCGGCATGTCGGCGCGCACCATAGCGCTCTGCGCGCGCGCGTCTAGATCGACCAGCTGTTGCTGTGATCGGCGCAATTTTAGACAAGTTTCCGGGCAACATTTGAACCCGCGCACACCAGCTTTGTTAGACCGGCGTTGAGACGCAAAAGTTAGACTTCTCCTTGTCAGAACGAAGGGCCTTTCGGTGCGCTTCGTGCACTGGACGACAGCTCACAATGGGCTGACATGGAGGAGCGCAAGAATGCGTCCACACTCAACTGATCACGCTGAATGGCGCCGCGCCTTTGCGCCTCTGATTATCCTCGCCGCCGCTCTTGGGGGCGCGCTTGGCGCCTTGTCTGTTCCCGCCGCCGCGGGTGATCGCTGGGGCGCGCCTGTGTCGCTCTATGACCGAAGCCTTCCGATGCGAGTGGCCGTGTCCGTCACAGCCCAGGCCCCCAACCCGGTGCACGGTGCAGCCCGGGTCGTGGACTGGCAGGCCATCGCGCGCGCGAACGCCGCTGCTGCTCCGGCCGGGCATTCAGCCTCCGCATCACCAAGTTCAGCCGCTGCGCGCCAAAAGATCGGCCGCCCGTATCAGATCGAAGGCGTCTGGTACGTGCCCGCGCGCGAGGACGACTATGACGAGGTGGGCGTGGCAAGCTGGTACGGCCCTCAGTTTCACGGCCGCGCGACCGCGAACGGTGAAGTGTTCAACATGCACCAGATGACCGCCGCCCATCCAACCTTGCCAATCCCGAGCATTGCGCGCGTCACCAATGTTGAAACTGGGGCGGTGGTCGAAGTGCGGATCAACGATCGCGGTCCTTTTGCACGCGGTCGGATCATCGACCTGTCTAAAGCCGCCGCCGGCGCGCTCGGCTTTCAAAACCAAGGAACGGCCCAGGTGCGCGTGGAGTACTTGCGCGCCGCGGTGGCTGGCGAAATCCCGCCGACGCCGAGCGGCGGCGGCTCCTCGGTCATGGCCGCAAGCGCCCCCGTTTACGCCCCCGCAGCGCGACCCACGCCTCTCCAGTCGGGGCCCGTTCACGCCGCGTCGCACACCCCGCCTCCCGTCGCCGCGCCGGCGGCGGTTCCCAGCTCTGCGCGCATGGTGGCCGCGCCGCCTATGGTGAAGTCTGATGTCATGAACGCGGACGGTACCCTGTCTCACGCCGTCGCCTTAGGCCGGCCGATGGTTGCGCCGTCCGGCTTGTTTGTCCAAGTCGGCTCGTTCCAGGACCCCAGCCGCGCCACGCGCGTTGCTGCACAGATCTCCGGACCAACGTTCGTCCAGCCGGCCTATGTTAACGCCGCGCGCTGGCACCGGGTCATGGTGGGGCCGTGGCCCAGCCGCGCCGCCGCAGAGGAGGCGCGCGCCGCCATCGCATCGCTCGGCCACGTCGCCGCCAAGGTGGTTGAATCGCTATAGGCAGTGGACATCTGGGCTTCGCCGGCTTTACGCCTCAGTTGAATCGTGGACTGTCCCAGGGTCGCAGATCGCGCGCACGCGGTTGGCGACCTTGGCGACGTGCTGTGCTGGAGGCGACAATGACCGCAATGAGATGGCTGGCGTTCACGGCCAAAGTGAAACGCGTCACAGGCACGCTTCTGGCGGCCGCCGCCGTGTGCGGCCTTGCGTGGGGTCTCGCGCCTCCTGCACACGCCCAAATTCAGAGCGGCGCGCCAAATGCGCTGATCATGGACGGCGAAACAGGGCTGGTTCTGTTTTCCAAGAACGGTGACGAACCGATGCCGCCGGCGTCGATGAGCAAGCTGATGACGCTCTTGATGGCGTTCGAGGCGATCGACGGCGGCTCCATCGCCCTGGACGACGAATTCTCAACCTCAGAAGACGCCTGGCGGCGCGGCGGGTTTGCGTCTGGCTCCTCAACCATGTGCTTGCAGCCCAATGAGCGCGTGTCGATGATCGACCTGGTGCGCGGTGTTGTGGTCTTGTCTGGAAATGACGCGTCGATTGTGATTGCGGACGGCCTGTCAGGCTCAGAAGCGGCGTTTGCGCAGGACATGAACCGGCGCGCCGAGGAGATCGGCCTGACGGGCTCGCACTTTGTGAACGCGACCGGCTGGCCCGACGACGGCCATGTGATGAGCGCGCGCGACTTGGCGGTTGTCGCCCGGCTGCTGATTGCAGAACACCCCGAGCTTTATGAGATCTTCGCCGAGCAAGAGTTCGATTTCTGCGATGAGAGCCCCGCTAATCGGTTCAATCGCAATCCGTTGCTGGCCGTTGTGGAAGGCGCAGACGGCCTGAAGACCGGGCATACGAATGCGTCAGGATACGGCCTGGTGGGCGCAGCTGAGCGCGACGGCGTGCGGCGGATCATCGTCTTTAATGGCATGGAGACGGCGGCGGCGCGCACGCGAGAGGCTGAGCGCCTGATGAACGCGGCGTTTCGAGATTTCCGCGTGGCCAACGCCTTTGAGCCAGGGGCGCAGGTCGCGCAACTGCCTGTCGTTCTTGGGACACAGAAAACGGTCTCTGTGACCGTCCAAGAGCCAGTGACGCTCGGCTACCACCGCCGCTCCGCCTCCGATGCGCGTGCGCGTCTTCGCTATGACGGACCGCTGGCCGCCCCGATTGCTAAGGGCGATCTGATCGGAGTTCTGATCGTCGAAGCGCCAAACGGCGAGACCGTGGAAGCGCCTGTGTTCGCTGATCAGGATGTCGCCAAGCTTGGGCTCATTGATCGCGCTGGCGCAGCCCTTGTTCACATGATCCGGTCCAGTGGCGGCGAGTGAGACGCCGCGAGGCGTCTTTGTGACGTTTGAGGGCGGTGACGGGGCGGGCAAGTCGACCCAGGTGAAATTGCTCGCAGACCGGCTTCGCGCCGCCGGTCGCACAGTCTGCACAAGCCGTGAGCCGGGCGGCACGCTTGGCGCAGAGGCAATCCGCTCGCTCCTGGTTGCTGGGAACGCCGATCGCTGGGGCGCAGACAGCGAGGCGCTGCTCTTGTGCGCAGCGCGGCTGGATCATTGGCGGCGCCTCATTGCGCCTGCGCTGGAGCGCGGCGAAATCGTAATCTGCGACCGCTTTGCAGACTCCACGCGCGCCTATCAGGGCGCAGGCGGCGGCCTTGGCGCTGACCGCACGAACGCATTGCACGCCTGGGCCTTTGGCGAGGACGGCAAGGCGGGAACGCCGGACCTGACGGTCATCATCGATCTTGACCCGTCTGACGGACTGGCGCGGGCGGGCGCGCGCGGCGGAGACGATCGATTTGAGCGCCGCGGCTTGGCGTTTCATCAGCGACTGCGCGCGGAGTTCTTACAAATCGCGCAAGAGCATCCGGAGCGCTGCGTGCTGGTCTCTGGCGCCGGCGCGCCGGATGAGGTGGCGGCGCGAGTTTGGCGCGCCGTTGAGGGCGTACTGGACCACGCCGCCCCGCCCGCCAGTCCGCCAGCCAGTCCGCCAAATGAGCCGCCGCATGAGCGCTGAGACAGAAGCGCCTGACGGCCCGCCCGAGCCGCGCGCGGCTCTTAGGCTCCAGGGCCACGAGAGCCAAGAACAAGCCTTTCTCGACGCCTGGTCGGGCGGGCGTTTTCATCACGCCTGGCTGCTCACCGGCCCTGAAGGCGTGGGCAAGGCGACCTTTGCCTTTCGCGCCATCCGACGCGTCCTTGGCGCGGCGCCCGATCCCGCCTATGGGACGCTCGGCGCTGATCCAGATGATCCGGTCGTGCGCCGGATCGCCGCCCAAGGGCACGCCGATCTGGTCACGATTGAACGCTCTGTCGATCCCAAGCGCGGCGTGATGCGGTCTGAGATCACCGTGGACGAGGCGCGCGCCATGACCAGCTTCTTTGAGGCGACATCGAGTGAAGGCGGCTGGCGGGCGTGTCTTGTCGATCCCGCTGACGCCCTCAACGTCAATGCAGCGAACGCGCTTTTGAAGACCCTTGAGGAACCGCCGAGCCGATCCGTAATCTTCCTGGTTGCGCATGCGCCAGGCCGACTTCCTGCAACGGTGCGCTCGCGCTGTCGCACCTTGGCGTTTGAGGCGCCCGGCCAGGAGATTGCCGCCCAGCTGGTGAGCGATCAGGCGGGGCTTGAACCCAGACGCGCTGAGGCAATTGCAGACCTTAGTGACGGCCGCCCGGGGGCGGCGCTGCGCATGGCGCTCGTCGACGCTGATCGCATGGCCGGCGACATTGACGTTCTTCTTAAAGGGACAGGCCCGGTTGATCGGGTGCGCGCTCACGCTCTTGCTGAGGCGCTGGTGGGCAAGAACGCACGCGAGGCGCGGGTCTGGTTTCTCCACCTGTTGGCGCGCGCTGTGCGTCACCGAGCGCGCGCTGAAGCACTGCAGGAGCCGCCGCGCAGCCAGGCCGGGCTTCAGGCGCTTGAAGCCTGGATGGGGGTGTGGGAGAAGCTGGGCCAAGCCGTCCGCGACCTTGACCGGGTCAACCTGGATCCCAAGCTGGTCGCGCTCGATGCGCTCACGCAGGCGGGAGAGGCGGCCCGTGTCGCGGCACGTGTCGGCTAACCTCGCGCTGCTCATGATGGAATGGATGACCGACGATGCTGGTGGACAGTCATGTCAATCTGCACGCCGAACCGTTTGTAGGCGAAGTTGACGAGGTTCTGGCGCGCGCGCGCGCCGCGGGGGTGGGCCAGTTCATCGCCATCTGTGCGCGCCTGTCAGACATCGGCGCCGTGCGTGCGATTTGCGATCAGCACCCAGACGTGTGGCCAACGCTCGGCGCGCATCCTCATCACGCCAAAGACCGCCCGGACGTCACCAGCCATGAGCTGATTGAGATGGCGCACGCCGCAGGGGCCGTGGCAATCGGCGAAACAGGTCTGGACGCGCACTACAACTACAGCCCGATGGACGATCAAATCGCGAGCTTTCGCGCCCACATCGAAGCGGCGCGCGCCACCGGCTTGCCGCTGATCGTCCACACGCGCGAAGCAGACGCCGCCACAGCTGAAATCCTGGAAGAAGAGTATGCGCGCGGCGCGTTCAAAATGCTGCTGCACTGCTACACGGGGGGCGCGGACCTGGCGGCGCGCGCGGCCGTCCTCGGGGCCGTCTTTAGCGTCAACGGCATCGCCACATTTAAGAACGCCCAGAGTGTGCGCGATGTGATCATGAAACACATGGCGGACGACCGGATCATTTTGGAAACCGACAGCCCGTACCTGGCGCCGGCGCCGCATCGCGGGCGGCGCAACGAGCCAGCCTATCTGACGCACATCGCAGACCATTTGGCTCAGATGCGCGGCTGGACCCGGGCGCAGGTCGAAGAACGCACGACCCAGACCTTTCATCGCCTGTTTGACCGCGTGCCCGCCAACGTCCGGGCCGAACCGTGACGCGTCCAGGGTTCCGCGTTCGCATTCTGGGCTGCGGCTCGTCGGGCTGCGTGCCGCGCGTCGGCGGTGACTGGGGCGCATGCGATCCCGCAG
>CAYGQB010000183.1:0-5425 GCA_964351895.1 uncultured Caulobacterales bacterium
ACCGCTTGGCCGGCGCCTGGACTTACTGGGCCTGGCGCGCGGGCGTCTTTGGCGACGAAGGAAACGCGCTGGCCTTCTACGACGAGACGCGGGCCATGCTGGCCTTGCAGATTGCGGCGCCCAACAGCCCCCAATGGTTCAACACCGGCCTGCACTGGGCCTACGGGATTGACGGCCCCGCGCAAGGCCATTGGCGGGTCGACGATGACACCGGCAGAGTTAAGCGCACCGACAGCGCCTACGCCCATCCCCAGCCGCACGCCTGCTTCATCCAGTCGGTCGAAGACGAGCTTCTGGGCGATGACGGCATCATGGAGCTGTGGCGGCGCGAAGCACGCCTGTTCAAGTATGGCTCGGGCACGGGGACCAATTTTTCCAACTTGCGGTCCAGCGGCGAAGCGCTCTCCAGCGGCGGCGCCTCGTCTGGCCTGATGAGCTTTCTGGCCATCGGCGACCGGGCCGCGGGCGCGATCAAGTCAGGCGGCACCACCCGGCGGGCGGCCAAGATGGTGATCGTCGACGTCGACCACCCAGATGTTGAGGCGTTCATCGGCTGGAAAGCGCGCGAGGAAGCCAAGGTCGCCGCGCTGGTCACCGGGTCAAAGGTCCTGCGGGCGCGCCTCGATGCGATCGTCAAGGCGTGCGCCAATTGCGCCGGCGATCCTGATGATTGCTTTGACCCCAAGAAGAATGAGTCTCTGCGTCGGGCCATGCTGGCGGCGCGCCGCGACGGGGTGCCCGACGGCGCTGTTGATCAGGCCCTGCGCCTGGCGCGACAGGGCGAATTTGAGATCGACACGCCGCTCTTTGACGCCGATTGGGACAGCGAAGCCTACGCCACCGTAGCCGGCCAGAACGCCAACAATTCGGTGCGCGTGACAGACGCCTTTATGGCCGCCGTGGACGCCGACGCCCCGTGGGACTTGGTGGCGCGCGCCTCTGGGCTGACGGCGCGCACCACGACGGCGCGATCTCTGTGGAACGCGGTCTCACGCGCCGCCTGGCAGTGCGCTGACCCGGGACTTCAGTTTCACGACACCATCAACGCCTGGCACACCTGCGCGGCGACGGGACCCATTCGCGCCTCCAACCCGTGCTCAGAGTACATGTTTCTGGACGACACGGCCTGCAACTTGGCCTCGCTGCGCCTGTCGGCGTTCCGCATCGCGCCGGACCCAGAGGAAGGCGACGCGGGCGATGGGAGCGGGCCGGGCGTCGGCCAGTTCGACTTGGACGCATTCGAACACGCCTGCCGCATCTGGACCATTGTCCTGGAAATCTCGGTCCACATGGCGCAGTTCCCGACCAAGGAGATCGCGCGCCGCTCGCATGATTATCGCACCCTTGGGCTCGGCTACGCGGATTTGGGCGGGCTCTTAATGTCGAGCGGCGTCGCGTATGACAGCAACGCGGCTCGGGCGGTGGCAGGCGCGGTGACGGCGGTTCTGACCGGCGTGGGCTACGCTACGTCCGCCGAGTTGGCTGCGCGACTTGGACCCTTTCCGGGGTGGCGCAACAACGCCGCCCACCTGGAACGGGTGCTGCGCAACCACGCCCGCGCCGCCTATGGCGATGACGACGCCAACGCCTATGAGGGCTTGAACGTGCCGCCCGTGGCGCTCGTTGCCAGTGATTGCCCGTTCCCGGGCCTGGCCGAACGGGCTGGGGACGTGTGGGAACGCCTGATCCCGGCCGCCGAGGCGGACGGGGTGCGCAACGCTCAAATCAGCGCCATCGCGCCAACCGGCACAATCGGCCTGATCATGGACTGCGACACCACCGGGGTGGAACCTGATTTTGCCTTGGTGAAGTTCAAAAAGCTCGCCGGCGGCGGCTACTTCAAGATCATCAATCGCGCCGTGCCGTCTGGTCTGCGCGCGCTCGGCTATGACGCCGAACAGATCTCCGACATTGAGACCTACGCGCTCGGAACCGGCACGCTGAAGAACGCGCCCGGCGTCAATCACACCAGCTTGCGCGCCAAGGGCTTCTCCGATCACGAGCTTGAGCTTTTGGAAGCCGCGCTGGCGGACGCCTTCGACATCCGGTTTGCCTTCAATCGCTGGACCTTGGGCGACGGCTTTTGCCGTGACGCCCTGGGCCTCACCGACGACCAGCTCAGCGACACCACGCTCGATCTCCTTCAGGCGATTGGTTTTTCGAGCCCCGACATCACGGCCGCCAATCTCTACTGCTGCGGGGCGATGACCCTGGAAGGCGCGCCGCACCTCAAGCCAGAGCACTTGCCGGTCTTTGATTGCGCCGCGCCCTGCGGGCGGCGCGGCGTGCGCGCCTTGAGCGTGGACGCGCACCTAGCGATGATGGCTGCGGTACAGCCATTTGTCTCCGGCGCGATCTCAAAAACCATCAACATGCCGGCCAACGCCAGCATCGAGGACGTGTCGCGGGCCTACGCCCAGGCCTGGTCGCTCGGACTTAAAGCGGTGGCGATCTATCGCGACGGCTCCAAGCTGTCTCAACCCTTGGCCTCGGCTGTTTTCGACGACGCCGATCTGGAGACGCTGGACGCGGCCGTGGCTGCACCCCGCGCTGAGGCGGCCCGCGCCGTCGCCGAACGCGTGGTCGAGCGGGTCATTGAACGCGTGGTGGACGTGCCGGCTGCACGCCGGCGCCTGCCGGACCGGCGCAAGGGCTATATCCAGAAAGCCACCGTCGGGGGCCACAAGGTCTATCTGCACACCGGCGAGTTTGACGACGGCGAGCTGGGCGAGATTTTCATCGACATGCACAAGGAAGGGGCCGCGTTCCGCTCCTTGATGAACAACTTCGCCATCGCGATCTCGATTGGCCTTCAGTACGGCGTGCCGCTCGAGGAGTTTGTCGACGCCTATGTGTTCACGCGGTTTGAGCCCGCCGGGCCTGTCACTGGCAATGACCGCATCAAGAACGCAACCTCCATCCTCGACTACCTCTTCCGGGAATTGGCCGTGTCCTACTTGGGCCGAGACGACCTGGCGCACGTTGACCCGGCCCTGGTCTCGCACGACGGGCTGGGACGCGGCGTCAGCGATGGACGACCGGCGGACGATGACCCTGGCGAAGCCGCCGCGCGGCTGATTTCCAAGGGCTATTCGCGTGGTCGCCAGCCTGAAAACCTCGTGCAGCTCGCCGACTTCGCCGCCCGCGCCAAGGCCAGGCGCGCCGGCGACGGCTCCACCGAAGAGTCGGGTGCTGACGCTGGGGTCGACGGGGCGTCAAGCGACGACGTTGCGAGCGCGCGCACCAGCACCGTGACGCCGCCGGCCATGCATGAGGACGCCCTGATGGAGCGGGACGCGGCGTCTGAATCGCGGCTGAAGGGCTATACGGGAGACGCATGCCCTGAATGCGGCAGCTTCACCCTCACCCGTTCGGGCACGTGCCTGCGCTGTGACACGTGCGGCTCAACGACCGGGTGCAGCTAGCGAGCAAGAGCTCAGGCGGCCCGTTCCTTGCTCCCCCCTGAGGCGAGAACACTACGCGCAACACGGGAATGGCTCACTATGAAACGTCTTGGATACGCCCTGGCCGGCCTTGCCGCCTTCTCTGCCGTCGCCGCCGTGACCACTGGACGCGCCGACGCCCAAGACGCCAGCGCCATCGCTTCGGTTCAGGCCGGCCAAGACTGCGCTGGATGCAACCTTTTTCAGGCCAATCTGGCCTACCGCGACTTGCCGGGCCTGAATGTTTCGGGCGCACGGCTGCGCCAAGCCGACATGAGCCTTGGCACCTTGAACAAGGCCAATTTTTCAGACGCAGACTTGTCCGTCGTCAATGCCTTCGGCGCTCGTTTCACGCGCGCCTCGTTCAAGAACGCCAATCTGAGCCAAGCCACGCTGACCGGCGCCTACTTGGGCGGGTCGGACCTCACCGGCGCGGATTTGGCCGGCGCCAACTTGAGCGGCGCTGAGCTGTTGGGTGTGCGCGGCCTCACCCAGGCGCAACTCAACACGGCCTGCGGCGACGATTACACCGTCCTGCCGCCGGCCTTGACGATCAGCTTCTGCGCCGGACGCTAGAGCCCGCACGGACCCAGCTTCACTCTAGGCGGCAAGACCTGTCGGCGACATGTCTTGCCGCTTTCCTGCGCCTTACCGCAAATTAAGTCGAACATAGGGGCCTGAAGCTCTATCTCTTTGCATACAGAATGCAAAGAACAGGAGCCTGCCCGCGTGACCCGCGTCCTCATTGCCTCGTCCGCCCTGTGCGCCCTTCTCGCCGCCACGCCCGTTCTGGCGGGCGATGCGCGCGGGCATGGGTTTGGCGGCGTGTGCGCTGATTGTGACTTTTCCGGCAAAGACATTTCCAACACCACCGTCGGCGGCAATTTCCCGCGCTCAAATTTCACCGGCGCGCGGCTCAGCGATTCCAAGCTCTCTGGTAACTTTGCTCATGCTCAGTTTTCTCGCGCCGACCTTTCGCGCACGGTCTTGTCGAGCGGCAACTTTGCCAACGCCTCGTTTGCCGGGGCAAATCTGACCAAGAGCGCGATTACCAGCTCCAACCTATCGGCTTGCGTGTTCACAGGCGCCAGCGCCTCCGCCCTGACCGCCCGCGGCGCCAACTTCTCCACCGCATCGTTTGTGGGTTCAGACTTTTCCCGCAGCCAGATGTTGGGCTCCAACTTTTCGGGCGCTGAGTTTTCAGAAGCCAACCTGTCTCAGTCTGATGTGCGCGGCTCCAACTTCACCGGGGCGCAGTTTAAAGACACCAACCTGACGGGCGCCGACTTCACCGGAGCCAATCTCACGCAGGCCGTGTTTGCTGACGTCAATGGCGCGCAAATGTCATTGCGGGGGTCAACGATCATTGGCGCTGATTTGAGCGGCCTGACCAATGTCGAACCTGACGCCCTGTCTGGCGCCTGCGCCAGTGAAGACACGCGCCTGCCTGCAGAAGTGCCGCGCGAGGTGCTCAGCGACTGTTCGCGCGCAAAGATGTCGTGGGTGCACACCCAGCACTGGGGGGGGCGCGACGCCGGCGTTTCATTCGTGCTCTCGGGCGGCGACGAACCGGTCGTCGTGCGCATGGGCAAGGGCGACTATGACACCGTGGTTCACTTCGAGCATGACTTTGAGGCGCTCTCTGACCTGAACGAGGCGCAGGTTGAGCTGGAGGCCTCTCGTGCCGCGACACGCGCAGCGCTTGAGGCGGCCCACATCGACATCGATCTGGACGTGCGCGACGCGATCAATGTGGCGTTGCAGGCCCTCGATGATCTGCGCGTTTCGGTCGACGTTGATCCGGACGCGGCCTTTCGCACGGCGCGCGAGGCCCTCGACCAGGCCGACATTGTGACCAGCAGCGACCTTGTGCGCGAGGCTGTCGAGTTGGCGCGTGAGTCTCTGGATGAGGCGGCGGACGAGATTTATGACGCGCGCCGCGATCACCACGAGGCGCTCCTGGACCGCCACGAGGCCGTCAT
>CAYGQB010000184.1:0-5389 GCA_964351895.1 uncultured Caulobacterales bacterium
TCCCCCGCTCGGTCAAGCGCGGACAGCTTGAATGGATCAAGACCGCCAAGCGCCCCGAAACGCGCGCCCAACGCATCGCTCAAACCGCTGAGATGGCGGCTGAAAACCGCCGCGCCCAGTTTGAGCGCTGACGTGACGGGCGTCGCGCAGGAGCCCAATTCGAGCGCGCGCGGACTTGACTTCACGGCGCTGCGCTTTTGGAGTGCGCGATCTGCGCTGCGCTGCGCTGCGCTGCACAACGCACCTGCCTTTCACCGGACCTTCCTGATGCTCCAATCTCAACGCGGTCAGTTCGACCTGCCGTCCGACGTCTCCTGGTTGAACTCCGCCTACATCGGCCCGCCCCCGCGCGTGGCCACCGAGGCCGGCGCGCGCGCCGCACGGCGCCAGGCCGCGCCCTGGTCCATCGCCGCCAGCGACTTTTTCACCGAAACCGACGCGGCGCGCGCCGCCGCGGCGCCGTTTTTCAACGCCCAGGCTGACGACATCGCCATTGTGCCGGCGGCCTCCTATGGCGCGGCGACGGCGGCGGCCAACGTGGACACGCCCGCCGGATCGGAGATTGTTCTGCTGGCCGAGCAGTTTCCGTCCAATGTCCATGTCTGGCGGGCCAAGGCGGCGGCGAGCGGGGCCAAGATTGTCACCGTGGCGCGACCCGGCGACGGCGACTGGACGGCCGCCATCCTCGACGCCATCGGTCCCAACACGCGCCTGGTGGCGACAGGGCACGTGCACTGGATCGACGGCGGGCTGATTGACGTCGCCGCCGTGGGGCGCGCCGCCAAGGCCGTTGGCGCGGCCTATGTGCTTGATCTGACCCAGTCGCTGGGTGTTTTGCCCTTCGACGCCGGCGCCGCGCACGCCGATTTTGCGGTGGCGGCGTCCTACAAGTGGCTCTTGGGGCCCTATGCCGTGGGCTTTCTCTATGTTGCGCCCGCGCGCCAAGATGGCGTCCCGCTGGAGCATTCCTGGCTGTCGCGCGAGGACGCGCAAAACTTCGCCGGCTTGACTGAGTACCGCGACACGTTCGCGCCCGGCGCGCGGCGCTTTGACATGGGCGAGCGCTCAAACTTCGCCACGTTGCCGACGGCCATGGCGTCGCTCGCCTTCCTTTCCGACGTCACGCCGGAGGCGGCCAGCGCCCACGCCGCGCGCCTCAATGGCCGCATCGTCGACGCCTTGGCGCCGCTCGGGTTTGAACCGCCTGCGCATCGCTCGCCGCACTATCTGTCACTGACCACGCCGCCGGGCGTCGCCCCGGCGGACATCGTCGCTCGGCTGGCCAGTCAGAAGGTGTTCATTTCCCAGCGCGGGCCGCGCCTGCGCATCTCTCCGCACCTGATGACGGACGACGCAGACGTAGACCGGCTGATTGAGGCCCTCACCACCGCCTACGCCTAAGCCTTTGAGGTACTTAGGCCTTCGACTGAGCCTCCCGCAGCGGCCAGGCGTGGTCCAGCGGGCCGTGACCGGCGCCCAGGCCCGGCGCGTGGGCGATGGCGGCGTGGACATAGGCGCGGGCCAGGCCCACGGCCTGCTCCAGGTCGCAGCCCTGAGCCACGTGGGCGGCGATCGCCGAGGCCAGAGTGCAGCCGGTGCCATGGGTGTGACGGGTGTCGATGCGCGCGCTGCGCCAGACCACCGGCGCGCCGGCGCGCCGAACCAAGACGTCGGTGACGTGCGCCCCGCTTAAGTGCCCGCCCTTCACGAGGGCCGCCTGCGCGCCCATCTCGATCAAGGCCGCGCCAGCCGCGACCAGATCCTCAGGACCGCCAATGGCGACCCCGGTGATGCGTTCAGCTTCAGGCGCGTTGGGCGTGATCAGGGCGGCGCGCGGCAACAGCTCGCGCGCCAGGGCGTCCACCGCCGCATCCGCCAACAGCGGCGCCCCGCCCTTGGCGATCATCACCGGGTCTAAGATCACCGGCGCCGGCCAGCCGGCCGCGTCCAGCGCTTCGGCCACCGTCGAGACCACCGCCGTGGTGGCCAACATGCCGATCTTGATCGCATCTGCGCCGATGTCGCTCAACACGGCGTCGATTTGCGCGGCGATGACGCCCGGCGGCACATGGTGCACATCGGACACGCCGCGCGTGTTTTGCACCGTGACGGCCGTGATCGCCGTGGCCGCATAGCCCCCCAGCGCCGTCACCGTCTTGATGTCGGCCTGCACGCCCGCCCCGCCGCCGGAATCCGATCCGGCAATTGAAAGGACGCGCCCGCGCGGCGCCTGCCCCTCTTGGCGGGTTTCTTGATCGCTCACTCGTGGTCTCCAGACGCGGCGCTTGCGGCCGCAATGGCGGCCCATACACGAAAGAACTGCACCGTTTCACGCACGTCATGCACGCGCACCAGCACCGCCCCGGCCTGCGCCGCGCGCGCCGCCGCCGCCAGCGACCCGCCCAGCCGATCATGCGCGTGCGCTGCGCTCGGGTCGATGTCGGCCACAAAGCGCTTGCGCGAAGCGCCAAACGCCAACGGCGCGCCGGCGCGCTCGGCCACCCGCTCCAGCCCCGCCATCAGCGCCATATTGTGCGCCAGCGTCTTGCCAAAGCCGATGCCCGGATCGGCCATGAGGCCCGCCGCCGGCACGCCCGCCGCCAGCGCCGCCGCCACGCGCGCCGCCAGAAACGCGCCGACCTCCTCGACCACGTCGTCATAGTGGGGCGCGCGCTGCATGGTCTGGGGCGCGCCCTGCATGTGCATGACGATGACCGAGGCATTCAGGCGCGCCGCCGTCTCCAGCGCGCCCGGCGCGCGCAAGGCCATGACGTCGTTCCAGATCGACGCCCCGACGCCGAAGGCGGCCTCGGCGACCTCCGGCTTCATGGTGTCGATGGAGATCGGCGTGTCATGGTCGCGCGCCAGGGCCTCAATGACGCGGACAACCCGGTCACATTCCTCTGCAACGCTGACCGGGGCGGCGCCGGGCCGGGTCGATTCCCCGCCCACGTCCAAAATGTCAGCGCCGGCGTCGACCAGCGCGCGGGCGTGCGCGCGCGCCGCCTCCAGGTCCCCCAGCCGACCGCCGTCAGAAAAGCTGTCCGGCGTCAGATTGATCACGCCCATGACACGGGGAGTCGGGGCCAAAACTGGGGCCAAATTGGGGGCCGGCGTCGCATCTGAGTCGGGACGCGCGCCCATGCTAGGCCGCCTCCACCAGGTCGTCAGCGTGCCCCGCCGCGTCGTCAGGGCTCGCCCGCACAATGGTCTCATAGGCGGCCGCGTCGACCTCAAATCCCGCCCCGTCGCCATAGCGTCGACGGATCAGGCGGGCGGCGCGGCGCGCGCCAGCCACTGCGGCGGCCGCGTCATGGTCTGGCGCGTCAAAGCCCGCCAGGCGCACGGCCAGGCGCTCGCCAATCGCTGAGAGACGCGGCGCGGCGTCAGCCTGATCGCGCACAAAGTCTTGCGCCGCGCTGCGCGCCGCGTCCGCGCCAACACAGCGGGCGACTGGGACAATGCGCGAGCGCCGCTCGCCGTCGCGGCCAATGAAGCCCATCACCAGATAGGTTCCGTCGCGCAAGTCCGACATCAGGGCCAGCGCTCCGCCCTCGTGCGTGATGTAGAGGCCCGGCCCGGCGCGCCACCAGTCATGGTCGCCCGCCCCGTCTGTTTCCAGCGCCACCCGCACCAGGGCGTGGGCGTCCATCGCGTCCACGCTGGGCTCGCGCCCGGTAAAGAGGTGGGCGCATTCCGGGCACAGCCGGGTTGAGGCGGGCAAGGCGCTGTCACAGCTCGGGCAGGTCTTGAGCTGGGGTTCAAAGTCGAGCGCGCCCTCGCGGTCGTCCTCGCGGGCGAAAATCGACGCCGTGCAGTGCAGCGAGCGATGGCGCATGACGGCGGCCGCATAGTCGAAAATGATGCAGTCGCGCTTGTCGACGCCGGGATACTCCTCGGGATGCGCCACCCGCAGACCTCGCCCCACGATCTGGACAAAGGTTGAGCGATGCGCGCACGGGCGCAAAATCACCACCGCCCCCACGCGGGCGCAGTCAAACCCCTCGCCGAGGGCCAAGGGGTTGGCCAGCACGCGAAACTCGCCCCGGTCAAACGCCTGCAGCGTGGCGTCGCGTTCTGACTGGGGCATGCGCGAGTGATAGGCGCGCGCGTCAACGCCCGCGCCCTGATACGCCGCAACCAGGTCTTCGGCGTGATCGATGGTGGCGCAAAACGCCACCAGCCCCTGGCCGGCCCGTTCGGGGTCTTCAAGGAAGCGCTCACGCGTGCGGGTGACGACGGCGGAGTTGATTTCCTCAGTATTCAAAAGCGTGGCCGCGTCATTGGCGGCAAACTCCCCCGCCACCGTGCGCAGCGAGGCAACGCCGTTGCGGATGTGGCCCTGAACGGCGTCTTGCGGCACCAGGAATCGAAACGGGGTGAGAAAGCGCATCTGGATCAGGCGCTCCACGGTGGGCCCGTGGATGACGCTGGACAAGGGCGCCAAGGCGCGCCCGTCAGCCCGCGCCAGCGTCGCCGACAAGCCGATCACCGGCGCGTCAGCGGGCAGCGCGCCGACGATCGCCTCATACTCGCCCGAGCCCAGCCGATGCGCCTCGTCGATCAAAACCCCAGCCCAGTCGGTCTTGGCGATCCGCGCCAGACGCTCGGTGCGGGCCGCGCTCTGGCGCATGGCCATGATCACGTCGCCGTCCCAGTCCTCGACCCCGGCGCCAATTTGACCATGGCGCAGCGACAGCCACTCGCCGATCTTGGGGCCGTTTTGCACCGCCAGCGCGCTGCGGTCCTGCAAGATGAGGACGGGACGCTCAGGCGAGCGTGCGCGCAGGCGCTCCACCAGGCCGGCCATGACCGCCGTCTTGCCGCCGCCCGTGGGCAGAACGAGGCCGGGCTTCTCGCCCGCGTCGAGCGCCTCAACGGCGGCGTCGACGAGGCGCTGCTGATAGGGCCGCAGAGAAAACGGACGCGGCGTGGGGGCGTCAGTCGCGCCATCAGGAAGCGGCAATTCGAGCCGGCCTTGCGCGCGCGCAGACACGCCTTTCTCGGGCTTGGCTTGAGGCGCTTGCTTCGGCCCTTGCTTGGGCCCTTGCTTTGATTGCGGCCGCTTGCGTTCCGGCGTGGCCCCCTCCTCGATCAGTTCGTCGCCCTCGTCTGACGACGCCTGCTCAAGAAGATCGGACATGCACACAGCCCCCTGGCCAACTCAACCAGCGCCTCGGGTAGCATGCGCGCGCCGCGCGAGCTATCGGGAACCAGCTCGCGCCGATCCCGCATTTTGGAGGGCATTACTGAGGGGACGCGCGCAGTCGGTCCGCGATCGCCTCTCGCACCTCGATGCGCGATTCGCGCCGCTTGTCGAGACGCAGCTTTAGATATGTATCGAGGGCTCTAACGTCCTCGTTCGAAAGATCTTTGATCACCTCTTTGC
>CAYGQB010000185.1:0-5285 GCA_964351895.1 uncultured Caulobacterales bacterium
ACGGCCCGCGCCAAGGTCAGGCTGTCGAACGCGTCTGTGGCGGTCTCGCGCCGCGAGAACGTCAGAAAGTAGCATTCGGTTAGGGCGCGATCGCCGTCCAACTCAATGAGAATGTTGGTGATGGTGTGCGTCATGCGCGGCGCGGTCGGTAGTATGCGGCGCAACATGTCCATGTAGTCCGACGCCGGGCCCAAGAAGGTGCCGCCATGGTCCTCAATCGCGTCGTCATGATAGGCGCGCGCCACAAGGTCTGGGTCGCGGCGGTCCACGCCGCGGCAATAGCTGACCAGCACCTCAGTGATGTCCTGCTTATCCAAGAGCGCTTGCACGGCGGGGTCGCGCCCCGCAGGCGCGCTCATCCGCCCAGCCCCGGCAAGGCGGGGCGTTCAACCAGGGGCAAGGCATAGTCCGGCAAGCCTTCGCCCGCAGCGCTGCGGTCGGCGACGCCGCGATCAAAGTAGTCGCGCCAACCGCAGATCCGATTGTCGCGAAATTCTAGAACGCCCATGTAGGGGATGACGGCGCGACCGGCGTCGGTGTCGAACTCGTCGACCCCTTCCACATAGAGCGCGTCCGCCGTCTCCGCGATCTGGAAGATCCGCCAGCGCGGATTGGCCACCTTGTCCTTGTACATGGTGAGGAACGCCCGCGCCCCGTCCTTGCCGATCTTGGGGGGCGCCGTGATGGCCGAATGGTGCCAAACCACATCCTCAGTGAGATGCGCCAACACGGCGTCGATGTCTTGGCGTTCGCACCAGGCGGCGACAATCGCCTTCAGAACCTCGATTTTTTCAGACATGTCAGTCTCGCTCTTCTTGATCGGGACGTTTGCGCACGCCCTCAGACGCGTCAGATGCAGTGCGTTGGTGCGGATTGCGCCAGGGCGCTGCGATGGGCGTGGGATGGAGACCGGGCGCGGCCTGGCACACCAGGGCCAGCGTGTTGACCACGCCGCCCGCGACGCCGAGCTGCTCCGCCGTCGTGCGATCAGGCCATGCGGCCGGCAGCTCCATGTCAAAGTTCAGCGCGACGTTGGGCGCCCCCTCGATGCGGATCCGCCACAGCGCCTCATGGTCCTCATGGCCGCCGGCCCCCGGCGGCTCCATTGTCCAGGCGACGCCAAGATCGATGCGATCGACGCCGCCAATCTCTCCCAACCAGCGCCAATCGATGCGCGCCGCGCCGCCCGGCGCGATCTCTCCCGCCGTGATCTGTAGGGGTGACTGGGCGGCCTTGAGGCTGTGCCCGGTGCGCACGCCGTCCAGCGACCAGCCCAGGCGTTCTGCGGTCGCCGCCACCACGTCTTGGAACAGGGCGTTCATGGTCTGAGCCGGCGTCCAGCTTGGATCATTCGGATCAATGCTGCCCGTTGGCGCGCCAAAGCCAATGACGTCAAAGACATACTCTGGGCTTTTCACGGCCCGACAATCGACCAGCTCGCGCACCTGCACCGCTTGAACGTCGATGCACACGCCGGTCGCCACCGCCAGCATCTTTTCTGCGGCGAACCCTGGATTGAGGCCCGCGCCCATGAAGCTGGACCCTCCCTCAATGCAGGCGCGCTGATAGGCGTTCTGACGCACCAGCGGCCAGGCCATCGGGTAGGTGCCGCCATTGATGCTGACCACGTTCTTGCCGGACGCCAGAAGCCGCAGGATATCGTCGTCGTGGCGTTCGAACGGCGGGTCTAGCCGGGCGGCGTGAATGACAACGTCCGCCTCTAAGGCGACAATCTCATCAACGCTCTGAGTCGCGATCACCCCGGTTTGGGGGCGGCGCGCAATCTCGCCGGCGTCTTTTCCCGCCTTGCGATCGCCGTAGACGAACAGCCCCACCAACTCCAAGTCCGGCCGATCAATCACGGCGCGCAGGCACGTCTTGCCCATCGCCCCGGTCGCCCACTGCACCACGCGCAGGCTCATCGGTCATCCTCCGACACCGTTTCAAGGTTGTGCTGGCGGACCCGTGCAAACAAGTCGGCAAAAGCCGCCTCGCCGCCGTCAAAGGCGCGGTCGGCTGGTTGCGCGTCGATCAGGCGGGCGCACGCGTCGATTGCTGCATCATCAACCGCCCCGGCGCAGGCCATGCTGGCGCCCTCAGATTCTTGGATGCGGGCGCGGCGCAGCCAGCCGGCGCCGCCGAGCCAGAACTCTCCGGTGCGCATGCAGGCCGGGCCCGCCAGCCAGGCGGCCGGCGCGGCCGCGTGCAGCGGATCGAGCACGGCGGCGATGCGCGGGTCGCCGGCGGTCGCCTGGGTCATGCGGGTGGCCGCATAGGGCGCGTACATGTTCACGCCGACCCCGTGGCGGCGGGTTTCGTCGGCCAGCGAAAGCCCGAACGCCGTGAGTGCGCCCTTTGACGCCGCGTAGGCCGCACGCCCTTTGACGCCATAGAGCCCGCCGGTGGAAGTGATCAGCACCAGCCGTCCGGCCGGACTGGTGATCAGATGAGGAAGCGCAGCTTGAGACAGACGCACATTGGCTAGAAAATTGACGGCGAGCACGTCTTCAAACTCGTTGGCCGCGACATCTGCAAGGCGCGCCGCTGTCCCGGAAATCCCCGCATTGGCGATGACGGCGTCCAGCCGACCAAAGCTGTTCATGGCGCACGCGATCATGGCGTCCGCCGCACCGGGATCTGACACGTCGGAGTGTTCGGCCACCGCACGACCGCCCGCGGCGCGGATGTCGCCCGCCACGGCTTCAGCGTCGTCGTTGGCCCCGTCTCGAATCCGATTGTTGACCACGACGCAATCGCCGCGTTGCGCGCAGGCGCGGGCGAAGGCAGCCCCCAGTCCCTTGCCCGCACCCGTGACCAGAACGACCCGCTCCCCCGCGCCGCCAGCAGCGGTTGATTCCGATGAAGTGCGCACAGCGTCGGTCATCGCCGGATGCTAGCGCAGTCGGTATGGTAATGAAAGTAGTACCAACGACCGAGCGCTCAAAAAGCAACCGGAGTGACGACGCGCGCGCCGCGTTAGGACGGCGCGTTAGGACGCTGCGTTAGCGCCTTGCTGTGGATGCTCGGCAGCCTCAACAACCTCGTAGTCAACGTCCTGCGCGCGCACCTGCTCGCCGCAACATGAACACGCCACGACCGCCTCAAGCTGCGTATCGCATGTGGTGTGCGTGAGCAAAAGCGGCGGGCCCTCGGGAGACACGTAGTGTTTGTCGCCCCAACGCAAGAGCATCAGTAAGACGGGATAGTAGTCGACGCCCTTCGGCGTGAGCCGATACTCATACCGGACCGGGCTCTCCGAATAGGCGCGTGTTTCTAGGACACCCGCGCCACACATCCAACTCAGCCGCTCAGAGAGAATATTTGTGGCGATCGCCGTATCGGCGCGTATCTCATCGAACTTGCGCAGCCCTGTGAAGATGGAGCGCAGCACCAGGCTGGCCCAACGGTCGCCGGCAATCTGCGCGACCTCATCAAGCAGAGTTGAACCTGCGGGACGATTGCCGGCCGCGTCGCGATGTTGGCGCCGTCGGCTGTACGTCGCCGCCATCCAACCAACCCCAGGCCCCTCCGACCAAGCAATGTCGCGGGCGGAAACGGTCTGCTCACAGCTCAGGCACGTCGGATTGGGTTCAAAGACCTGGCCGCACGAACGATGCGTCAAAACAACGTCGATTTTGCCCTCGCGCCGAGCCCAGCGTCGCTCCCAACGCAGCATCATCAGCGCCACCCAGTAGAGATCGCGCCCCTTGGCGGTCAGATGATACTCAAACCGAGGCGGCGACTGGGAGTAGGGACGCTTCTCAAAGACATCCGCCGCAACCAGACGCTTGAGACGATCACTCAACAGCGCCTTCAGCAGACCACTGCGCTTGCGAAAGTCATCGAACCGACGCGCGCCAAGAAAATTGGCCTCCAGAATGAGAAGCGTTGAGGTGTCGCCAACGACCTCCAGCGCGCGCCAAATCGAGCACGTGCGTATGAATCTGGGCTCGTTCATCGCGCCACCGTTTCTAAGGCTGCTCACCGATCCCCTTGCTCAAAACAGCTTCAGACCAAGAGATCAAGCTGGTTCACCCATGCAAGCGACCATCAGTCGCGTCACACGCGCTCCAGCACGGCTGCGGATCCGACACCTGAACCGCCATGCGCCACGACCAGGCCCAAGCCGGCGTCGGAACGCACAAGTTCGTGTGTCAACGCGGCCGTCAGCATCCCGCCCGTTGCTCCCATCGGATGCCCCATGGCCAGATGACCGCCATTCACGTTCACGCGCTCGGGGTCAACGTCATAGTCGCGCAGGAATTTGACCGGCACTGCCGCGAACGCCTCCATGAACTCAATGACGCCCATCTCCCTCAGATCGACGCCCGCCCGTGAGAGCACCCGATCCATGGCGGAAAAGCCCGCAGTCAGCTGGTCGACCGGATCGCCGGCTGTTTCGGCGCTGGCGCGAATCTTGGCCAGCGGCGTCAGTCCATGTGCGCGTCCAGCATCATGTGATCCGATCAGCACCAGCGACGCTCCATCAGCAATCGGCGGACAATTGGCGACGGAATGGCGGTGCTCAAGCGGTCCCAGTCCAGGCCGGGCTGCGCGAATGACGTCGTCGTAGCCGCCGGCGCCCAACTCCTCGAAAGCCGGCGACAAGGCGGCTAGCTTGTCCAGGGTGAGGTCAGGCCGCACCGTCTCATCGCGGCGCACCGGCTCTGTGTCTTGGCCGGTCGTCAACGCGATGACCGAACTGTCATAGTGACCTGCGTCCCACGCCGCCGCGGCGCGCTGGTGCGACCGCAAGGTGACGTCGTCCAACTCCCGACGGGAAATGTCTTCGCGCACGGCCATGAAGTCGGCGGAAATGGCCACCGGCGCATAGCGCAGCCGGCGCGACAGGGCGGTGTCGGTATAGTAGTGCGCCCGGTCGCCCAGAAACGGGACTTGGCTCATGCACTCAACGCCGCCCGCAAGCACCAGGTCACAGTCTCCCGCTCTTACCGCATTGCAGGCCGTGTTGAGCGCAGTGAGGCCGCCGGCGCAGAAGTTGTTGAGCGTGTGAACGGCCATGGTGTCGGGCAAGCCCGCCGCCAGGCGACTGACCATGGCGATGTGACCGCCCTGGGCGTCGATCTGGCCGACACAGCTCAGGATCATGCGGTCGGCGCGCGCCACCGCCTCCGCCCCATGGCGTGCGCGCAAGGCGTCCACCAGCTGCCCGACGAGGGCGTGGGGCGCGAGAGACGACAGGACGCCGCCGGGTTTTCCCTTGCCCCGCGGCGTGCGCACGGCGTCGTAGATGAATGCCTCGCCCACGAACCCCTCGTTACGTG
>CAYGQB010000186.1:0-5285 GCA_964351895.1 uncultured Caulobacterales bacterium
CGTCCGGCCCGTCGGGGGCGTCCTCGGCGGCGAGGTTGGGCAGGGCTTCGAGATGCTGATTGAGAAGCTGGCCGGCGTGAGTTTCCACCTCGCCCAGCCGCTCCATGTCGTCTTTCAAGCGCGAGACTTCGCTGCGCAGGCGTTCAAACTCGGCCTCATCGCCGCTCGCCTTGGCCTTGCCGATGGCCTTTGAGGCAGTGTTGCGGGCGGTTTCTGCTTCTTGCTTGGCGGTGACGGCGGCGCGCTGTTGGGCGTCCAGCTCAACCAGCTGCGCAGCACACGCCGCCACGCCCCGCCGCGCCAGGGCGGCGTCAAACGCGTCAGGGTCAGAACGAACGACTTTGATGTCATGCATGATCGAAGCTCAGCCGCGCGGGGTGGCGTCAGCGGGCGGACCCGCGTCGCCAAGAGAGAGAGGAGCGCCTGACTAGCGCGCTGCGCCGCATCGAGCAATCACGCCTCTTCGCCTCCCGCCTCCTTGGCCGCCTCCTTGGCCGCCTCCTTGGCCGCCTAAGCGTCTTGGGCGTCTTGGGCGTCTTGGGCGGCGTCTTCGGCGTCAAGGCGCGCCCGCGCGCGCTCAACCATCACCACGCAGCCAATCGACAGCTCATAGAGCGCGATGAGCGCCATCCCGAGGCCGATCTGCGACAAGGGATCAGGCGGCGTCACAAAGGCGGCGAAGGCGAAGATGGCGACAATGGCGTACTTGCGAAAACCGCGCAGGCCCGCAGCGCTGACCACGCCGGCGCGCGCCAGCAAGGTCAAGACCACCGGCAGTTGAAAGGAGAACCCAAAGGCCAGGATCAGTGTCGTCACCAGCGACAGATAGTCCGACACCTTAGGCAAGAGCGTGATCGCGGCCTGGCCTTCGATCACCTGTTCTTGACCCAGCGCAAAGCGCATCACGAACGGCAAGATGAAAAAGTACACAAGCGCCGCCCCCGCCGCGAACAGCACCGGAGAGGCCACCAGAAAGGGCGTGAAGGCGGCGCGCTCGTTCTTGTACAGGCCCGGCGCGACGAAGGCGTAGACTTGGTGGGCGATGATCGGGAAGGCCAGGATAATCGCGCCAAACAGACCCAGCTGGAGCTGGACGAAAAAGTACTCAAGCGGCTGCGTGAAAATGAGCTCCAGCTGCTCGACCGGCACGCCCTTTTTCTCCGCCATCACCCGAGCGGCCGTCTCAAAGGGGCCCAACAGCACCAGATAGATCGACTTGGCGATCCAGAAGCAGAAGCCAAAGCCGACCGCCACCGCGATCAGGCAGGTGATCACCCGCCGGCGCAGCTCGACCAGATGATCAAGGAGCGGCGCGCGGGTGGATTCCAGCGCCGCCTCATCATCGTCGACCAGGCCCGGATCCGGCGTCGTGTCCGGCGCCGAATCTGGCTCGGGCGGCATCGGGGTCAGACCGGTGTCGTCGGTCGTGTCTTTGGTCATGTGCAATGCGGGGCGGTCATGGGCGGCTTTTGGGCTCGTGCAGGGCCTGGCGCGCGTCGGCTTCAGCGCCGCGCATCTCGCGCTCGATCTCTGTCAGCGGATTGGCGTCGCGCAACGCGGCGACTTCCTTGCGCAGCTCGTCAATCTCGGCCTCACGCCCCATGTCGTCGAAGGCGTCGCGAAACTCGCGGGCCATGCCGCGCGCCTTGCTCATCACGCCGCCAACCTGGCGCGCCAGACGCGGAAGGTCCTTGGGACCCACCACCACCAGGGCGGCAATGGCGATGACGAGCATTTCGCCCAAGCCGATATCGGGCAGCATCCGCTCGCCTCCTAGCCGTCCTTCTTGTGGGTGGCTTCGGCGTCGATGGTTTCGCCCGCATCAGGGATTTGCGGCGTTTCATCCTCACGCAGCCCCTTGCGGAAGCTGGTGATGCCCTTGGCGAGGTCTCCCATGATGGACGAAATTTTGCCGCGCCCGCCGAACAGAACGAGGGCGAGCACGCCAACAAGAACGATCTGCCAAATACCTGGTGACACGGCTTTGTTGCCTCACAAGCTGGTGCGGGTCTCAAGGCGTAGCGTTCTCCACGGCTCGACGCAATGCGCGTCGACCGCGCGTCGACCGCGTTGGGGGGCGCCTCGACCGCGCCCAAGCCTTTCTTAGTTTGCGTCCGGTTCGTCGGGGTCCAACGTCTCATGGCCCAGTTCATCAGGCCCCAATTCATCAGAGCTGAGGAAATCTTGATGGAAGGCGGCCGCCTCGCCGGTGACTTCCTCAAGGTCCAGTTCGTCCTGCACGCCAATGGTCGCAGGGTCGGGAACATCGACATCGGCCGGCACGCGCGCGTCCAAGAGGCCGGCGGCCTTCAGCTCGTCTTTGCCTGGCAAGTCTTCCAGGGAATCGAGACCAAAGTGCTCTAGAAACGCGTCCGTGGTGGCATAGACGACCGGCCGACCCGGCGCGCGTCTGCGACCGCGCGGACGCACCCAGCCGACTTCCAAGAGCGTGTCCAGAGTGCCGCGCGAAACGGCCACGCCGCGCACTGCTTCAATCTCCGCCCGCGTCGCCGGCTGGTGGTAGGCGATGATCGCCAAGGTTTCGCGCGCCGCCGGCGCAAGCTTGCGCGGCGTCGTTTCAGTGCGATCCAAGAGCCAGCGCAGGTCTGGCGCGGTTTGAAAGCGCCACTTGCCCGCCACCCGCGCCAGATTGACGCCGCGCGATGCATACTGAAGCTGAAGCGCGCCCAAGGCGGCGCTGACGTCGGCGCCGTCTGGCAGCCGCGCGCGCAGCGTCTCCAAATCAAGCGGTTCGTGCGCGGCAAACAAGAGCGCCTCGACCGCGCGCATCAGCTCAAGGCCGGCGTCCCCCTCAATCGGCGCCGGGTCTGGCTCGGCTTGGGGACCAGGCGCGCGGCGCAAGCCGGCGATGGCGTCGCGAATGGCGTCGCCTTGCGGGGCGGGCGTGTCACGCGCGACCGGCGGGTCCCCGGCCGCGTCAGCTGGCGTTGGCGGTTCAACCGCCGGCTTGGCCGTGCGCGACGCAGCGCGCCGCTTGGTGCGCGCTGGCCCCATTTCCCCGCCATCAGCGCCAGCGCGCTTGGTGCGGGCCCGACGCCCGCTCATGACGCCGCCTCACGGGCTGGCTGTGCAGGGGCTGGCTGTGCAGGGGCCGGCTGGGCGCGCGCCCGCACCATCACGGGCCCAAAGGCGCGATCTTGGCGCACCTCTGCACGCCCATCGCGCGCCAACTCCAAGGTCGCCATCAAGCCGCTGGCCAGGCGCGAAGCAGCGGGCGGCGGATTGGACGCAAAGTCTTCGTCGCGCGGCAACAACAGACCCAGGGCGTTCCACGCGTCGCCGGGCGGCAGGCGCCGGGCCAAGTCGCGGCGTGCGGTTTCCAGCGCGTAGACATTGGGCGCCACAAAACGCACGCGCGCACGCGCCGAGATCGACCGGCGTGTCCCATAGGCCTTCAACAGATCATAGAGGTCGGCCTCCCAGGCCGGCGTGCGGTGCAGACGCACCCCCTCTGGATTGCCGCGCGTGACGGTGTCGCGGCCCAATAGATCGCCCTCAAACAGAAGCGCGGCGGCGTTGCGCATCGCATCCAGCCGCTTCAGGCGCTGGGCCAAGGCGCGGGCGATTTCCTCCGGCGTGCGCGGATCGTCATCGTCGACGCGTTCGTCTCGCGGCAAGAGCAGGCGCGATTTCAAGAGCGTCAGCCAGGCGGCCATCACCAGATAATCAGCCGCCAACTCTATGCGCAGACGCTCAGCGGTCTCGACAAAGGACACGTACTGCTGGGCCAGTCGCGCCACGGAAATTTGCGTCAGGTCGACCTTCTGAACCCGCGCCAGCGCCAACAGAAGATGCAAGGGGCCTTCGTAGCCGTCCAGACGCAGAACCAGCCCCGCCCCGTCCTGCGCGGCGGCGTCGGCGGCCTCAAAGTCGTCAAGCTGAGGCGCGTCAGCAACCGCCGCCCGGCTGCGCGACGCTAGGCGACGGCGGGGCGCCATACCGGTTCCAAGAGCGCGTCCAAACGCGCCTCGCCTTCTATGGGATCAAATGCGTCTGGCGTTTGGCGCGCGATGTCCACAGCGTCTTGCGCCCGTGATGCGGCCGCGCCCACCAGCTCAGGCGCCTCGGTCAAGACCGCCGCCATCTCCTCCATGTCGCCGTTGCAATGCAAAAGCATGTCACAGCCTGCGGCGATGGAGTTGCGTGCGCGCAAAGCCATCGGCCCTTCCAGCGCCTGCATCGACAGGTCGTCGGTCATCACCAGGCCGTCAAACCCGGCGCGCCCGCGGATCAGCTTGGCGATCACGTCAGGCGAGGTCGTGGCCGGGCGGTCCGGGTCGAGCGCGGCGTAAACCACGTGCGCGGTCATCGCCATGGGCGCATCCGCAAGGTCGGCGAACGGGGCCAGATCGGCCTCCAACTCCTCAAGGCTTGAGGAGACGACCGGCAGTTTCAGGTGGCTGTCGACATCGGCCCGGCCGTGGCCTGGCGCGTGCTTGATCACGCTGGCGACCCCGCCCAGGTGCAGCCCCTCCATCACGGCGCGCCCCACGGCGGCCACGGCGGCCGAATCAAGTCCCAGCGCGCGATCGCCGATGATCGGATCGGCGCCATCCCTCGGCACGTCGAGAATGGGCATGCAGTCGGCGTCCAGCCCGACGGCGCGCAACTCATGGGCGACGGCGCGAAAGCCAAGACGTGCAGCGTCTAGCCCGGCGTCGCGATCTTGCGCGTAAAGCTGACCGTAGGCGGCGCCTGGAGGGCGGGGGCGCCAGTGCGGGGGGCCGAGCCTTTGGACCCGCCCGCCTTCTTGATCGACAAAGATCAGACAGTCGCGCCCCACCGCGTCACGCAACGCGCTGGTGAGCGCGCGCACCTGTTCCGGCGTCTCCACGTTGCGCTTAAAGACGATGAAGCCCCACGGATCGGCGGCCCTAAAGAAGGCGCGCTCCTCGTCCGACAGACTTGGGCCGGCGCAGCCAAGAATGACCGCCCGCGCGCTCATCGGCGCACCACGAGACAGTCTTGGTCCCGGCGCTTCAGCGCATCGCAAAAGGCGTTGGCGTGCGCGGCTTCAGAAAAGCCATCGACGCGCAGACGATGACGGATGCCCGCCGCGCCGAGGTCGGCGGACGTGACGTCGCGGTGCGCGGCGGCGAACAGGTCGGCGTGATTGGCGCGCAGTCGCTCCCAGGCCACCTCGGCTGACGCAGGGTCGCGGAACGACGCGACCTGCACCAGATAGGCGCCGTTTTGCACGATCGGATACACGGGCCCGGCCATATCAGGCTCAGCCACTTCGCCGCCGGCCGGCGCATCTTGGA
>CAYGQB010000187.1:0-5281 GCA_964351895.1 uncultured Caulobacterales bacterium
TTGTTTGCCGACGCTGATCCCTATGCGCGCCTGTTGCGACGCGACGGCGGGCCCTGGTCGTTCACCAAAGAAACCCATGACGCCAATCGGGTGGGCCGCGGCGACGGGCCGGGCGGGCGCGCGCTCTACGCCTATGCGGTCAACGACACCGACCCGGTGTCCAAGGCGAGCGCCGTCTATGGCGAGCTGGATTTGCGCGCCGGCGACGCGATTGAAGTGAGCGCCTGTGTGTGGGCGCCTGGCGGGGCCAATCTGTCGGACGTCTTCATCATGGACCTGGAGTGCGCGGACTGCTGGCCGGCAGGGGCGTCGGCGCCGGATCCGAGCCCCGGCGTGCGCATCCACCTGAAAGACCCCCAAGGCTATCCCGTCCTGGAGCGCGCTAAGATCGGCTATGGCCGCGACAGCCTGCGTCCGCCGCCCGCCCGCCAGGGCGGCTTGGCGCGCGATGTCTGGACCCGCGTCACCTGGCGACTGGAGCTGGGCGGGCGCGGAGACGACGGCTGGGCGCAGATTTGGCTCGACCAGGACTTGATCGTGGAAGGACGCACGCAAACGCTGCCCGAGCCAGACGCCTTCGCCGAAGACGGCGTGCGCCTGCGCAACATCAAGGTTGACTACCTGGAGCTGGGCGTGACCGCCAACGCCAGTTCCGCACCCCTGACGCTTGGTTTTCGCGATGTCTCAATCTCGCGTCTGGGGCCGGGCCAGGCGGATCGCACCCCGTCTCCATGCGCGCCGTGACGCCCAATTCTGGCAACGCCCCAGACGCCGCCCTGTCGGATTGCGTTCCCGCCGGACCTCTCAAGACGCTCCACGTCATTTATGGCCTGGCCCCGGGCGGGGCCGAGATTTACCTCCTCAACCTCGCCGAGGCGCTTCAGGCGCGCGCGCTGCGCGAGCGGCCGTTTGAGGTCTTGGTGTCGGCGTGGCGCAAGGGCGGCGCGCTGGAAGAGCGGCTCGCCGCAGCCGGCGCCGCGCCACAGGTCGCCAGCGCCGACGCCAAAAAGCCCGTGTCGATATTGGGGCCGCTCGGGGCGCCGCTGCGCCTTGTCCAGACGGTGCGCGCCCTGGCCCGGCGCGTGCGCGCTGAAAACATCGACATCATCCACGGCCATCTCAATGACGGGGCGCTCTTGGCGGTGCTCACGGGGCGCCTCACCGGCCGGCCGGTGGCCGTCCATGTGCACTCCAATCACGTCATTCCCCTATCTTTGGGAACGCGTGGGCTAAAGCACGCCTTTTGGCGGCGCGCGGCGGTTTGGACGTATGCGCGCGCCGGTGCGGTCCTGACCATCTCCGATGAGGTGAGCGCGGCTGTGATCGGCCGGTTTGGCGCCCCGCCCACCGCCGTTGCGCCCGGTCCGATCGGCGTGCCCGCGCCGGTCCAGAATGTGGGACGCGCGGCCTTGCGGGGCGCGCTTGGGGTCAGCCCGGAGACGCCGCTCGCCCTCTTTGTCGGGCGCCTCGTCTCCAATAAGAACCAAGCCGCCCTGATCGACATGATGGGCGCCTTGCGCGCCCGTCGCCCCGGTGCGCGCCTGGTGCTGGTGGGGGATGGCCCGGACGCGCAGGCGCTGGCGCAGCGGGCCGCGGCGCAAGGCTTCAATGAAGCGGTGATTTTCGCTGGGCGGCGCGCCGACATTGGCGATTGCCTGGCGGCGGCGGATGTGTTTGTCACGGCGTCCGTGACCGAGGGCGTGTCTCTGGCGATCTTAGAAGCCTTTGCCGCGCACACGCCGGTTGTGGCGGTGGAGGCGCCGGGCAACACCCAGCTGGTGGGGCAGGGGGCGGACGAACGGCGCGGCTGGCTGGCGGCGGACGACGCACCAGACACGCTCGCCGACGCGGTGGCGGGGGCGCTTGAGGATCCCGCGCGCGCCCAGGTGCTCGCACGCGCCCATGCGCACTGGCGCGATCATCACAGCATGGAGGCGGCGCTGGACGCGCTGGCGCGCGCCTATGGCGATCTACTCAGCGGCGACGCGCGAACGGATCAGGCTTGATTGAAGGGTGCGCACGTCGATCGCGTCGGCGAGCGCCAGCTTGGCCTGCGCAGACTTCACCGTCTTCAGCACAACCGTCCGGTCCGCCCACGCCAGGGCCGCATCAAGATCGTCCGTCAACGTTTCAAGCACGCCGCGTCCTTCGGGCGGAATGGCCGACCGCGCCGCAGTCGTCAACTTGGAGGGGGTGACGTCTGGATCATAGACGCGCACTTCAAAGCCGCGAGACTTCAGCGCCTGCCACAGATCCACATGCGGACTTTCACGCAGATCGTCGGTGTCGGTCTTGAAGGACAGGCCCACCTGCAAGATCCGGCGGGCGCCAGCGCAGGCTGCGGCCACGTGCTCGGCGATGAAGGCCTTGTGCTCTTCGTTTGAGGCCACGATGTGCGCGATCACAGGCGCGTCGACATTGGCGCTGGACGCCAGGGCCGACATGGCGCGCACGTCTTTGGGCAGGCAGGAGCCGCCATAGGCCGGGCCGGGGCGCAGGTACTTGGGCGAGATGTTGAGATCACGGTCGGCAATGAAAATTTCGGCCGCCTTGGCCGGGTCCGCGCCATGCGCCAGGGCGGTGCGCGCGACCTCGTTGGCGAATGTCACCTTCAATGCGTGCCACGTGTTGTCGGTGAACTTGACCAATTCGGCGGTGCGATAATCGACGTGAAACACCGGTGCGCCGCTCGCCTTCTGAAGATCGTCCAGGAGGCCGTTCAACATCCGGCTGGCGCCCGGTTCGCGCTCGCCCAGGACAATCCGCGGCGGTTGGAAGTAGTCGGCCACCGCCGTGCCTTCGCGCAGAAACTCCGGATAGAAGGCGACCTCAAATCGCCGCCCGGCCGGTTCGCCGACGACAGTTTCAAGCAGCGGCAGGAGTGTGGCGTCGACCGCGCCCGGCGCCATGGTCGTGCGATAGGCGACCACCAGGGGCGCCAGATCTGGATCGCGCTCGCGGATTTCCTTTGCGAGTTGCTCTGTGCACGCGGCCACCGGCGACAGGTCCAGTGATCCGTCTGCGGCGTTGGGCGCCGCCACGCACACCAGCGCCACATCGACATGGCGCACCACGTCGGTCATGGAGTTGCTGGCGTGAATCAGGCCCTTGGCGACAGCCGTCTGGAGGAGGCCGTCGATCTCTGGTTCGGCAAATGGGGCGCGCCCGGCGTGCAGGGCGGCGACTTTTTCGCGATCCAGATCAACGCCATAGATGGCGTGGCCGCCGTCACTGATGCAGGCGGCGTTGGTGCAGCCCACGTATCCCAATCCAATGATCGCGACTTTCATACGCTCATGTCCCCCGACGCTTATCGCGCAAGCGCTGCAACGCATGTGCCGCCGGGCGCACGCGCAATGAGATCAGCCCCGCCAAGCGGCCGGCCAGGGTGGGGCGATAGAGAAAGAGGCGATGATGCAGGCGCTCTGTATGCGGAAACGAGGCGTGATTGGGGGATATGCGGATGGTCGAGCGCGATGCGTCCAGCGTGGGTAAGCCGCGCGCCTGACAGTCGCCTGCGATCAGGTCGATGAGGAACGTGCCCGCCCCCCAGCGCGAAAACTCAGGATCAAAGCTGCCCTGGTAATCAAGGTTCACGCGCGGGCCAATGAAGTTGAAGCTGAAGGCGACCGCCCGCTCGCCCACGTCAAGAAAGTAGAACGCGCCGGCGAAGCTGCGCCGGGGATCGGTGACGGCGGCCAAGACACACGCCCGCTCAGACGGCGTGCCAAAGAGGCCAACCCCGGCCTGGCCTTTCCAGGCCCGCGCTTCGAGGTTTTCCGCCTCCGCAAAGAGGGCCTCGGCGTTCTCGGGCGTCACGTCCACGATGCGCGCCACGGCCCCGCCGTCGCGGAAAATCCGGTTGGCGCTGTTGCGGATGCGGCTGCGCAAGCGCTTGGAATAGCTCAAGCTTCGGTCGTCGCGATTGAGGGCGGACACGTCGATGACAGGGGTGCGTCCGGTCGCACGCAACTCTGCGCGCATGCCGTAGTGGTGGGCGGCGAGGCTCACCTGCTCGGCGTGCTGGGGTTTCAGACAGGTCTCCGACAAGATCGCCACATCCCAGGCAAACGGGGCGGCGTTGAGCGCATCAACGAGGACCGTCCAATCATCATGGGGAAGAATGGGGTCGAAGCGGTCTGACAAGGGGTCGCCGAGCACGCGCACGGACGTCACCGGCGCGGCGTAGATGCGCTCTGGACCGATCACAAACGGAACAACGGCCTCGGGCGCATCGTTGCGGGTGACGACGAGAGTCCAAACTTCTTGGGTTTCAGTCACCAGCGTGGCGAGCGCCGCCTCAAGCCAAACCGGATCGAGAAACAGGCCGTCGTCGTTCTTCTCGGCACGGAGCACTGACAGGGCGCGCGCGTCCTGCGCGTCCCAGCCTTGCCGCCAAGTCGCGGTCAGCGCGCTGCGCCCGCTCGCATGTGAGCGTACGCGAGCGCGCGTCTCAAGACGCACCGCCCCCATCTCTCTCTCAAACCCTGCTCAGCCTGTCCGCATGTGTCCCGTCGGCTCAGGCAAGTCCCACGCCACTATAACAGACGCGCCGTGTCCGAACAGTGGCCTGGCCAAGCGGTCGCAGCTGGCGCGGTGCGGGTCGGTCGTGGGCGCGCGCGGCAAGGCCCGCAACCCGGGCTGGCGCGACGCTGGGTGAGTAGATGACGGGCGCTAGCCGACGAATGATTTCTCCACGACATACTCGGCCGGCTTGGAGTTGGCGCCTTCGGTCAGGCCGGCCGCCTCCAAACAGGCGCGCGTGTCGGCGATCATGGCCGCCGAGCCGCAGATCATCGCCCGATCATGGGCCGGGTTGAGCCGGCCTTCGCCCAGCTCTTCAAAGAGGCGCCCGGAGGTCATCAGCTCGGTGATGCGCCCGCGCCGGCCAAACGCTTCGCGGGTCACGCTGGGCACGTAGCGCAAGCGCTTGGCCGCCTCCTCGCCCACCAGCGGGTCATCGGGCAGGGCCGCGATCAGTTCGCGGCCATAGGTCAATTCGGCAACCTGGCGACAGGTGTGGGTGAGGATCACTTCCTCAAAGCGCTCATAGGTTTCCGGGTCGCGCACGATGCTGGCGAACGGGGCGATGCCGGTGCCGGTTGAGAACAAGAACAGGCGGCGCCCTGAGGTCAGGGCGTCCAACACCAGGGTGCCGGTGGGCTTGCGCCCTAAGATCACCGTGTCGCCGGGCTTGATGTGCTGCAGTCGGCTGGTGAGCGGCCCATCGGCGACCTTGATGGAGTAAAACTCCAGCGTTTCATCCCAGGCCGGGCTGGCG
>CAYGQB010000188.1:0-5269 GCA_964351895.1 uncultured Caulobacterales bacterium
AGTACGGCGCTGGACACCGAAGAGGCGGCGCAAGCCCGCGAGATCGGCGCCCGCGCCAACCTGGCCGAGGATGCGCGTCTTCTCTACGTGGGCATGACGCGGGCGGAGGATCGCCTGGTGATCTGCGGCGCGGCGGGTGGAAACAAGACCCGACAGACGACGTGGCATGACCGGGTCAGCGCGGCGATGGAGCGCCTCGGCGCGGCGCCGCTGGATGACGCGGCCACTTTGGAGCGCTTGGGCGCGGAGGAGCCCGGCTGGCGGCTGGGTGAAGGCTCGGCGCGCCTCGCCCCGCAAACGCAGAGGAGCGAGCCCGCGCGCACCGCGCCGCCGTCGTGGATGGGGCGGGCAGCGCCTTCGGCGCGTCATGTTGGGCGCATGACTGCTCCCTCGCGCGCTGATGGCGCCAGCGTGTCTGATGGGCCCGCGCGCTCGCCTCTGGCCGATCTGGACGGGGCGCGCTTTGCACGCGGGCTGGCCATTCACCGCCTGTTGGAGATCCTGCCTGAGCTTGCGCCGTACGAGCGCGAACAGGCCGGCGCCCGCTACCTGGCCGAACGCACCTCGCTCAGTGATGCGGCGGCGACGGCCGCCTTGGCAGAAACGCTTCAAGTGCTCAACGATCCGGCGTTTGGCAGTGTGTTTGGCGCAAACGCCCGCGCCGAAGCGCCCCTGGTGGGCGTCGCACCGGATCTGCAGGCCGACGCGCATGGGCAGCCGATTGTGGTGTCCGGGCGCATCGACAGGCTGGTGATCACGCCAGACGAGGTGCTCGCGGTTGATTTCAAGACCAACCGCCCGCCGCCCGCGACGCCCGACGCCGTCGCTGCAAGGACTGTGCGCCAGATGGCGGCCTATCGCAGCGTTCTGCGCGCGCTCTATCCCGGGCGGGTCGTGCGCTGCGCCCTCCTGTGGACGGATGGGCCGCGCCTCATGCCCCTCCCGGATTCGTTACTCGATGGGGCGGCGCCCAACGCTTGACCGGCGCGCGCGGTGTTCATACCTGTCCGGTTAACAGCGCGTCATGCCGGCGCGCCGAAAGAGTTGGAGAACAACATGGCTACCGCTCCGGTCACTGACGACAGCTTTGAAGCTGACGTCCTGAAAGCCGACACGCCGGTCCTCGTGGATTTTTGGGCCGAATGGTGCGGGCCCTGTAAGCAAATCGGACCGGCTCTGGAAGAGATCGCGGCCGAGTATGGCGACCGGGTGCGCGTCATCAAGATGAACATCGATGACAATCCGGGCACGCCCTCCAAGTATGGGGTGCGCGGCATTCCCACCTTGATGATCTTCAAGGATGGTCAGGTGGCCGCCACCAAGGTTGGCGCCTTGCCGAAATCTAAGATCGTTGAGTGGCTGAACGAGAGCGTTTAGCCGGTTGTCGGGCGGCGGCTGCGACCGCCAGCCCGCGCCAGCGCTTCGCCGACAAAGTACAATGATCCCGTAATGACGATGCGGGGCGCGCGCCCTGCGTCGTCACGTTCGTCCGCAGCGCGGCTGAGGGCGGCCTCCAGCGTGTCGGCGACACGCGCATCCAGCCCGAGCGCCGCAGCGCTGGCGGCCAAGTCCTCAGGCGAAACTGGGGCGGGGCTGCTGATGAGCGGGGCGCACACGATCAGCCGGGCCAGCCCAACAAACGCATTCAGGTACGCCACCCGATCTTTTGTCGCCTGCATGGCGGCAATGACCACCAGCGGACGTGGCTCCTCGTCGTCCAAGTCCGCCAAAGCCCGCGCGAGCGCTTCAGCGGCGGGTGGATTGTGCGCCCCGTCGATCCACAATTCGCCCGGGCCGTCGCCGAACGCCGCCTCATAGAGGGGGCCGTGACTTATCTCTTGGAGCCTGCCAGGCCAGCGCGCATGGGCGACGCCCGGCGCTATGTGATCCGTCGGCAAAAGCCCGCTCTCGATCGCCGCCATGGCGGCCACGCCAGCGTTCTCTATCTGGTGGCCGCCGATCAGACCCACCGAGCCAAACTCCAGCACATGCTCTGGGCCTTCAAAGACAATACGGTCCAGCTCGCGGTGGGCCTCAAAGTCAGAGCCCCACACCCGGATGGGATCGGCTCCCGCCTCCAGCGCCGCCGTGACAAGGGCGGCGCGCGCGGAGGGATCTTGCGGGCCGATGACGGCGGGCCGACCCGCCTTGAACACGCCGGCCTTCTCGCGCGCAATTTGAGTCAACTCAGAGCCGAGAAACTCTGCATGATCCATCCCGATGGAAGTCACGACGGCGCAGGCGGGGTCGGTGATCACGTTGGTCGCGTCAAAGCGCCCGCCCAAACCGACTTCTAAAAGAGTGAGGTCGGCTGGGGTCTCGCTGAAGCCCAGGAATGCGGCGGCTGTCGTGGCTTCAAAGAAGGTGATGGCGTCGCCGGCGTTCGCCGCCTCAACCCGGGTCAAGAGATCGGCCAGGCGTTCATCGTCGATCACGCTGCTTGCGATCATGATGCGTTCGTTGAATCGCACCAGATGCGGGGAGGTGTAGACGTGCGCGCTGAGGCCGCCGGCGCTGGCCATCGACAAGAGATTGGCGACCACCGACCCCTTGCCATTGGTGCCGGCCACGTGAATGGCGGGGGCCAGCCGCGTCTGCGGCTCGCCCAGTGCGGACAGAAGCCGGCGCATGCGCCCTAAATCCAGATCAATCGCCCGCGGGTGGAGCGCCTCAAGCCGGGTGAGGGCGGCGTCAACCGCACGTTCGGCGGCGCTAATCGCCCTTGTCCTCAGAACTGCTCGGCTTGGCGCCTGCGCCATTGCTTTTGCGCCCGCCATTGGGCTTGGCGGCCGGCGAGCTGGCGCTTGAAGCGTTGGGCCGGGGTACCGCGCCATTCGACGCTGGGGCTGTCCGGCTCGCCCCGTGGGACGATCCGTTCGCGGCCCCGTTCGGGGCGCCTTTGGCGCCCGCGCCGTTGGGAGTGTCGCTGGGCGTCGCTCCGGGTCGCGCTTGAGACTCGGCGTAACCTTCGACGGCATGTGTGGCCCCATTGGCCGCCGCGCCGGGGTGTGCGGCGCCATTCAGATGAGCCGGAGCGGGCGCGCCCGTCATCAGGCGCACCAGGCGCGCAAGCGTGGCTTTCAGGTCGCGCCGATCAACGACCATGTCGACCATGCCCTTTTCCAGCAAGTACTCGGCGCGCTGAAAGCCGTCGGGGAGCTTCTCGCGGATGGTTGCCTCAATGACGCGCGGGCCGGCAAAACCGATCAGGGCGCCAGGCTCTGCGATGTGCACGTCGCCGAGCATGGCGTAGGAGGCCGTGACCCCGCCCGTGGTCGGGTCCGTCAGAACCACAATATAGGGCAACCTGGCTTCATTGAGCTGCTGCACGCCAATGATGGTGCGGGGCATTTGCATCAGCGAGAGCATGCCCTCCTGCATCCGCGCGCCGCCAGCCGCGACATAGGCGATGAGCGGCGCCCGGCGTTCCACCGCAGCCTCAGCGGCGGCGATGAAGCCCTCACCGGCGGCCATGCCGAGCGAGCCGCCCATGAAGGCAAAGTCTTGAACGAAGACGACCGCGTCGCGGCCTTCGATCTGGCCGGCGGCGACCGCAACGGCGTCGTCCCGGCCCGTTTTCTTGCGCGCCGCGTTCAATCGCGACGCATAGGTCTTGTCGTCGCGAAAGCGCAACGGGTCCCGCGGCGCCTCGGGGGTCTCGATCAGCTCGTGCACGCCGTCATCAAAGGTGTAGGAAAAGCGCGCCTCTGGACCAATGCGCATGTGGTGGCCGGCGGGCGTCACGTGCAGGGACGCGTCCAGGTCTTTGGTAAAGACCATGTCCCCGCTCTTGGGGCACTTAACCCAGAGATTGTCGGGCGTGTCGCGCTTGGCGAGGGCCTTCTTCAGGCCGGGCGCAACCCGTTCGATCCAGCTCATTCAAACTCCTTAGCGGGCCGTGTGAGTTGCCTCGGCCAAGCGCCGCGCCGTGGCCAGGGCGTCTGAAACGCCGCCGTCCGCCAAGGCGTCGACAATTGCCGATCCGACAACCACCGCGTCCGCGTGACGTGCAATCGCGCTTGCTTGTTCTTGTGCGCGCACGCCAAACCCTACCGCCACCGGGAGATCACAGACCGCGCGAATGCGTTCAACCCCCGCGCGCACCGCCGCGTCAGTTGCAGCTGCGCTTCCCGTCACTCCGGTTACAGATACGTAGTACACGAAACCCGTTGCATTTTCGACAATCCTCGGCAGACGGGCCGCGTCGCTGGTTGGCGTCGCCAGGCGCACAAGCGCGAGGTCATAGGCGGCGAACGCGGCGCGGATGGGCGCGTCTTCCTCCGGCGGGGCGTCCACGATGATGGCGCCGTCGACACCCGCAGCCGCCGCGTCATTGGCGAACACCTCATAGCCGCGTGCGTGCGCGGAGTTGGTGTAGCCCATCAAGATGAGCGGCGTTTCGGGGTGGAGAGCGCGAAAGCGGCGCGCCAGTTCAAACACGTCATTGAGCCGTGTGCCGGACGCCAGGGCGCGCTGACCGGCGCGCTGGATCGAGGGGCCGTCGGCTGTCGGATCGGAGAACGGCATCCCCAGTTCGACCACGTCCACGCCCGCGTCTGGCAGTTGACGCAGGACCTCCCAACTTGTCTCAACGTCGGGGTCGCCCGCCATCACATAGGCAATGAAGCCGGCGCGGTTGTGGGCGCGCAAGTCGGCAAGGCGGGTGGAGAGGCGAGAGGTCATAGACACCGGTCCGTCGGGTGAGGCGGGGGAGATACAGGAGCGAGAGTGGGGGCTCAAGGCGTTCAGGAAAAGTGGGAACCGGTTTTCCGTCTCGGAACGCCGCTGCGATCAAGGCGTTCAGGAAAAGTGGGAACCGGTTTTCCGTCTCGGAATGCCGCTGCGATCAAGGCATTCAGGAAAAGTGGGAACTGGTTTTCCGTCTCGGCCTCATCCGCGCGCCTACAGTTCCACACCCAGCGCGTCTGCGACGGTAAACACGTCCTTGTCTCCGCGGCCGCACATGTTCATCAAGATCACGCCGTCCGGTCCCAATTCCTGGGCCAGGTCGCGCACGCGCGCCAGGGCGTGAGCGGGCTCCAGCGCTGGGATGATGCCTTCGACGCGCGCGCAAAGCTGAAACATGTCGAGCGCTTCGGTGTCTGTCGCTGAGACATACTCCACCCGCTTGGCGTCGTGCAGGAACGCGTGTTCGGGCCCAATGCCGGGATAATCAAGCCCGGCGGAGATCGAGTGCGCGTCCAGGATCTGGCCATCATCATCCTGCAACAGGTAGGTCCGGTTGCCATGCAGCACGCCCGGCGCGCCG
>CAYGQB010000189.1:0-5242 GCA_964351895.1 uncultured Caulobacterales bacterium
GATGGCAGCGCTGTTTGATCCCGGCCACGAAATGCTGATGGCCGATCCGGGCTATGAGGACGCCGCGGACGACCACGACCATAGTTTCCACGCCTATCTGGACGAGGTCAGCGCGCGCGCCGTCGCCAGCGGCTTTGATCGCGACCTGGTCGCGTCGGCCTTCACTCTGCCCGAACCCGCCATCGCCACGATTGAGTTAGATCGCAACCAATCTGAGTTCGTGCGACCTATTTGGGAGTACTTGGCGTCGGCCGTGTCAGAAACACGCGTTGAGACCGGTCGTGAGAAAGCCGCCGAGTCCGCCGCCCTGTTGGCGCAGCTGGAAGCCACCTATGGCGTCGCGGCCGAGAGCACTGTCGCGATCTGGGGCCTGGAAAGCGCATTTGGCGGCTACATCGGCGAAACCGACGTGCCCTTGGCGCTGGCGACCCTGGCCTGGGAGGGCCGGCGGCGAGAGTTCTTTGAAGGCGAGTTGTTCGCCGTCTTGGAGATCTTGCGCGACGGCGAGGCGCGGCGCGATGAACTGATCGGCGGCTGGGCCGGGGCCATGGGCCAAACCCAGTTCATGCCGGCGACCTACCGCCGCCACGCCGTGGACCATGACGGCGACGGGCGCAAAGACGTGTGGAACAATCGCGGCGATGCGCTCGCCTCAGCGGCCAGCTATCTGAAGACGATGGGCTGGCGTGCGGGCGAGCCGTGGGGCGTGGAAGTGGAGCTGCCGGACGGCTTCGACTATGGCATGGCCGACGGGCGCGAGATGACGGTGGGCGGCTGGGGCGGCCGCGGCGTGGTGCGCGTGGATCATGCGCCGTGGGACGCAGAAGAGCAGTTCCGCAAGGGCGTTCTGTTGCTGCCGGCGGGCGCTGACGGCCCGGCGTTCCTCCTCTATCGCAATCACTACGTTTTCAAGCGCTACAACGCCTCGACCGCCTACGCCCTGGCCGCCGGCCTCCTTGGCGACGCCATCGCCGGGCGCCCGGGCGTGCAAACGCCTTGGCCGACCGATCAACGCCCGCTGGCGCGCGACGAGGTGCGCGCCATTCAGCGCGCCTTGACCGCTCTGGGACACGACACGCAAGGCGTTGACGGGATGTTTGGGCCCAACAGCCAGCGCGCCTTGCGGGCCTGGCAATCTGCCAAGGGCTTGCCGGCGGACGGATTTGCCACCGGCGAGGTGCATGACGCTGTGGTCGCTGAGGCGGGCCTGACGCCCTAAAACCTAACGCCCTAGAATCTGGCGCCCTAAAACCTGTCACGAAGACTTTGCGCGCGCCAAATGAGAACCAGGGACATGACCAAGAGGCCCGCGCACGCCAGGTAGGGCGCGGCCGGGCCGAGGGCCGCGCGCATCACCACGCCGACCAGAGGCGCCAGCACAAAGCCGACGCCCGCTGTCGCCGTGGCCACGCCTGCGGCCACCCCCTGCTCGTCAGGGCCCACCGCCAGCGAGGCGGCGCCAGCCACCCCGGCGCGTTCCAGCCCCATGCCAAAGCTCATGACCGCAAATCCAAAGGCGATCGCTCCAAGCCCTGGCGCCACGGCGAGGAACAAGGCGCCGCAGACGCTGACGGCGGTGCCAGACAAGAGCGCGGCGCGCGGCGTTGGGCGAAATGCGCCGACAACGCCCAGCTGAGCGACCAGCGTGGCCAGCGCGCCGGCGGTTAGGGCGACGCCGGCGTACTCGGCCGCCCGCGCGCCTGCGACATCAAGCCGGTCCATCATCAAAAGGGTGATGGTCTGCAACATGGCGCCCTGCACGGTCCAAGAGATGGCGCCAATGACGGCCACGGCGCGCAGGCGCGGATCGAGGACTGCAGCCAGACCGCCGCGCCGCCTGACAGCCGGCCCGTCAGCGACTGACGCACTTGGGGCGCTGGTGGCGCTGGGAGATTCAATTTCTTGGGGCTGCGTGTGTTCGGGCAGGTAAAGCCGCACCATCACCGCCGCGAGCGCCGCCAGGCCAGCCGACACCGTGAGCGGGGCGACGAGACCCAGATGCGGGGCTGCAACCGACGCCGCCGCCGGGCCAATGACGCCGCCCAAGCCAAACCCGGCCGAGAGGGCCGCCAGGGCCGCCGTGCGCGCCTGAGGGGCCGCCCGGTCCGCGACCCAGGCGCTGGCCGCCGGCGTCGCCGCCGAGCCCAGCAGGCCAAACAAGGAACGCGCCGCCACCAGGCTCGCCACCAGCGAAAAGCCGGTCAGGGCGCCGGCCATGCCCACCATCACCACGCCGGAAAAGACGGTCATGGAGACCGCATAGCCCAGAAACCCGAGCACCAGGATGGGGCGGCGCCCCACCCGGTCCGACACCCGACCCCAGACCGGGGCCATGGTGGCGAACAGAAACGCGGACACAGAATAGATCACGCCGACGGCGATGTCATTGAGGCCCGACGCGCGGGCAATCGGCGGCAAGACGGCGAACAGGATCGAATTGCCGATCCCGATGACCATGGTGCACGCGAACAAGAGCGCAAACGCGCGCGACCGGCGCGGATCGTCGAACACCGGGGTTGCCGGCGGACCCGGCGCGCGAAACGGATCAATCTCGCGCCCCGGATCGCGCCCTGGATCCCGCTTTGGCTCGCCGACAGGCGGCGGCGTCTCCACTAAGGGAGCCGCCGGCCGCGCGCCGCGTCAGACCGGGCGATTAGCCGGCCGGAAAACAGCTGGAAATGTCCGTGGAATTGATCTTGTCCTGGTAGGCGATGCAGCGATCCTGCCAGCCTTCCACCACGCGCGTGACGTGCTCTTCGGCGTACTGGTGGGCGCAGGCGGCATAGTCCAGCGTGACGGTGGGTAAGCTGCCGTCGCCCATGACGCGCGTGTCGATGCAGCGCGTGTAGGCGCGCACCTGGGCGGCGTAGGCGTCGCGGCTTTGGGCGCTGGCGTCCACGATGGTGGCGGAAATGTCGGAGCGGGAATACTCAGGCAGCCGCGGCTCGGCGGGAATAACGCCGCAAATAGGCGCAACCAGCTCGGCGCCGCGGGGCATGTCCTCAGCATCGCAGCGCTTATAGTTGCGCTGAGCCGAGGTCAGCGGCGTCTGAGCGACGGCGACGGATGAAATGGTGGCTGCGAGCGCGACGGCGACAAGTCGTTTCATCGGCAGGCGTCCTTTCTGTTGTCTTGGTCTCATGGTGCGGTTCAGCGCGCCTCAGGACCAGGTGTTGACCCCAATCAGGCGCGCGTTCAGAGGGTTCTAACCCGTGTTGCCCGTTACAGGCCACGGCGAGAATCAGTATTTTCGGCGCTCAACTCCGTCAGTCCGCGCGGTCGGGCCGCGCCGTCAGTCCGCCGCGGCGTCGGGATCAATGACATTGGCGTCACGCCATTCGCTGGACATGCGATCATACTGCGACCAGGCGTCGTCCTGGGCGGTGGAGATCGCATTATAGGCGTCCAAAGCAGCAAACCAGGTCTCGCCGGCGTGGTCGTCACGATTGTCCACGATGTCCAGCAAGCAAGAGCCATACGCGTTCAGGGCGCTGGAATAGGCCATCAGCTGGGCCCCAACCCCATCCAGAGCATCAGCGGTCAGCTGCGCGCCGTCGCTCGGCCAGCGCGGCGTGGACGGCTGCGACGCGCACGCCAAGGAGAGCGCCGGCGATGCTGCGGCCTGAACGCCGCCAGAGCCGTCTTGTCGCGAGCCGTCTTGGCCCAGGGCGGGCGCCGCAGGACTGACAAGGGCAAGGGAAAGAAGGGTGAGACGCGCTGCGCGCGCGTACGTGAAGCGTTTCATCGGCATTCTCCGCCAGTTCTCCGGCCGTGCGCTGTGTGCGCCTGGCCCGGCCTGCAAGCTCGGCGCCGCGTCTGCGCGCCAAACACTGCCTTGCCTTCGAAAATGTGGGCGTCCCCCAAAGATCAATGCGCCAAAGATCCGAGCGTCGTGATGGCCAAAGAATGCAGCCGAAATGAGACGCGCCCGGCCTGTAACCTGGATTTAAGGTTGATGCTCCATAAACGCTGCATGAACGCGCCCCGACCAATGAGCGGCGCACAAGCAGGGTGATCAGATGTTCCAGATCATTGGGATCCTTGTCGTTTTCGGCATGGTGTTTGGCGGTTTCGCCCTGGCTGGCGGTCATTTCGACACCATCATCAAGGCTGCGCCCTTTGAAATGATGATGATCGGCGGCGCGGCCGTCGGCGCGTTTCTGATCGGCAATCCCTTTGGCGTCGTCATGCAGACGCTGGGCGGACTGGGCAAGGTGTTCGCCGGGCCCAAGTGGAAGGGCAAAGACTATGAGGACCTCCTGTGTCTGTTGTTCCTACTGACCAAAACGATGAAAACCAAGGGCGTCATCGCCCTTGAAACGCACATCGAGAACCCCAAAGAATCCTCGATCTTTTCTCGCTATCCCAAGATCGTGAAGGATCACTTCGCCTGCGATCTGATTTGCGACACCTTGCGCATGATGACGATGAACCTGGAGGACCCCCACCAGGTGGAAGACGCCATCACCAAGCAGATCGAGAAGCACCACCACGAATCGCTGCGCGCCGCGCACGCCATCCAGAACATGGCCGACGCCTTGCCCGCGCTGGGCATCGTGGCCGCCGTGCTCGGCATCATCAAAACCATGGGCGCGATCTCTGAGCCGCCTGAGTATCTGGGCAAGCTGATCGGTTCGGCGCTGGTGGGCACGTTCTTGGGCGTGTTCTTGGCCTATGGCTTTGTGGGACCCATGGCGTCGGTACTCAACCAGACCGAAGAAGAAGACGGCGCCTTTTACAAGATCATCCAGGCCGTGCTGGTGGCGCATCTGCACGGCAATGCGGCCCAAATCTCGGTTGAGATCGGTCGCGGCGAGGTTCCCTCCTCGCACCAGCCCAGCTTTTTGAAGCTGGACGAAGCGCTGAACGCCATTCCGCCCGAAGCCGGCTAAGCCCCCGCAACAGCGCCCGAAGCATGGGTTACCGCCCCTCGCGAGAGCCCGCATTCTGGGCCGGCATCTGGAAACGGCATCCGGTTGTGCTTGCGTCGCGCGCCGTCACGCCCCACTCTATGGTAGCCGGCGCGCTTCGCGCGCTGCACTCACCTTGATGGGGGATTTCCATGGCGAACCTTATGAAATTTGCCGCCGCGACAGCGACTGCGGCGATCTTGGCGGCCTGCGGCCCGTCCGAAACCGGCGAGCCGAGCGCGCTCGATCGCGCCGCCGATGCGGCCAGCGACGCTGCGTCTGCGGTTGGCGATGCGGCCAGCGATGCGGCCGCAGCGACCGGCGATGCGGTT
>CAYGQB010000190.1:0-5235 GCA_964351895.1 uncultured Caulobacterales bacterium
CGCTGGAAGAGGTCGGCCAGCAGTTCTCGGTGACGCGCGAGCGCATCCGCCAGATCGAAGCCAAGGCGCTGCGCAAGCTCAAGCACCCCAGTCGCAGCCGCAAGTTGCGCAGCTTCCTAGACAACTAGGGCGCGGCCTGATCACGGCGCTAGCGGTCAGCGTCGCGCAGGCGCGGCGCGGCCACCCCAAGCGTTGCCCGGTCCCGCCACGCATCGCGGCGAAACCGGAACAACTCGGCTGGCCGTCCGCCCGTCGCCGTTTCCATGCGCCCGGTGCCCTCAACCAGGCCCGAGCTGGATAGGGCGCGGCGAAAGTTTTGCTTGTGCAGCGCCAAACCCAGAACCGTTTCGGCCGTGCGTTGGAGCGAAGAGAGGGTGAAGGTGTCGTCCATCAGCTCAAACAGAACCGGGCGATACTTGACCTTGGCGCGCAGCCGGGAGATGGCGGTGGCCAAGATGCGGCGGTGATCAGACGCCATGGGCTCGCCGAGCGCCTCAGCGACGCTCTCCGGCGCACCGATCGAGGCGCCGGCCGCCTCGCCTGAATCGCGCGCTGCCTCTAGGGCGATGCCGGCCTCATAGAGAAGCTCGTAGCGGTCCAGGACGCGTTCTTCGTTCCAGGCGGCGCCGTCCAGTCCGAAGGCGCTGGCGACCCGGGCGGCGCGGGCGGCGCGGCGCGCCTGGCCGCCTGCGTCATCACACCAGGCGCGCAAGGCGGGGCCGATTACATCGTCCAAACGCGGCGGGCGCCCGGCGCGATGATCTTCCCAGGGAAAGAAGCGATACCAGTCAAGCCAGGCCCCGGCAGGCGCCGCGCGCGGCTGGGAGGCCAGCGCCAGGTAGCCGACCGAGACCACGCGGGCGTCATCGCCGTCCGACAGTAGCGCGCGGGGCGCCTCGCGGCCGCGATCTCCAAACGTGTAAAGCTGTTCCACGTAGCCGATTTCAAATCCGGTCTGGGTGCGCACAAAATCGCGTAGCGCCAGCTCGAATGTGCGCCGTTGGCCCGGGTCAAAAGGGCCAAACGGCAGGGCTGTAGAGTGCGGCGCACCCAGACGCGCGAGCACCAGAGGCTCATCGTCGCGCACAGCAAAGATCACGGCCGACAAGCCGATCACAATCGGCGCAGCGCCGGTCATGACGCGTCCGCGCGTGCGGTCATCGCTTGAGACAGGATCCGGAAGCGGTCAAGGAACTGATCGGCCGCCTGGGTGGGCGGGGCCGGAACGATTTTGACCTCAACCCCGCGCGGCGGCGCGCCAAACAGGGGTTCGGCCTCTTCTTCTGAAAAGCCAGCGATCTGAACGGCTTCAAAGTAGGCGCAGATCCGGTCGGCCTTCTTGATGAGCGCCTTCACCTGTGGGTCGGTCGCGGCTGGCAGGTGGAACGCCCGGTGAATGGCGTGCTCCAGCCGCTCTTCAAAGGCTTGATAGTCGTAGCCCAGCGCCGCCTTGAACGGGCTGATCATGTCGCCGATCACGTATTCCGGGGCGTCGTGCAACAGGGCGGTCAGGCGCACGGCCGGCGTTGCCCCAGGTTGCAGCCGCGCCACCAGGCGTTCCACCACGACGCTGTGCTGGGCAACCGAAAAGGCGTGCTCGCCATTAGTTTGGCCGTTCCAGCGCGCCACCCGCGCCAAGCCATGGGCGATGTCGCCGATCTCCACGTCAAGCGGGGACGGATCGAGCAAATCCAAGCGCCGCCCGGACAACATGCGTTGCCAGGCGCGCGGGGCCGGTTGTGGGGAACGCGTTTTGCCGCGCGGCACGAGGTCCTCTGGTGCAGTCGAACGTATGATGGTGTGGTGGAAGGGTGACGGTGCGCCTGTCAAGCGTAACCGGGGCTCGTCGCCGGCCACGATGCTGCAAAAACACAAGGTCCGGCACAGCTAAAGGGAGATGAGCTATGAGTTTGATGCGATTGGTGCTGCGCTTGGGGCGCAATCCGGACGCCGGTTTTCCTGATGGCGACGACGCGCATGGCTATGTCATCGTCGCCCCGCTTGATCCCCAAGGACGGCTGGACCTTGAAACCTGGCGCGCGCATCGGGAGCGATGCACGGTCGTTCGCTTCACCCCCGACGACCCCAAGGATGCGGATGGCTGGCTGAGCCATCGCGGCGATCGCTGGTTCTTTCGCTACGACGAGGAGGACGAGGGCCCCGACGAGCCGGTCTATCGTCTCGGGGATCACACCTTGCGGGTGGGCGACTATGTCACCATCCACGAGGCTGACGGCGACGATCTGACCTACAAGATCACGGAATCGCGGCCCATTTAGACGCTCCCCGCGCCCCGCAAGCCCTGGCGGCGCGACGGCCATGGGACTAGGGTAAGAGGCACGCGAGATGTCAGGCGCGCCTGATGCGACTTGGCGCGCGCGCATCCGGCGTGGGGGACGCTGATGGGGCAGGCGATTTGGCAGCTCAATCCGGTCATGCTTGCGGGCCTCGCGGCAGTGAGCGTGCTGGCGCTCTTTGTTGCGCGTCCCGCTCTCAATCGGCTGATCGACGCCGTATTTGATGAGGGCGCGCGGCTGGCTGATCAGTTCGCTGAAGCCGTGCGCGCCATCGCGCGTTCCGCGCGCACCGACGCGCGCGTCACGCTGGCTCAAATGCAGCGTGAAGAGTTCGCCAATGAGGTCGCCGCGCGCCAGAAGGAACTGGCGCTGGTGCTTGATCGCTTCGCCACGCTGGAACGCCGCAACGCGGCGCTGGTGGCCGCCATCGACCGGGGCGACGACCCGCGCGCGTCCGGCGCCAGCGACAAGGCGCTGATGACGCTCGCCGCTGAGCTGGCCGCCGCGGACGACCGCTTTGCCAAGAACATCGATTATGTCAAAGCCAACGCCCATGTCTTGGACGCCGTGCATGACGAAAAGGCGTTTTCCTTCTCGCCGTTTACGCGCTTCTTTTTTGCTGCGGCCTTCATTCCGTTTATTGCCATGGCCGGCGTGCTCAATTTTTTCCTGATCGAGCGCCCGCTTGAATCCCTGTTCGATGAAACCGGCTACGTGGTTGCTGGCGTGGCGACCTTGTCGGAGGTCTCGGCGGCGACCATCATCGTCATCGAGGCGGTGTTGGGGTTCTTCTTCCTGGAATCGCTGCGCATCACGCGCGTGCTGCCCAACTTTCATGAGTTGGCGCCGCGGGTGCGGGCCGTCTGGGCCAGCGTGTTCTTTGTCTTTCTCCTTGGATTCTCGGCCATCGAGGCGGCGCTGGCGTTTTGGCGCAAGGCGCTGATTGACCGGGAGATGCTCGTTGAGTTCGCCAACGCGCCGGATTTGGGGGCCGCGCCTTTGATCGTGCAGGTGGCGCTGGGCATGTTGATGCCCTTCGTCTTGGCGCTCATCGCCATTCCGCTGGAGGTGTTCTTGCGCAACGCCCGGATTGTCGGCCTTTTTTGCGCGGCGGGCCTGTTTCACCTGCTCGCCTTGCCGTTCTTTGTCTTTGGCGCCGGGGCGCGGCTGATTGGGCGGGTCTTGCATGCAGCGCTTGATCTGGTGGTGTTTGCACCTGACGCCGTGGCGCGGCTGGTGAACCGGCGCGGCGCATCATGAGGGCGCTGAGCCGGCGCAGCGTTCTGGCTGGGGCCGGCGCGGGGCTTGTCGGCGCTCTGGGACCCGGCTGCGCGCGCACGCCGCCTGCACCGCCCGCGTCAATCGGCGTTCTTTATGATGCGTCCAAGACCTACTCCACGACCGAGGTGAAGCGCGCCGCCTTGGAGGGGACCAGCCAGATAGTGCGCGCCATGCGGCCGGGCGGGCGGCTGGCGTTTATCCGGGTGGGCGAGTGCAGCTTCTCAGATCGCGCCGTCCTGATCGATCGCACCTTGCCTGAGCGGTCTGACGCATCGACGGCGGCCAAGCTGGCGCTGCTCGACGAGGTGGAGCGGTTGCGCCGGCGCTTGCCAGGGGAAGACAGCACCGACATCACCGGCGCTCTGTGGCAGGCGCACCGCCTGTTCGACGGGCAATCAGAGCGCCGCCAGGTGCTGATTGTCTTTTCAGACTTGGAGGAAGACGTCGCCACCAGCGCGTGTCGCGGCGGGCGCGACGCCTTGCCAGATTTGACCGGGGCGCACGTGCTGCTCGCTGGCGTGACAGGCCTGGCGCAAGACCGCGGCGATCCGACCAAGTTCTTTGAACGGGTGGAGGCCTGGGCGACGCGCTTCACCGACGCGGGCGCCGCCAGCGCCGTGCGCGTGGCGGGCGGCCCAGACCGCCTGCGCGCGGCTGTGGAGCCGATCCTGTCCGCGCCAGCATAGACCGCTTCCGTCTTCGACGACAATCGGTCGTCGGCTTGTTTTCGCCTTAGGCTGTGCGACGCACGAAGACCGAGCCGGCCGAATAGCCCGCGCCAAACGAGCAGATCAGCCCAATGTCTCCGGGGGCAAAATCATCGCTGTTTTTATGAAAGGCGATGATCGAGCCCGCCGACGAGGTGTTGGCGTAGGTGTCTAAAATCGTTGGGCTTTCGCCTTCCTCGGGGTCGCGGCCCAGGACTTTGCGGGCGATGAACTCGTTCATGCTCAAGTTGGCTTGGTGCAGCCACATGCGTTTGAGATCCGCCTGGGCCAGCCCCAACTCCTGCATGTGCGCCAGGATCAGGTTTGAGACCATCGGCACCACGTCTTTGAAGACGCGCCGGCCCTCCTGCACAAACAACAGGTCGGTCTCAGGATCGGTGATGCGCTCGGGCCCGCCCACGCCGGCGTCGTCGGCCTCGGCTCGGTTGAGAAACCCGAAGTTGTTGCGGATGTTGTTGGAATAGCTCGTCTTCAGACGCATTCCCAGGATGTCCCAGGCGCCGCGGCCCTCGCGGTCCGCCTCGCGCGGCTCCAGCAAGATGGCGGTCGCCACGTCGCCAAAGATGAAATGACTGTCGCGATCACGAAAGTTGAGGTGACCGGTGCAGATCTCTGGGTTGACCACCAGAATGGCGCGGGCGTGGCCAGCCGCCAGCATGTCGGCGGCGGCCTGAATGCCAAACGTCGCCGATGAGCAGGCCACATTCATGTCAAAGCCCCAGCCGTCGACGCCGAGAGCCTCTTGAATCTCAATCGCCAGCGCGGGATAGCCGCGCGGCATGTTGGAGGCGGCGACGATGACGGCGTCGACGTCAGCGGGAGCTCCATCTCGATCGAGAACTGCCAGTTCCTGCACATGGGGGACAAGGGCGTCTCGGCCGGTGAGAACAGCATCGTGCGAGTCGTCGGTGCAGTCTGCGACGACGTGT
>CAYGQB010000191.1:0-5149 GCA_964351895.1 uncultured Caulobacterales bacterium
CCCGTGTCTGGTCGGCGTTTGGGTCGCGGCTTAGTGAGAGCGCGCGGGGGGCGCGACGGTTGCCCCCGCCGCCGGCTCGCAGGCGACCTTTTAGGCGCGCCCTTCCAAGAGCATGCGGAACCGGCGGGCTGCGTCAGGACGTTCAAACACGGCGCGCTTCACAATCGAGCCGCCGCGCATTTCGGTGGTCACCATCACGAAGGCGTGGTCGTCATCCTGGTTGGTGTCATAGATCTCTTGGGCGACCTGATTGACAAGCGCCCCATAGCGGTCTGCGTCGTCCTCGCACTGGACCGTGAACTCGACCGCGTGGCCTTGATCGTCCATGAGTGTCCCCTTGCCCAGCGCCACCATTGAAGCACTAACGACGCTTCAGCATAAGCCGCACCATCGTCGCACCTCGATTCTTATTATCCAACAATTTGAATGGCTTGCGACCAAGGGTCGGTCGTGTTGCATTGCAGCAACGCCCCAAGCTGGAACAGCTTGCCCGCAATTGCGCGCTCGTCTGTACAAGTTCGGTCCGCCGCCCGTGTGCAAGCGCGGCGCGCGTCCCGATTTGGCCCCACTACATGTAATCGATTGAAGTGGAATGACCGCCCCTGGCGGGCGCGACTGGCGGGTGTTTCAAGAGGGCGCGGGGCGTCAATAGCGCAGGTGCGCGCTCGCACGAGACGGTGCGCCAAAAGCCTTGGGGCAAGCCTTGGGGCTAGCCTTGGGGGGGATGATGGTACCGCCTCCCCGGTTCGAACGGGGGACCTCTGGATCCACAATCCAGCGCTCTAACCAACTGAGCTAAGGCGGCCTAGTCCCTGACCTGTGCGACCCCGCCTGAACCTGGGATCGGCTTGGGCGGGCGACAGCGAGGGCGCGATATAGCCTCCAAGCGCGCAGCCCCGCAAGGGCGCCTGGACGCAGCACTGAACTATGAGGCCGCAAACCTCCGCCAACGCACGGTCCCCACGCTTGGCGAACCGCGGCGTCTCCCGCATGCAGCGCGGGTCCGACGGGCGACCCCGCGCACACGCTCGCTATTGACCGCTTACGAATAGCCCATGTTGGCGATGTGCTGTTCCAGCCGCGCAATCCGGGTGGTGGGATCGGGGTGGGTGGACAAGAACTCCGGCGGACGCTGCCCGCCGCCGTCCGCCGCCATCTTCTTCCAGAACTTGACAGCCTCGGTTGGCCGGTAGCCGGCGCGGGCCATGTAGTCGACCCCCAGGATGTCGGCTTCCAACTCGTGCTTGCGCGAATAGGGCAAGAGCACGCCAAACTGGATCCCGAGGCCCAGAACCGCCGCAATCTCATTCTTGTAGCGGGTGTCGCTCTGAGACACGGCGACGCCGGCTAGGGCTGTGGCCCCGGCGGCGGCAATCGTTTGGCTGTAGCGCTCAGCGGCGTGGCGGCCAGTGACATGGCCCACCTCGTGGCCAAGAACCGTCGCGATCTGATCGTCATTGTCGGCCGTGTCCATGATGCCCTTGTAGAAGCCGACTTGCCGACCTGGCAGGACGAAGGCGTTTTTGGCGTCATTGTCGAAGACGGCGTATTCCCAGGTCTCGTTTGAGCGGCCCGCCGCGCTGGTGATGCGCGCGCCCACGCGCTGAAGCTGGCTGTTCAGGCGCGGGTCGGTTGAAACGCGCTCTTGGCGCTTCAGGTCTGTCCAGCTCGACGCTGACAGCTGCGCCAGCTGTTCGGTGGAGACAAAAAGAAGCTGCGAGCGCCCGGTTTCTGGGTTGGTCGCACACCCGGCGGTGAACGCGACGACCGAGCCGGCGGCCAAGCCCTTGACCAGTTCACGCCGACTCATGACCACGGTTGGCTTGTTCGTAATTGCGTCCATCGTTCACCCCGTTTTGGTTCGCGCGCGCCCAAGCGGCCTTTGCGCAGTTATTCACACGCGGCGCGTCGCCGATTTGACGCCCCATCGCCACTTTGGCGACACGCGCGTACCATAGCAGAGCAGTTAACTTGGGCGAAAGAAGGTCCGTCTCCATGCGCAACACACTGATCGGCGCCGCCATTATCGTTGGGCTTTTGCTCATCGTGGCGGTCGTCGCGCCGTTTTTGATCCCCTCAAGCGTCTACAAATCTCAGATTGAATCGGGCGCGAGCGCAGCTCTGGGGCGCGACGTCAGCGTGGACGGCGATGTCTCCGTGCGCATCTTCCCGCGCATTCAAGCGCGGGCGAACACGGTCACCATCGCCAATCCGCCGGGCTTTTCCGACCGCCCATTCGCTGCGGTGGAAGAGTTGCGCGCCGGATTGGCGATCTTGCCGCTGTTGTCGCGCCGCGTGGACGTGTCTGAGTTTGTTCTCGTGCGGCCGACGATCTCGCTCGAAGTGCGCCGCGACGGGGCCAACAATTGGACCCTCACCCCCGCCAGCTCTGAGGCCGACCCCGCGCCGGCGCCCAGCGGCCCGTTTCGGCGCGCGCCAGGTCAGGCCATCAGCGGCGCGTCCCTGGGCGACGTGCGCCTAGTGGACGCATCGGCCACCTTCACGGACGCCGCCTCAGGCGCGCGCCACGACATTGCCGACCTCGACGCGGTGATTTCCCTGGCGGCCATCGACAAGCCCCTGTCAGCGCGCGCCGACTTTGTCCTCGACGCCGTGGCCACGTCAGCCTCGGTGCAACTCAAAAACCCGAAGGGCTTTCTGGAGGGGGCCGAGACCCCGTTCAGCGCGTCGGTTTCCAATGCGCTGGTGGAATTGACCATCGATGGCGTGTTCGACGAAAGCCCGGACCTGGCGTTTACCGGACGGGTCAAGCTGGCCTCGCCCGACATGCGGGCCTTGGCTGCGGCAACCGGCGCGGACCTGCCGCCAGGCGAAGCTTGGAACACGTTCTCAGCGTCCGGCCTGGCCGTCGCTTCGCCGTCTGCGGTGCGGTTTGAAGACGCCAAGGTGGCGCTCGACGACATCTCCGGCACGGGCCGGTTCGGGATCAATCTGGCCGCTGCGCGCCCCAAGATCACCGGCAATCTGACCCTCGGCGACGTCGACGTGACGCCCTACATGCCGCCGTCCACGACCCAGGCCGGCGCCAAGGAGGCGCGTGAGACCGGCTGGAGCACCGATCCGATTGATCTCACCGCGCTCAAGCTGGCCGACGCCGACCTGGCGCTGGTCGTCAATTCCTTGACTGTGGACGCCTTGTCGTTTGATCGCAGCGCCATCGCCGTGGATCTGACCAATGGGCGCCTGGAAGCCAAGCTGACCGAGCTGAACGCCTATGGCGGCGCGGGCAAGGCCACGGCCGTGGTCAATGCGCGCGCCGGCGCGCCCAGCTTCTCCCTGAACGCGGAGTTGGACGGGCTGCAAGCCCAGCCTCTGTTGCGCGACGCGGCCCAATTCTCGCGCCTGACCGGCGTTGGGCGCACCTTCTTAGACGTCAGCGCGTCGGGAACCAGCCAGGCGGAGATCATGCGGTCCTTGTCCGGCACAGGCGACTTTCAGTTCGCTGATGGAGCCCTGACGGGCGTCAACCTGGGCGCGGCGGCGCGCGGGATCGAACAGGCTTTGAAGGGCGAGTTGTCGCGTGAAGTGTTCGCCACCAACGCCAGCACCGACTTTTCAGAGCTGATCGGCGCCTTCACCATCGCCAATGGGATCGCCACCCTTCAGGACTTCGACGTCAAGAGCCCGTTCTTGCGCGTGGCTGGTTCGGGCGCCTTGAACCTCGCCGAGCAGTCATTGGCGGTGTCTCTGGCCCCCAGCCTGGTTGGCGACGCGGTCGGCCAGGGCGGCCAGGCCCTGTCAGGCGTCACCTTGCCGATCAAGATTGAGGGGGCTTGGAACGCGGTGAAAATCGGCGTCGATCAGGCCGCCCTCAACGCGGCCGCGCAAGCCGCGCTTCGCGCGCGCGCCGGCGACGAGGTGGGCCGCGCGCTCGACCGCAGCTTGGACGGCCCGGCCAGCGACCTGGTGCGTGGGGCGCTGGGGCTTCCCGGCCGCCCCGCCGAGCCCGCCCCTGAAACGCCTGGCGACGAGGATGCGCCGGCGCCCGGCGACGCTGAGGGCGCTGAAACCGAGTTGGACGCTGCGGTGGAGGAGGAACCCAAATCAGCGGAAGACGAGTTGAAAGACCGGGCCGAGGACGAGTTGCGCAACGCGCTTGGCGGCTTGTTTGGATCCGGCGACGAGTAGGCGCAGAAAGCTTTTGGGGACGCAGCGCAGCGGACGCAGGCGATCGCCTGACGCCCGGCGCTGATAGAGGAGACACACATGTCGTATCGAGCAGAAGGCGGGTTCGGGGCCGGTCTGGTCTCAGCCCTGCTGATCGCGGCCGGCCTGACCGGCGCGGGCTGGTTTGTCGCCAGCGGTATCGTTGAATCGCGGGTCGTGGACCGGCGCGTGACGGTCAAAGGGCTGGCGGAACAAGAGGTCAAGGCCGATTTGGCGCTGTGGCCCATGACCATTCAGCGGTCTGGCGACAACCTGGCCGAAATTCAAGACGCCATTGAAGCAGATGTCGTTCGGGTCAAGGCCTTCCTTGAGGGCGCCGGGTTTGACATCGCTGAGATCAGCGAGGGCCGGCTGACGCTGGAAGACAGAGTGGCGCAGAGCTGGGGGCCTGAGGCGCCGCGCGGGGGGCGCTACCTGATCAGCCAGCCGCTCCAGGTGCGCTCCACCGACGTGGACCTGGTGGCCGGACAAAGCCGAGAGCTGGGCGAGCTGGTGCGCCAAGGCGTGGTGCTCACCGGTTGGCAAGGCCCGTCCTATTCCTTCACCAAGCTCAATGACATCAAGCCAAGCATGATCGAGGCTGCGACCAAGAATGCGCGCGAGGCGGCGGTCAAGTTCGCCGAAGATTCAGGCGCCCGGCTGGGCAGCATCTATCGCGCAGATCAGGGCCTGTTCGTGATCCGTCCGCGCGACGACATCATGGGCGAAGACGAATCCAGCCAGATCTTCAAGCGTGTCCGCGTGGTGACGACGATCACCTATCTGATCGACGACTAGGCCTAATCGGTTCAGGACGTCCGGTCTGCGCCTTAGAGCGTTTTCGCCTTTGGCGGAAACGCTCCCCCGGGCAAGGCCCGTCGGCCGTTTCGGCCGCCCCCGCGGAGGCAGCCGGCACCCGCCGGCACGCCGTGAGCGAAAAGAAGCCGACGACCGGATCCGTCAAAGACGGAAGCGGTCTAGG
>CAYGQB010000192.1:0-5131 GCA_964351895.1 uncultured Caulobacterales bacterium
CATTGGCGCCGCGTGCGCCACGGCGCTGATCGCGGCGCCAATGTCGCCCAAGGTTGCGCCGGGGCGCACCTGGTTGATCCCAGCCCACAGCGCCTCGTAGGTGACTTCAATGAGACGCAGGCCGCGCCGCTTTACCGCGCCGACTGGATACATGCGCGAGGTGTCGCCGTGCCAGCCGTCCACAATCAGCGTCACGTCGACATTGACGATGTCGCCGTCGCGCAGGGCCTTGTCATTGGGAATGCCGTGGCAAACGACGTGATTGACCGAGGTGCACACCGTCTTGGTGTAGCCGCGATAGAAGATGCAGGCGGGCGTGGCGCCGTTCGCCTCGATAAAGGCGCGGGCAGCCGCGTCAATCGCGCTGGTGGTGACGCCGACCTGGACCATCGGCGTGATGTGATCGAGGCACGCCGCCGCCAGGGCGCCGGCCCGGCGCATGCCGTCGAACGCCTCAGCGTCGTGCACCAGAATGCGGCGACCTTCGCGGGCGGGCAGAACGGACATGTCATTCATCATCAGGCTCGTGGGTCAGGCTCGGAGGGCGGCGGGGACGTGGTCAGGGCGATGGACATCTTATTCTAGCATGAGCGTTTCAAAGAAAGTGTGCAATTGGCGTCACGCATGGGCCAGTGACGATGTCTGCGTGGGACGGTCGCCAGTGCGATTGCTTTGGGCCTGTGATCAGGAGGCGGCGTCAAGCGCCGCTGCAACAGCGGGGTCGACGCGATAGTGGGCCAAAAAATCGTCCGGCATGCGCGCCGGCTTGCCCGTATCGAGGTCAAAACACAACAGGACCTGGCGCGCGCGCACCAAGGTCACTCCGTCGCCGAGCCGGCGGGCCTGGTAGCGGCGCTCGGCCCGTCGCCCGCCGGTCACCTTGGTGATCCAGACCCCAACCTCGACGACGTCTCCCAGCTTGCCGGCGGCCAGAAAGTCAAGCTCGGCGCGCACGATCGCCATGCCCTTGCGGTGGCGCAGGCAGGTGGCCTCGTCCAGTCCGTCTTGGCGCGAATGGGACCAGGCGGCGCGTTGCAGCCAATCGACGAACACGGCGTTGTTGACGTGCTCGAACACGTCGATATCGGGCGCGCGGGCGGTTTCGCGATGGACAAGCGGGGCGGGAAGGTCCCAGCCTTCGCGCAAGGTGACGGGCGACTGCGGCATGGCGTGTTCGGCTCGTGTTCGGCTCGTGTTGGGCGCGTGGGCCAGGACCTGGCGCTGAGACCAAGGTGAGCTGCGCAGTCGCGTGAGACAAGACCAGGGGAGGATGACAATGTCGGACGTAGGCCAGGCGCCTGGCGATCTCGAACCGGACGCCGCGGCAAGCGTTACGGTCGGCGTGGTGCTGATCGGCGATGAGATCCTGTCTGGGCGCACCGTTGACGCCAACCTCGCCGCGATTGCGCGTCACCTGGCGCCCTATGGCGTCCAGGTCGGCGAGGCGCGGATCGTGGGAGACGACATGGACGAGATCGGCGCGGCGGTGACGGCCCTGCGCGCGCGCTGCACCTATGTCTTCACCACCGGCGGCATCGGCCCCACGCATGACGATATCACCGCAGACGCGGTCGCCGCCGCGCTGGGACTTGCGGTGGAGGAAAACCCGCAGGCGCTGGCCATCTTGGCCGACCGCTACGCCGAGCGCGGGGAGACGCTGAACGCGGTGCGCCGGCGCATGGCCCGCATGCCGGTCGGGGCGCGGCTGATCTCAAATCCGGTCTCTGGCGCGCCGGGTTTTGAGATTGGCAATGTGTTCGTCATGGCCGGCGTGCCGGCGATTGTGCGCGGCATGTTGCAAGACATTGGTCCGCGTCTGAAGCGCGGCGCGGTGGTGTTCAGCGCCACGGTGACGGCCCCGGGCTTGCGCGAAGGCGACATCGGCGCCGCGCTGGGCGCCCTCCAAGAGGACGCGCCGAGCGTCAGCATCGGCAGCTATCCCTATTTCCGCGCCCTCACAGAGTATGGCGTGCAGCTGGTGGCGCGCTCGGCTGATCGCGCCGCGCTGGAAGCGACGGCGGCCGCGCTTGTGGAATTGGTGCGCGCGCATGACGGCGAACCAGGCCTGAGCTGGTCGCCCGAACCAACGGACGCGGCAGGCTAATCGTTGCCGGCGTGCGCTGATCTGAAGTGGTCCATCGGGGTGGGCCATCAGATTGGGCCTCGGGGGGGCCATTGTGCAGCCGCGAGGCGAACAGGCCTTGCGCACCTCGCCTCTGGGGCGTTCCTATTGAGGCAATGAAAAAAGGCGAGGGGACGCCCGAAGATGATCGATGCGACGAGACGCGATGTGATGACTGCCGCCGCCGGCGCCCTGGGCGCCTTGTCGGCCGCCGTGCGCGGCCATGCCGACGACACCGAACCGCTGGACGAGGCGATTGACGAGGCCGTCGTGAGTGCGGCGGAACGCGCCTTGGGCGTCACCTACACGCCGGCTGAACGCAGTCAGCTCCTGGCGGGTCTAGAAGATCAGCTCGACACCATTCGCGCCGTGCGCGCAGTCGCCAAGCCCAACGCCCTGGCGCCCGCACAAACCTTCGATCCGCGCCTGCCAGGGGTTGCCTATCCGCCCCAGCACGGGCCGGTCACCTTGGGGCCGGTGGACCCCGGCGCGCCAGCCGCAGGCGACGATCTGGCGTTCGCGCCGCTGTGGCGCCAGGCCTTGTGGATGGAGAGCGGGGCGGTGACCTCGCGCGCCCTGACCGAGCTTTATCTGGACCGCATCGCCGCCCTGGGCCCGCAGCTGGAGTGCTTCGTGACCGTGACGGGCGAGGACGCCCTGGCCCAAGCGGAAGCAGCCGACGCCCCAGGGCGCGTTCGGCGTCGGCGCGGCTGGCTGCACGGCGTGCCCTACGGCCTCAAAGACCTGTTTGACGCCGCCGGGGTGAAAACCACCTGGGGCGCCACGCCCTACGCCGACACAGAGCCGGCGCTGGCCGACAGCGCTGTCGCCGCGGCCTTGAAGGAGGCCGGCGCCGTCCTGGTGGGCAAGACCACAACCGGCGCTCTGGCCTATGGCGACATCTGGTTTGGCGGGGTGACGCGCAATCCGTGGAACGTGAACGAAGGTTCTAGCGGCTCCAGCGCCGGCTCGGCCAGCGCGACGGCGGCGGGGCTGATCAGCTTTGGCGTCGGCACCGAGACCTTGGGGTCGATTGTGTCGCCGTCGCACCGCTGCGGAACAACGGGCTTGCGCCCCACCTTCGGGCGGGTGTCGCGGGCCGGCGGCATGGCCTTGTGCTGGTCGCTCGACAAGGTTGGCGCGATCTGTCGGTCGGTGGCGGACACGGCCCTGGTGCTGGACGCCATGGCGGGCGCGGACGTCAACGACCCCTCCAGCCTGGCGCACGGCTTTGAGTATGACGGGGCAAGCGACGTGCGCGGTATGATTGTGGGTCATGCGCCTGCGCTTCTAGAAGGCGACGCCTTGGCGCAAGCGGCGCTGGCGGCGCTCAAGGACGCAGGCGCGACGCTTAAGGAGGTGCGCGTTCCTGAGGTTCCATCAGGGCCGCTGGTGCTGGCGCTCCTGGTTGAGGCGGCCGCGGCGTTTGAAGAGCTGACCTTGACCGATCAAGACGACACCCTGGTGTGGCAGGACGACGCGGCCTGGCCCAATGGCTTCCGGATGACCCGGTTCGTGTCGGCGATTGACTATGTTCAGATTGACCGCATGCGACGGGCTTTGATGGCGCAGATGCACACCTTCTTTGAGGGCGTGGATGTTGTGGTGGGCGGCAACTTCGCTGGTGGGCTTCTGACGGGCACCAACTTTACCGGACAACCGCAATTGGCGCTGCGCGCAGGCTTTGCGCAAACCGCCACCCGCGACCTCTTTGACGCGCCGCAGGACAAGGAACCTGACGGCGCGCCGGCCCTGGTGCGCACGCCGCAGGCCGTGTCCTTGTGGGCGGGCCTGTTTGAAGAACGCCGCCTGATCCAGGCCGGGCGGGCGCTGGAGGCGCGGCTGGGCGTGGCCGATGAGCGTCCGCCGCTCTAGGTCGGCCAGGCATGGGCGCGCCAAGCCGGTCACACTTGTGACGTGTTTCCGGCCTCATAGCGCCCAGTTGGGCTGCACACTGAGCCCCAGGTTTTACGCGCCCTTGTCGGCGCTGCGCCAAAGACGCATGCCCAGATACGCGGGCCCAGAAACGCGGGGGCCAAATACGCCGCGCTCTGACACGTGTGCGTAAAACACTGAGCGAGGGATACGCCAATGATGACGCGACAAGCACTCCTGACAGCCGCCGCAGCCGCCTGCCTGATCCTAGCCGCCTGCACACCCACCACCCAATCGGGCGAACTGGCCCAGGACGGGCCTGGCGCAGAGCCGGAGATGGAGCCGGCGTCGGAACTGGCCATGGCGCCGCCGCCGCCGTCGCCCTTACCCTCTGCGCCGTCGCCGGCTCCCATGGCCAAGGCCCGGATGGGCGCCGCCTCTGGCATGGTGATGATGGACATGAGCGGCGCGCCGCTCGCCGTCGCGCCGCCGCCCGCCTCGACGCTGGACCGAGAGCGCTACGAGGATGTGGAAACCAACCCGATCAAGCTGGTCGCCGAAGAGCCGGTGTCGACCTTCTCCATCGACGCCGACACCGCCTCTTATTCCAATGTGCGCCGGTTCTTGAGCGACGGCGAACTGCCCCCGCGCGACGCGGTGCGGGTGGAGGAGCTGATCAACTACTTTGATTATGACTATCCGTTGCCGGCCGCCGGCGGGCACCCGTTCGCCCCCAGCGTCGCCGTGGCCCCAACGCCGTGGAACGCCGACACCCAGATCGTGCGCATCGGCTTAAAAGGCTTCGACGTCGAGAAGGCCCAGCGCCCGAACGCCAACATCGTGTTCCTGCTTGACGTGTCTGGCTCCATGAACGACCGCGACAAGCTTCCGCTGGTCAAGAAGGCGGTCGCCATGGCCGTCGACCAGTTCAGCGCTGACGATCGGGTGTCGATCGTGGTCTACGCCGGCGCCGCTGGCGCCATCTTGGAGCCCACGCCGGGCGACCAGAAGGCCAAGATCTTGGCCGCCCTGGAACAGCTTGAGGCGGGCGGCTCGACCGCCGGTGGGGAAGGGCTGCGGCTGGCCTACGCGCTTGCCGAAGCCAACTTCGACAAGGACGCCGTCACTCGCGTG
>CAYGQB010000193.1:0-5112 GCA_964351895.1 uncultured Caulobacterales bacterium
TCGCAGGCCCCGCCGAGGGCCTGGAGGCGGCCGCCCGCCCCCACTTCTTTCACGGCGTCGCCACCGTGGTGACGGTGCTGTTTAACTTGGTGCGCCCGGACGTCGCCGTCTTCGGCGAGAAGGACTATCAGCAACTGTTGGTGATCCGCCGTCTGACCGCCGATCTCGCCCTCGATATTGACATCGTTGGCGCGCCCACGGTGCGCGATCGCGACGGTCTGGCCCAGTCATCGCGCAACGCCTACCTGACGCCCGACGCCCGCCGCATCGCGCCCGCCCTGCATGACGCCCTCCTGGCGGCCGCCCGCCGCATTGGCGCGGGCGACGACGCCGAGGCGGCCTGTCAGGCGGCTCAAGAGGCGGTTCTCGCGGCTGGCTTTGACGCGGTGGACTATGTGGCCGCCCGCAATGCTGAAACCTTGGCGCCGCTGAGCCCAGGCGACGGGTCGGTGCGCATTCTTGGCGCCGCCCGTCTTGCCGGCGTGCGCCTCATCGACAATGTCGCCGCGCAGACGGCCCCATCGTCCACCGGCGCGTGACGCGTCCCCGCTACCAAGCCCCCACATCTAACAGCGCCACCCGCACATGGTCGGGCAGGCCGGCGGCGTCGCCTGGCAGATCAATGAGATCGGGCGGGGCGGCCTCGGGCTTTAGGTAGCGCCAGCCCTGAAAGGCGGCGCGCGACGCCGGACGCGTCAGGTTCAACTCAGGGTCCAGAATAAAGGCGCAGCGGCCGGTTCCGTCCGGGTCGGTGCGCGGCTCCAGATCCAAGATGCGTTGGCGCACCCGGATCATCCCCTTAATCACCCAGTAGATCGATCCGCCCGCCAACACTTCGTCGCGCCGCTTGGGCGCCATGCGGGTCACGTGCTCTGGAAGGGCGGGCGCGCCGGCCTTCGTCTTGGCCGCCATGACGCGCGTCTGCCACGCCTCCAGATCGTCGACCGACTGGGCGCCAACGCACAGCTTGATGATGTGAACGGTCATGGCGCCGCCCTCCCGACTGATGCACCCCCGCCCACACTGTAGGCCGAGCCACGCCTGCGTCTCGTGGTTTTGAACAAGCCGGGAAGGTAAGGCTGAAACGCCGTGCGGCTAGGGCGTTTTCGCCTTCGGCGGAAACGCTCCCCCGGGCTGGGCCCGTCGGCCGTTTAGGCCGCCCCCGCGGAGGCTGCCGGCGGAACGCCGGCACGCCGTGAGCGAAAAGAAACCGACGACCGATTCCGTCAAAGACGGAAGCGGTCTAGGGCTGAACGACGCGCTCGACCTGGGAGATAATCGTCACCGATTGCTGAGAAAAGGGGCGAAACAGGGCGCTGCCAGACACCAGCTCTTCGACCCGCGAAATCATCAAGGGCCCGCCGCTCCACGCCGGGTCGACGCTCATGCGGATGTCCAAGACTTCAACCTTGGCCACCGGCGCCGGCTTGAACGCTTCGCGCGCATAGAGGCGATAGCTTGCCAGAAGTCCGCTCGCGCGGTCGATCTCGATGACGCCAACGATCTTGTCTTCAAAGCCGTCAAAGTCGTCGTCATCGCCGGACGGGGCCGCGCACGCAAAGCGCCACACGTCGGCGGGGGCATCCGCCTGATGCTGGCAGTCGGCTGCGTAGTTGCGCGCATCGCCCAGCAACAGATCCAGATCGGCGTCTGTGTCGCCGGCAAGTTCTTTGAGCACTTGCTCATGGCCCTTGGTTTGAGCGCTGGGCGCGGGAGAGAGCACGCGCCAGCGCTCGGTGTGCGCCGCTGTCGGGTCAAACCGCACCACCATTTCAAAGTCGTCTTCAGAGCGGATGGTTTGCGTGAAGGCGAAGCGATTGCGCGGGTCCTGGCCTTCCAGCGTGGCCGCATCGACGGCGGCGGAAAGCGCGGCATGGGCCTGACGCTCCAGCTCTTTTTCAGTGCCAGGGACCATCTCTGGAACCATCTCTGGGACCATCTGGGCCTGGGCGGCGACCGGACCGGTCAAGACGGCGCCGGCACACAGCACGGCGGAGGCAAGCAGGCGGGCACTGAGGGGCGCGGGCATCTCGGGTCTCGCAAGGCAGGGTGGAACCAGACGCGACGTCAAACGACAGCAATTGGGCGCAAATCAGGCGCCCGGCTCGGCCGCCCCGGTGCTTGCGACCAACGGCTCCATCCGCGCCATCAGCGCGCCCTCGACCACCTGGGCGTTGGCCGCCACCAGCACTTGCCCAATCACCCCGTCGCGCGGCGCGGTCAGGGCGTGCTCCATCTTCATGGCTTCCAAGACGGCAATCACATCCCCGCGCGCCACGACGTCGCCCTGGCTGGCGTGCACCATAACCACGCGGCCGGGCATGGGCGCGACGATGTCGTCGCCGGCCTCAAGGCTCCCAGCGGCGGCGGCCTGCGGGGCGCTGAGGCGGCGCGCATGGCCGTCAATGAACACGACCATGTCGTCGTCGAGGCGGGCAAAGCCGGCGCTGACCTGGCGGTCCCCAGCGCGCCAAGAGAGCCGCCCGCGCGACAGATCACTTGCCCCCTCCAGGGACAAGCCGGAGAGCGCCACATGCGTTTCGCCGATGGTCTGATCAAGGCCGTGCGCGCTGATCCGGCTTTCCACCGCGATGACCCCGTCAGCGCCGGCAAACGCGCTCCACACCTGCGGCGCGGCGTTAAGGCGAAACCCGTCCGGGACCTGCCAAGGATCGGTGATCTGTTGTGCGTCTTGGGCGTCTTGGAGGTCCTGGGCGGTGATCTCGCAGATCAGGGCCTCCACTGCGCCCGCCGCGCTGGCGAACGCCGTCTCGTCCGGCGTTGCGATCAGGGCGTCCAGGTGCGCGTCGATGAATCCAGTGTCGAAGCGCGCCGCCACAAACTCAGGGTGACGCAGCGCCTGAACCAAAAAACCCAGGTTGGTCTTGAGCGGCGCAACCTGCGCCTGGGCCAGTGCGTCGCTCAGGCCTGCGCAGGCGGCGGCGCGCGTGTCAGCAAAGGCGATGGCCTTGGCGGCCATGGGATCATAGTGAGGCGAGACCTCGTCGCCTTCCTCCAGCGCCGAATCCAGACGCAAGATCGGCGCGCCGTCCTCGCCGCCTTCGATCTGCGGGCCAATGATCGGATCGGTGTCAAAGCCATCGAACTGGAACACCTGCGCCTCGCCGGTCGCCGGCAAGAAGCCGCTGAGCGGGTCTTCGGCATAGACGCGCGCTTCAATGGCGTGGCCGCGCAGGGCGATCTCATCTTGCCCCGGCAAGGCTTGGCCGGACGCCACGCGCAGCTGCCACTCAACCAGGTCCACGCCCGTCACCAGCTCGGTCACCGGGTGCTCAACTTGCAGCCGGGTGTTCATCTCCATGAAGTAAACACTGTCGGCTTTCAGTCCCTTAGACCCGTCCGCAATGAACTCCACGGTTCCTGCGTTGCGATAGTCCACGGCGCGGGCGGCGGCGACGGCGGCCTCGGTCAGGCGGGCGCGCACGGCCTTGGTCATGCCCGGGGCGGGGGCTTCCTCGATGACCTTCTGATGGCGGCGCTGGAGCGAGCAGTCGCGTTCAAACAGATGCACCACGCCGCCGTGAGTGTCGGCGAAGATCTGCACTTCGATGTGGCGCGGCTGGGTGACGAACTTCTCGATCAGCACCCGGTCGTCGCCAAAGGAGGCCGCCGCTTCACGGCGGGCAGACGCCAGGGCGTTTGCAAATTCGGCCGGGGTCTCGACCCGGCGCATGCCCTTGCCGCCGCCGCCGGACACCGCCTTGATCAAGACCGGATAGCCGGTTTCGCGCGCCGCCTGCGCCAAAACGTCGTCGGACTGGTCGGCCCCGTGATAGCCCGGCGTGACCGGCACGCCGGCCCCCGACATCAGCGCCTTGGCCGCGTCCTTGCGCCCCATCGCCTCAATGGCGCTGGCGCTCGGACCCACAAAAATCAGCCCGGCCGCCTCAACCGCGCGCGCAAACTCGGCGTTCTCCGACAAGAAGCCATAGCCGGGATGGATGGCGTCCGCGCCGGTGGCCAGGGCCGCGTCCAAGATGGCGTCGCCGCGCAAGTAGCTCTCAGCGGCGGCGGCCGGCCCGATGCGCACCGCCGTGTCGGCTTCGCGCGTGTGGGCGGCGTGCGCGTCTGCGTCGGAAAAGACCGCCACGCACTCCACGTCCAGCCGGCGCGCCGTGGCCATGATCCGACGTGCAATCTCGCCGCGATTGGCGATCAGGAGGCGCGAAATCATGAGGCGTCGGTGTCGTTCGCCCACGACGGGCGACGTTTTTCCAGGAACGCCGCCAAGCCCTCGCGGCCCTCTTGGCTGGCGCGCCGGTCAGCGATGCGCTTGGCGGTCATGTTGGCCAGGCTCGCGTCAATCTCGCGGTGGGTGACGTCGCGCACCAGGGCCTTGGCGTCGGCCACCGCCCCCGGCGCGGTGTCAAAGGCGGCCGCAGCCAAAGCTTCGGCCCGCCGGTCGAGCGCCGGCGCGTCCTCGACCACCTCGTGCACCAGGCCAATGCGATGGGCCTCATCGGCGTCAAATGCGGCCCCGGTGGCAAACAGGGCGCGGGCGTGGCGCGGCCCGATGGCGTCGATCACAAACGGGCTGATGGTGGCCGGCGTCAGCCCCAAGCGCACCTCTGAAAAGCGGAACATGGCGCCCTTGGACGCCACCGCCACGTCACAGGCGGCGACCAGGCCGCATCCCCCGCCCATGCAGGCGCCGTCCACCAGCGCCACGGTAAGCTGCGGCAAGTGATAGAGCCGGTGGAGCATGTCCGCCAGAGCCCGCGCGTCCGTCTCATTGTCGGCGTGGTCATAACGCGCGGCCGCCTGCATCCAGTCCAAATCAGCGCCAGCGGAAAAGCTGCGACCGGCGGCGCGAATGAACACGGCGCGCAGATCGTCGGCCGCGTGCAGGGTTTCAAACACGTCGCTCAGGCGCGCGATCACGTCGGCGTTGAAGGCATTGTGCTTTTCGGGCCGGTTGAGGAGCACAACCGCCACGCCGGCGGGGCTCGCATCCAGAATGATGGGGTCGGTTTCAGACATCCGCCTCTTCCTTTTGACCCCGCAAGACCGGGCCTGGGCGGCCCGCGACGAGGAGGACGAGACGTAGCGCGCCGAAGGTCGAGACGTCTAGAGCCGAGGGTGAGCCGTGGT
>CAYGQB010000194.1:0-5067 GCA_964351895.1 uncultured Caulobacterales bacterium
TGGACTATCTCGACGACGGCACCTTGGCCGCCGCCCTCGCCAGCCGCCGCCCGACCTCTTAGCGCGGGGCCCAGAGTAGTACGGTGCCCAGAGGAGTGCGCGGCCCTGGCGTCACACCTGGTCGGGCGAGACGCGTGTCGGACAAGCCGACCACAGGGCGCATCCCATGACGCCGCGACTGACCTTACTTGGCGCGCACGGGGTCTGCGTGACGCGCCGGGATGCTGGACGCGCGACCGGATCGAGCTTCAGAATCTGATGCGTTTGCGAGGCGCGGCGCGCCCCCGCCCGTTTCGCTTCCCCCGGTTGTTTCGCCTCCCCCGACTGTTTCAACTAGGGCGTCCGGCCCGTCCGCCAGCTGCGCCTCGTCGATGCGCTGGGCGCGGCGCGTGATCTTGTCGGTCGAGGTGCGAATATCTTTGACGTCCCGGCTGGCTTGATCGAAGTGGGTTTGCAGCTTCTCCACGCGCACGTCGAGCCGGGCCACGTCTTCTCCCAGAAGACCAACTTCACGCTGGATGACATGTGTCTGCTCGCGCATGCGCGCGTCCTTCATAACCGCGCGCATGGTGTTGAGCGTGGCCATGAAGGTGGTGGGGGAGACGATCATCACCCGGGCCTTGAAGCTCTTGTCGATCAGGTCGGGGAAATCGGCGTGAATGGTGGCGTAGACGGCCTCTGACGGCACGAACATGAGGGCCGTGTCAGCGGTTTCACCGGCGATGAGATACTTCTCAGCGATCGCCTTGAGGTGGCGGGTGACGTCCGTGCGCAGCGCCCGCGCGGCCGTCTCGCGCAGCGCCGCATCGTCAGCCTGGGCATAGGCGCGCCACGCTTCGAGCGGGAACTTGGCGTCCACCGCCACGGGGCCGGGCGGATTGGGCAGCTTGATCAGACAGTCGACCCGCGCCCCATTGCCCAGAGTTTCTTGAAACCCAAAGGCGTTGGGCGGCAAAAAGGTGCGCACCAGATCCTGCATCTGAATCTCGCCAAAGGCGCCGCGCTGCTGCTTGTTGGCCAGGAGGGCCTGAAGCCCCGTCACTTCGCCCGTCAACGCCTTGATGTTGGCCTGGGCGCTGTCGATCACCGCCAGGCGCTCATTGAGTTTGGACAGGCTTTCGCCCGTGCGCCTTTGGGTGTCGGCCAGGCCCTCGCCCAGCCGCTTGGTCACCGCGTCCAAACGCTCGTCAAGGGTGCGCCGCAAGCTGTCGCCGGCCGTCTGAGACCCCGACGCCAGCGTCTGCACCCGCGTGTCGAGCATGGTCTGGCCCTCGGCCAGGCGGGCCAAAGTTTCGCGCAGGCCGGCCGCGTCCGCAGCTTGGGCGGCAAGCCCTGCGTGGCGGCGGCGCATGTACCAAAACACGCCCCCCACCGCCACAATGAGCACCACAAGCTCCAGCGTTGAGACCTGAACCCCGCCCATCTGCAACGCGGTTGTTTGCCAAAAGTTCGTGCCTTGTTCCATCTCGTCACCTTAGCAGCCAGGCCGCCGCTGTAAAGCCGGCTGGCAAAATCCGTGTCGTCGCGCCAGAAAAGCTGGTCAACTTGACCAAGCCAGCTTGCGCTCTTACTTGAAGACCTATGGCGATTCGCGAGATCCTGACGGTTCCCAACCCCGTCCTGAAGCAGGTGTCCAAGCCCGTAGAGGTGGTCGATGACGCCGTGCGCGCCCTGATGGACGACATGCTAGAGACCATGTACGCCGCCCCCGGCATCGGCCTGGCTGCGATCCAGGTGGGCGTGCCCTTGCGGGTCATCGTGATGGACCTCGCCGCCAAGGGCGAGACGCCGAACCCGCGCTACTTTGTGAACCCGCAGATTGTGCGCGCAGAAGGCGATCTGGCTCCCTATGAAGAGGGCTGCCTATCGGTGCCGGACGTCTATGACGACGTCGAGCGACCAACCCAGATTCGCTTGCGCTATCTTGATTATGACGGCCAGGCGGTGGAGGAGGAGGCGCGCGATCTCTTCGCCGTCTGTATCCAGCATGAGATGGATCACCTCGAGGGCGTCTTGTTTATCGATCACCTCTCGCGTCTGAAGCGTGAGCGGGCGATCAAGAAGGTGGTCAAGGCCAGGGCCGAAAAGGCCCGCGAAGACGCTGACGCACGCTAGGCGCGCGGTCGTCGAATCCACCCTAAAACACGGCTTCCCACACGCGCCTACACCTTAGGGGCCAACCCGTCCCCGATGCCCGCAACCCGCACACGGCCTGATGGGCCTCTAGCGTGATGGTGCGGTGCACGCTAAGACGCCCCGCATGTCGCTGCGCCTGACGTTTATGGGAACGCCCGAATTTGCCGTGCCCGCCCTCACCGAATTGGTGGCGGCGGGGCATGAGGTGGCGCGCGTCTATACCCAGCCGCCGAGACCGGCGGGGCGCGGCAAGGCCGAGCAGATGAGCGCGGTCCATTGTCTGGCGCTGGAGCTGGGGCTGGAGGTGGCGACGCCGGCCCGGTTTGGCGATCCTGGCGTGGTGGAGGCGTTTGCGGATCTGGATCTCGACGCCGCTGTCGTGGTCGCCTATGGCCAGATCCTGCCGCGCGCCGCCTTGGACGCGCCGCGCCTGGGCTGTTTCAACTTGCACGCCTCTCTCTTGCCGCGCTGGCGTGGAGCGGCGCCGATTCAGCGCGCCATCATGGCCGGCGACACCCTGACCGGGGTGCAGGTGATGCGCATGGAGGAGGGGCTGGACACCGGCCCGATCCTGGTCGCCAGCAGCTTGCGCATCTTTGCCTTCGAGACCGCCGAGACGCTGCACGATCGGCTCGCCGTCGCCGGGGCGCAGCTTCTGGCGCCCGCGCTGGCCGCCCTGGAGCGCGGCGTGGCCGAGGAAACCCCGCAGGCCGCAGAGGGCGTCACCTACGCCGCCAAAATCGATAAGGCCGAAGCGCGGATAAGCTGGTCGGCGTCCGCGGTGGAACTGGACCGGAAGGTGCGCGGCCTGTCACCCTTTCCGGGCGCCTGGTTCCATTGGCCCGGTCCGCGCGGCTTAGAGCGTGTAAAGGTCATGTCATGCGCGCTTGATGCGCACCTTAGTGCAGACAATGCGCGCCCAGGAGAAGTGTTAGACGACACGATGCGCGTGGCCACGGGCGACGGGGTGATCCAGTTGACGCGCCTCCAGCGCGAAGGCCGGCGCGCGCAGGACGCAGAAGACTTTTGTCGCGGCAATCCCACGCCGCCGGGAACCCTACTGGAGTAGCCATGCGCGCCCTACTGGTTGAGAACGTTCACCCGCGCGGGATCGCCGCCCTGGAGGCGGGGGGCGTGTCGGACATCGATTCGCGCAGCCGTGCGATTGACCCCGACGAGCTGAAGCAAGCGGTTGAAAGTGCATCGTTTTTGGGGATCCGATCGCGCACGCGCGTGACCGCCGACGTGCTCGCCGCAGCGCCGGTCTTGCAGGCGATTGGATGCTTCTGCATCGGCGTCAATCAGGTCGATCTTGAGGCCGCCAGCGCCCGCGGCGTGCCGGTGTTCAACGCCCCTTTCGCCAACGCCCGCAGCGTGGCGGAATTGACCATCGCAGCAGCGATTTTCTTGATGCGCGGCATACCGGCTAAGTCTTTGGCGACGCGGCGGGGCGAGTGGCTAAAATCTGCAAGCAACAGCTATGAAGTGCGCAAGAAAAAGCTGGGCATTGTGGGATATGGAAACATTGGTTCGCAGCTGTCAGTCATTGCGAGCGCTCTAGGCATGCACGTTTATTTTTACGACATTGAAGCCAAGCTTGCGCATGGCAATGCGCGTGCGGTCGGCGATCTGCACGAGCTTTTGGGTCAATGCGATGTTGTTTCGCTGCATGTGCCGTCTACTGATTTCACGCGCGGCATGATGAACGCCGAAGCGTTTGCGGCGATGAAGCCAGGAGCCGTGTTTATCAATTATGCGCGCGGAGACTTGGTCGATATTGATGCGCTTGCAGATGCGTTGAAATCTGGACGTCTCGCCGGCGCCGCCGTCGACGTGTTTCCCGAAGAACCCAAGAGCGACGACGACCCCTTCAAGAGCCCGCTCCTAGCGTTCGAAAATGTGATTTTGACGCCCCACATCGGCGGCTCAACCCAAGAGGCGCAAGAGGCGATCGGCGAAGAAGTGGCCGCCAAGCTGTTGGCGTTCTGGGCTGACGGGGCGACCAGCCGCGCGGTCAATTTTCCCGAAGTCGCCCTGGGTGCGCGCGCCCCCGGCAGCGTGCGCTTTGGCCATGTGCACTCCAACGTTCCAGGCGTGATGCGCGCGATCTCAGAAGCAGTGGCGGACGCCGGCTTTAACATTACCGCTCAGGCGCTCGGCACCCGCGGCGACATCGGCTACGCCTTAACCGATTTGGAAGGCGCGCCGGGAGCGGTGGCCGACATGGCGGCCCTGGTGTCCCGGTTGCAAGCCATCCCCGGCGCGATCCGCGTGCCGGTCATGCGCCCCCTGGCCTAGGCTGAGGCGCGTCCCGTCATGCCGCGCTATCGAGTGACGCTGGAGTATGACGGGCGCCCCTACGTCGGGTGGCAGCGCCAACCGGACGGCGCATCGGTCCAGGGCGCGCTGGAGGCGGCCGCGGCGCGCCTGATCGGAGCGCCGTGTCAGGTCATCGGAGCCGGGCGCACAGATGCGGGGGTGCACGCGCGCGGTCAGGTCGCCCATTTCGATTTGCCTAAGAGTTTCAAGCCCGACACCGTGCGTGACGGGCTCAATCACTTCTTGCGGCCGCAGCCGATTGCTGTCCTGGAGGCGGCGTGTGTGGACGCGGCCTTTCACGCCCGCTTTCACGCCACGTCGCGCGAGTATCGCTATGTCATTGTCGACCGCCGCGCCCCGCTTGCGCTTGAAGCCGGGCGGGCCTGGCGCGCCTACGCCAACCTCAACCATGAGGCGATGCAGGAAGCCGCTCTGGCGCTGGTCGGGACGCACGATTTTACCACCTTTCGTCACGCCGCATGCCAGGCCAAGAGCCCGATCAAGACCCTCGACACGCTGACCATTGAGCGGCGGGGCCATCGGCTCCATGTGGCGGCCCAGGCGCGCTCGTTTCTGCATCGTCAGGTGCGCTCGATTGTCGGCACGCTGGTG
>CAYGQB010000195.1:0-5067 GCA_964351895.1 uncultured Caulobacterales bacterium
GTTCTTGGGGGCGTTCTTGGGGGGGCGTTCTTGAATGAAACAGGCGAACGCCATGTTTGATCTCAGAGCGAAGTTCGGAGTGCAGGCAGGGCGGCGTCAGCCGTGGCGCCGCGTCGCCGGCTCCTGCGGTCAGCGCCGTGGCGTGCACGCCCTGCGCCTGGGCGAGGGCGCGCCCACCGGTGCGCCAAGCTTTTCAAGACGTGGTGCGCCATGAACGCCGGCGCCGCCGTCACAGCAGTCGAAACCGTTTTCATGGCGGTCGCCGGCGTGTTTTTGGCGTCGTTGACGTGGGCGCTCATCCTGCCCAGCCCGCCACGCCTGGATGCGGCCAGTTCAGTGGTGACGCGCACGCCGATCTCGGGCCCCGGTTCGGCCGGTTCTCTCTCGGCCGACGCCGCGCAAGCTGATCTTGGGGCCCTTTTGCGGGTCGACGGCTTTGGCCTTAACGCGCCCGAGCGCGCGGCCCGTCCCGCCGTGGTCGACGCCCCAGAAACCGGCCTCAACCTGACGGTGACAGGCTTGCGGGCCTTGGCCGGCGGGGTGGGCTCGGCGCTGATCCGCCTTCCAGACGGAACAGAAGGCGTGTTTGGCGTCGGCGACGAGGTGCTCGCCGGGGTTCAGCTGGAAGAGATACGCGCCGATCGGGTGCTCTTGTCGCGCAATGGCGTGTTGGAGAGCTTATTGGCGTACGGCGGCGCAGATCGGGCGCGCCTGGTCAGCCGCGCCGGAGAACAAATCAGCGGCGCGTCGCTGGATGGGACAGGCGCTGGCGCTGACCCCTCCGCGCCCAATTCGGTCACCTCTGGCGCGCGCACACCAGGTGGCGCGTTGTCCGAACCGGTCCAGCCGGTCTCGGCCCAAGGCCTCTTGGGCGGCGTGGATGTTCGCCCGGTGCGTGAACGCGGCGCAATCACCGGCTATCGTCTTTATCCGGCTGGCGACGGAACAGTGTTCGCGAGCGCTGGATTTGAGCCCGGCGACACGCTGATCAGCGTCAATGGGCGCAACGCAGACGCCTTGGGCAGCCTCGCGGCGGCCTTCTCCGACCCAGGCGCGCGAGAGCGCGCGGCCATTGTATTGATGCGCGGCGACACGCGCATCGAACGCGAACTTGAGTTTGAATGATCGTCGCCGCATCCGCCGGCGCGCAAAGGACTGATAAGCGATGACAGCCAAGACCCGCGCGAGTTTTGAACGCCCGAACTGGCGCTTTGATTGGGGCCGTATGCGCGCCGCCGTCGTGAGCCTGGCGCTCCTGGGCGCGCCGCTCGCCGTGGCCGCCGGTCTGGTCTCCGGCCCCGCCTTGGCCCAGGCGGCGGGCGGCCAGGCGGGAGGCGAGGACGAGCGCCACACCCTGAACCTACGTGACGCCGACATCACCGCCTTCATTGAAGATATCGGCGCGGTCACCGGCTACACCTTCATCATTCACCCTCTCGTGAAGGGCAAGGTGACGGTGATTTCACCCACGCCGCTCAGCCGCGAGGACGTGTTTGAGGTGTTCCTGTCGACCCTGCGCGTGAACGGCTACACGGCGGTGCCGGCCGGGGCGGGCGCCTATCGCGTGATCCCGGACAATACGGCGGCTGAGGACGCCGGCGATTTGGCGGCCGATCGCGCGGCCGGCGATCAGTTCGTCACCGAGGTGCTTCAGCTTCGCTACTATGACGCGGCGGCCGCCGCGTCGGTCGTCAAGCCGCTGGTGAACGGGCGCGGCCAGGTGACCGCCAATCCGGACTCCAACATCATCGTGGTTGTCGACTACGCCAGCAACATCGGCCGCATCAAGCGCATCATCGAAGAGATGGACCAGGACAATTCGGTCATTGAACGGGTGTCGCTCTACAACATGCCCGCCAACGAAGTCGTCAAGATGCTCAATGATTTGCGCAATGCGCGCGACACCCGCGGTCAGTTCACCGCCGCGGCCGTTGAGTCTGGCAATTCGGTTCTGATCCGCGGCGAGCGGGCGGTGGTGGCGCGCATCCAGCGCGTGATCGCCGAGATCGACCAGGCGTCAGAGCCGAGCGAGACGTTGAAGGTGATTTATCTGAAACACGCCGACGCCGCTGAGATCGTGCCCGTGCTCGAACAGGTGGGCGCCTCCATTGGCTTTGGCGGCGAAGCGCTGAAGATCCCGTTTCATGAGGCCACGAACTCGGTGATCTTGTCGGCCGATCCCAAGACCGTTCGCGCCTTGGAGCGGGTCATTGGCGACCTCGACATCCGCCGGGCCCAGGTGCAGGTCGAAGCGATCATCGTCGAGATCTCAGACGACACGGCGCGCGAACTGGGCCTGCAATTCATCTTGAGCGGCGAAGACGGATCCAGCACCCCGTTTGCGGTCAATAATTTCTCGCGCTCAGCGCCCAATCTCTTGGCGCTCACCGGCGCGCTCGTCACCTCGGAGACGTCTGACACATCGGGCCCAATCGGGGCGCTGCAAGACCAAGCCATCGGCTCGATCTTGGGCATTGAAGGCTTTGCCCTCGGCGTCGGCGGCCAGACCGATGACGGGGCGCTTTTTGGCGCGATCTTGAATGCGGTCAATCAGGACGGGCGGTCCAATATTCTATCAACGCCGCTGGTGACCACGCTGGACAATGTGCCCGCCAAGCTGTCGGTGGGTCAGGAAATTCCGATCACCACCGGCGAGGTGCTGGGCTCGGCCAACGTCAATCCGTTCCGCACCATCTCGCGCGAGGAGGTTGGCGTGCAGCTTGAAGTGCTGCCTCAGATCACCGAGGGCGACACCATTCGGCTGGAAATCCGCCAAGAGGTCTCCAGCGTCGCCGGGCCGCTCAATAACGCCAGCGCCGAACTGATCACCAACAAGCGCGAGATCGAAACCACCGTCGTGGCCGATGATGGCGAAGTGATCGTACTGGGCGGGCTGATCGAGGAAGCCGAAACCCAACAGGTCAGCAAGCTGCCGATCTTGGGCGACATCCCGGCCGCCGGTCGTCTGTTCCGCTCTGAAGGCTCCTCAACCACGCGCACCAATTTGATGGTCTTCATTCGCCCGACGATCGTCCGCGATGCGTCCACGATGCGCGGCGTAACTTCGCGCAAGTATGACTTCATGCGCGGTCAGGTGGGCGAAGACGAGGACGGTCTGTCGCCGCTTGACGCCTTTGTGCGCCAAGCGCTTGGGCCGGACGCCCTCGATTCGGTCGCCGGGCAATAGGACGTGACGGGAAAGGGGACATCGCCAGCGCCATGACCACCGCTCACGCCCCGTCTCTCACCTATGCGTTTGCCAAGGAGCATGGCGTCTTGGTGCTGGGCGCCGCCGCCCAAGGCGCGTCCGGAGTGGCGCCCCAGAGTGCGCACGAGAGTGCGCCCGAGCGTGCGCCAGTGCGCCTGGCGCTGCGCGCGGGCGCGGGCGCGCGCGCCCTCATTGAGGCGCGCCGGGCCGTGGGCGCGCCTGTGACCATCGAAGAGCTGGACCGTGAAGCCTTCGAACGCCGCCTGTCTGAGGTCTACGCCAACGACGGGCTGGACGACGCCGACCTCGACGCCGCGTTTGGCGGTGAAGATCTGACCAGTCTGATCGAAGGCATTCCGCCGGCCGCCGACCTGTTGGCGGGCGACGACGACGCCCCGATCATCCGCCTGATCAACGGGCTGATCGCCGAGGCGGTGAAGGCCCAGGCGTCTGACATCCACATTGAGCCCTATGAAGAGCGCCTGATCGTGCGGTTTCGCGTCGACGGCGTGTTGCGCGAAGTCTTGAGCCATGCGCGCCGCCTGGCCCCGCTGATCGTCAGCCGGGTCAAGGTGATGGCGCGCCTCGACATTGCCGAAAAGCGGGTGCCGCAGGACGGGCGCATCTCTCTGACGCTGGGCGCGCGAGCCATTGACGTGCGTGTCTCTACTCTGCCGTCGCGCTATGGCGAACGGGTGGTGATGCGCCTTCTGGACAAGGACCGCGCGCGGCTGGACCTCAACACCCTGGGCATGCCAGCCGACACGCTGGCCCAGTTCCGCAAGGCGCTGGACCAGCCCAATGGCGTGATTTTGGTCACCGGCCCCACCGGCTCTGGCAAGACCACGACACTGTACGCCGCGCTCAATCTCTTGAACGCCCAGTCGCGCAACATCCTCACCGTAGAGGACCCCATCGAGTATGGCCTGGAAGGGGTCGGCCAGACCCAGGTCAACACCAAGGTCGGCATGACCTTCGCCAGCGGCCTGCGCGCTATTTTGCGCCAGGATCCTGACATCGTCATGGTCGGGGAAATTCGCGACGTGGAGACCGCCCAGATCGCGGTCCAGGCGTCTTTGACCGGCCATCTGGTGCTCTCCACCGTGCACACCAATTCAGCGGTGGCGGCGGTGACGCGCCTGCGCGACATGGGTGCTGAACCGTTCCTCTTGTCGTCCACGCTGTCAGCGATCCTGGCCCAGCGTCTGGTGCGCCGTCTGTGTCCCAGCTGCAAGGACAGCTACACGCCCGATGCGCGCGAACGAGAGATGCTGGGCGTGGCCGATCTTCCTCCCGACGCCGTTTTCTACCGGCCGCGCGGCTGCGAGGCGTGCGGCGGGCTGGGCTATGAGGGCCGCATCGGCCTTTATGAGCTGGTGGTGGTCGACGACGCGCTGCGCGCCATGATCCACTCTGACGCGCGCGAGCAAGAGATGGCCGCCCACGCCTTTCGCAACACCGACACCCTGTTGGACAGCGGGGCGCGCCAGGTGATCGCGGGCGTCACCTCAACCGAGGAGGTGCTGCGCGTGGCGCGTGCGAGCGGCGACGACGATGGCGGCGTTTGATTATCTGGCCGTCGACGCGGACGGCAAGCGCCGCAAGGGCGTGGTTTCAGCCGACAGCGCGCGCGCGGCTCGCAAGGAGCTGCGCCGTCAGCGCCTGACGCCGCTGAAGCTGGCGCCGACCGATCAAGTCGAGGCGGAGGGCCAGGCGGGCGCCGGCAAACCGGTGCGTCGGCGGGCCGGCTTGCCCACAGGCGAACTGGTGTTGCTGACCCGTCAGCTGGCCATGCTCATTGGGGCCGGGGCGCCGGTTGAAGAGGCGCTTCACGCGGTGGCTAACCAGGCCGAGAAGGC
>CAYGQB010000196.1:0-5054 GCA_964351895.1 uncultured Caulobacterales bacterium
GACAACGCCAGAGCAAAAGCGCGGCATCGCCGACTATTTTGCGCCCGCCAGCGTCAGCGCCTCGCAATCGGGGTCAGGCGGCGTATTAGGCGGAACGGCGATCGGCCAAGACGGATCACGCAGCGCCGGCTCGTCGAGCTTTGTAGAGCGCACCCCGCGCGCGCCTGAGCCCGCAAAAACTGATTCAAGCGCCCAAGGACAATCGGCTGGCTCGGAAAGCGCCGAAGTCACCCAGTCAGCGCTCGCCGCCGCCATGGCGCGGCGCGAAGACGCCATGTTCAAAAGCGCTGAGATGTCGTTGCGCCAAGCGTTGCAGGACATGCCGGAACTGGCTGAGCTGTCCAAGCATGTCATCGTTGATCAGACCCCTGAAGGGCTGCGCATTCAGCTGGTCGACCACGAAGGCCGGCCCATGTTTGCGCCCGGTTCGGCCCGTCCGCTGGAACGCGCCACCACGCTGTTACGCGCCGTTTCGACCATCGTGACCCGCCTGCCCAACCGGGTCAGCATCGCCGGCCATACCGACGCGGCGCGGGCTGCGCCCGGCTCGCCCTCCAACTGGACCCTGTCAGGCGCGCGCGCCGACGCGGCGCGGGTGATTCTCGAAGACGCTGGTCTGCCGGCCGACCGGGTCTATCAGGTGACCGGCAAGGCCGGCGCAGAACCGCTGTTTCCAGACGACCCTTATCTGCCCGGCAATCGCCGGATCTCTATTGTCCTCTTGCGTGAAGCCCCGGTTCTGCCTCCCGATCACGCCCTCTAGAAGCGCCGGGCTTTGCCTGAGCGCCCGCGACCCCAGTCGAGCGCAGAGTTGACACCGACCGGCGCAGCCGGCTCCTCTTCGCGCATGAACCTATTGCACCTTTCCCCGCGCGGCGGGGCGGATCGGGCCCGGCGCGGCGTTGCGAGCGGGCGCGCATGAGCGGACTGCCTGGCGTTGACGTCTGGCAGATGTGGGCGACGCTGGCCGGCGTCGGGTTCATCATCGTTGTCTACGCGCTCGACCGCTTCTCCATGGAGGTTGTGTCAGCGGGCGTGGTCGCCTTCGCCCTCGTGTTCTTTCACCTCTTCCCGCTGCCCGCGACGGTTGGCGTCTTTGGCGCGCCTGAGATTCTCTCTGGCTTTGCCAATCCCGCCCTCATCACGATCATGGCGCTCTTGGTGATCGGTCAGGCGGTTTACCAAACCGGAGCCCTAGACGGGCCGGCGCGCTGGCTCAGCGACCGCTCAGAGAGCCGACCACGGGCCGTGCTCCTGATCGTCTTCTTCGTCGTTTTTGTTGTCAGCGCCTTTTTGAACAACACGCCTGTGGTCGTGATGTTCATCCCCATCGCCGCCGCGCTGGCCGCAAGGATGCAGCACTCGCCCTCCAAGATCATGATGCCTCTAAGCTTTGTGTGCATTCTGGCGGGCATGACCACGCTGATCGGATCATCGACGAACCTGTTGGTGGCCGACGCTCTGAAGGCGGCGACCGGCGAGCAGCTTGGCTTTTTTGCTCCAACGCGGTTTGGCCTGGTGCTGGCGGGCGTCGGCTTGATCTATCTCATCACCTTTGGGTGGCGGCTCTTGCCGGACGCCGGCGACACCGATTCCAAAGGCGCCGCCCTAGATGGACGCCAGTTTGTCGCCCAGATCGACGTCACGGCCGGCCATCCACGGGTCAATGCAGCGCCGGTGGCCGGCATGTTTCCCGATCTGGCGTCAGTGACGGTGCGCGCCATTGTGCGCGGATCGCGCAATCTCCTGCCGCCATTTGACGATGTGGTCATTGCACCAGGCGATCGCGTGCTTGTGGCCGCAACACGACGCGCTCTTTTGGATCTCTTGTCCAAGCGATCCGACCTTCTGCGCGGTGTTGATCAGCTGCGCGACACCGCGGGCGACCCGGGCGCGCCGGAGGAAGGTCTGTCTTTGGTCGAGGCGGTTGTCGCGCCGGGCTCGCGCGCGCTGGGGCGGACAATTGCCGCGTCCGGGCTCGATGCGCTCTCCGGCGTGGTGGTGATTGGCGTGCAGCGCCGTGCGCGCATGTCGCGCCAGCAGCTTGACGAGTTGCGCCTCGAAGAGGGCGACATTCTCCTCTTCTTTGTCACCGAGAGCGGTCTGGAAGAGCTGCGAGATCAGCGGGACGTGTTGCCGCTGGAATGGCGCGCCACCCACGTGCCGCGTGTAGCCCGGGCGAACGCGGCGCGCCTTGTGTTCATCGGCGTCGTGGCGGCGGCGGCCACGGAAACAGCGCCGATCCTGCACGCATCGGTGGTGGGCGCCTTTGCCATGGTGGCGCTGCAATGTCTGAACGTGCGTCAAGCGGCTCGGGCTTTCGACTTGCGCATCTTCATGTTGATCGGAGCTGCGTTTGCTCTCGGAGGGGCTCTGGATGCGACCGGCGCGGCGGACTTCTTGGCCGAACTTGTCGTGCGCGGCTTTGCGCCGTTTGGCGCTGTCGCCCTGATGTCGGCCCTGTTCGCACTGGTCGCGGTGCTGACCAATGTCTTGTCCAACAGCGCCACAGCCATCTTGTTTGCCCCCGTCGCCATTTCGGCCGCCGAGCGCGTTGACGCCAGCCCCGAGGCCTTCGTGCTCGCGGTGCTGTTCGCCGCCAACTGCTCGTTCGTGACCCCGATTGCGTATCAAACCAACATGTTGGTGATGGGACCTGGCCGCTATGGCTTTAATGATTTCGTTCGCGTTGGCGGTCCTCTGGCGATCGTGATGTGGATCGCGTTTACGCTGCTCGCGCCTTGGGCGTTTGGTCTTTAGCTGCATCCACTCAGCGCCGCGGCGTTCGTGAAGCATGGTTGGGGCTTTCGAGGCCCGCCCGGCGCAGCTAACGTGGTGCATTCTGACTCGCGAAAGTGAACGCCGCCCCGTGACCCGCCCGTTTCCGACCCGTCCGCTCCAGTTTTACATGACCGCCCCAGCGCCCTGCCCGTATCTGCCGGGCCGATCCGAGCGCAAGGTGTTTGCCCATCTGGACGGGGACGACGGGGCCGCGCTCAATGACGCCCTCTCTCACGCCGGTTTCCGGCGCTCGCAAAGCATCGTTTATCGCCCCGCCTGCACCGCTTGCACGGCGTGCATTTCGGCCCGCATCCCGGTCGCCGATTTTTCCGCCTCGGGCTCACAGCGTCGCATCGCGGCGCGCAACGCCGACTTGACCGTGCTGGTGCGCCCGCCCCACGCCACTCAAGAACAGTTCGACCTCCTGTCGCGGTATCTGGAGGGGCGCCACTCTGACGGCGGCATGACCGGGATGAGCATCGGCGACTACGCCATGATGGTCTCGGACACCCCGACAAGAACCACCGTTGTGGAGTATCGCACCCCCGATGATCGGCTCGTTTCGGCGGCGCTGGTCGATCAACTCGCTGACGGCTATTCGCTGGTCTACAGCTTCTACGATCTGGCGGAAGAGCGCCGCAGCCTGGGCACCCACGTGATCTTAGATCATGTCGCGCGCGCCAAAGACGCCGACCTTGAGCACGTCTACCTGGGTTACTGGGTCGAGGGCAGCGCCAAGATGGCGTACAAGACACGATTCAAACCGCTTGAAGTTCTGCGGCGCGGCGGGTGGCGCCGATGGAGCAGCGACGACGACGGTTCGCCGGGGGAGACACGCTGATGACGCGACAGCCGCAGGACGAAGAGAAGGCGGGCCCGCTCAACCGACGCGCGCTCTTAGCGCTGGGCGCAACAGGCGTGGCCGCCGCGGCCGCAGCCTGCGCCCCTGCCCCGCCCACAGCGCCTGAGTGCGAGGGACAGACCGCTGGCGGCGCGGCGCAAGCCGCGGGCGCGCGCACGCTGCGCATGGTCACGACCTGGCCGCCCGATTTTCCGGGCCTGGGCTCCATGGCGACGCGCACCGCCGACGCCATCGGACGGCTTTCCAGTGGGCGATTGACGGTCAAGGTGTTTGCCGCCAACGAAATTGTCCCGGCGTTTGAAGCCTTCGACGCCGTCGCCACCGGCGCGGCCGACATGTATCACGGGGCCGAATACTACTGGCAGGGTAAGAACCCAGCGTTCAGCTTCTTCACCGCCGTTCCAATGGGATTGACGGCGACCGAGATCATGGCGTGGCTGCGGTTTGGCGGCGGACAAGAGTTGTGGGAGGAGGTGTCGCGCCCCTTCGGCGTCATCGCCTTTCCAGCCGGAAACACCGGCCACCAGATGGGCGGCTGGTTCAAGCGCGAGATCAACACGCTCGACGATCTAAAAGGCCTTAAAATTCGCATCCCAGGGCTGGGCGGCGACGTCGTGCGCGCCCTTGGGGCGGCGGCCGTGGCCATGCCTGGATCTGAGATCTACCCCTCTCTCCAGTCGGGCGCCATCGACGCGACCGAATGGGTCGGCCCGTGGAACGACTTGGCGCTCGGCTTCTATCAGGTGGCTCCGTTCTACTATGGACCGGGCTTCCATGAGCCCGGCTCAATGCTGGCCTGTGGGATCAACCTGGAGGTCTGGGAGAGCCTCAGCGCTGAAGACCAGGCCGTGGTGCGCGCCGCATGCGATCAGGCGACAGCCATTTCGTTGGCTGAGTACGCCCACCACAATGCCCAGGCGCTGGTGACGTTGCGGCAAGAACATGGGGTGGAGCTGCGCACGTTCTCCGACGAGATTTGGGCGCGCTTCAATGAGGTCTCGGCGGATGTTTTGGCCAGCGTCGCCGCGCGCGACCCGTTGGCCCAGCGCGTCTATGACAGCTACCAGGCTGCGCGTGGCCAGCTGATCGACTGGGGCGGCGTGTCCGAAGCGCCGTACATGCGCTTGCGCGGTGCGCGCGCCGCCGAATGACGCCCGAGACACATCACGCCGATCCGGCTCAGGGCCAAGTTCCCGAACCGGCCGGGACAGCCGGCGAAGTCGCCGGGGCTGGATTCTGGATCGCTGTCACCCTGTCTGGCGTCGCGGTTGTGGCCGCCGTGAGCTTGCCCGTCCGTGCGGCTGTTTTGGCGGTGTTCACCTCCCCGTTTCGGCTGGTCGGTGCAATTCTACCCGGCCCAAGCGTTTACGCAGACGCCGTCATTGGCGGCGTGATCCTGGGATGGGTGGGC
>CAYGQB010000197.1:0-5045 GCA_964351895.1 uncultured Caulobacterales bacterium
AAGCGCGTGCCGTGCGCGCCAAATTCGCCCGGGCCGAACCAGTGGCGGCGCTCTACGAGCGTGGCCGAGTTTGGCATGCGGATCGGTTCCGCGCCCTAGAAGACGAAATGTGCGCGTTCACGACCGCTGGACGCGGCGTTGACGGCGCAAGTCCTGACCGCGTCGACGCACTGGTCTGGGCGGTCGCCGAGCTTTTGCTGGCGCCGTCGGCCGCGCCGCGGCTGCGCACCTTGTGAGACACACCAGAGGAGTGGGCATGTTTGAGTGGATTCGAAAAACCAAGCCGCCTGAGCGCAAGTCGGGGCTGCAGGCCCTGATCGCCCTGTCCAACCCGGGTGATGGGTATTCGGCCGGATGGGGGCGGGCGGATGCGGCGCGCTATGTCCATGACGGCTACGCCCAGAACCCGGTGGTGTTTCGCTGTGTACGGATGATTGCCGAGGCGTGCGCTTCGGTGCCGCTGGAGGTGCGACGGGCTGATGCGCTGGCCGAGCAAGACGATGCGGCGCTGAATCTGCTCAATCGCCCCAACAGCGAGCAAACTCGGGCGTCGTTCTTTGAGGCGCTCATCGGGCATCTCCAGGTGTCGGGAGACGCCTTTGCTGAGTTGGTGGCGGTCGAGGGGCGGGCCCAATCTCTCTATGTCTTGCGCCCAGACCGCATGAAGGTGGTTGCCGGCAATCGCGGCTGGCCGGTTGGTTGGGAACAGCGAGTGGGGTCGCGCCTGGTGCGCTATGCGCGGGACTTCGCCACCGGCCGGTCACCCATTCTGCATCTCAAGTCCTTTCATCCAGGCGATGATCATTATGGTCTGTCGCCCTTGGCTGCGGCCGGTTTTGCCGTGGACACCCACGCCGCCAGCGGTCGCTGGAACAAGGCGCTTTTGGACAATGCTGCTCGCCCGTCCGGCGCGCTGGTGTTCTCTGGCAACGAGGCGGGCAATCACCTCACAACTGAGCAGATTGAGCGCCTGCGCGAGGAACTTGAAGCGGCACACTCGGGGCCGTCCGCCGCCGGACGTCCGCTTCTTCTTGAAGGTGGGCTCGATTGGAAGCCGTTTGGCCTTTCGCCGTCGGATATGGACTTCGTTGAGGCCAAATCCGTCGCGGCGCGGGAAATCGCGCTGGCGTTTGGCGTCCCGCCGATGCTGTTGGGTATCCCAGGAGACAATACGTACTCGAACTATCGCGAGGCCAACTTAGCGTTTTGGCGCCAGACCATCTTGCCGCTTTCCAAGCGTACCGCCGAAGCGTTTGAGATTTGGTTGCGGCCCTGGCTGGGCGAGGATCTGGCGGTGCGCTGTGCGCCCGATGACGTGCCCGCCCTGTCAGAGGAGAGATCGGCGATCTGGCGTCGCGTCGACGAGGCCAGCTTCTTGACACGCCAAGAAAAGCGCCAAGCGCTGGGCTTGCCGCCGGAAGCGCCAAACGTTGCAGACGTCGCCGCATCGGCCCACCAGGCAGGGGAGCGCGGATGACCCAGCCAACCCCGTCTGCTTGGTCATTGGATCGTCGGATCACAGCTGCGCTGGTGCTCTCGTGCCTCCTAGAAATTGTCAGCGTGGTGTTGTGGGCCGGCGCCATCAATGAACGCGTGGAGCGCCTTGAGGGTGAAGTGGCCCGCCATCAAGCCGTCAGTGAGCGGCTGATCAGCGTGGAGGTGCACATGTTCCACGTCCGCGGTCAGCTTGACCGCATCGAAGCGCGGCTTGAACGCGCGGTCGGCGCGGAGACAGGGCCATGACGGACGCCAAAACACTGCGAATCGAAGGGTACGCCAGCCTGTTTGACCGCGTTGACCTTGCCGGCGACATCGTCCGGAGCGGCGCATTTTCCGCCACCTTGGCGGCGCGCGGCGCCAGCGGCGTCCGGATGCTGTTTCAGCATGCGCTCGACGAACCCATTGGCGTCTGGGACGTCGTGGAAGAGCGCGCCCGCGGCCTTTTTGTAAGTGGACGAATTATCGCCAGCGGCGCGCGCGGCCGAGTGGCCGCCGATCTGGTTCGTGACCGGGCAGTCGATGGCTTGTCGATTGGCTTTCGCGCCGTGCGGTCGCGCCAGCGCGCCGATGGAGTGCGCGAGCTTCTGGAAATTGAATTGTGGGAGGTCTCCATCGTGACCTTCCCGATGGCGCCGCAGGCGCGATTGATTCGGGTCGGCGCGGGCCGGTCTGAGTGTGGGGCCCTAGAGGCCGTCTGATCCAGCGAGGACACTGTGAAAGAGACAAAAATGGCGGCTGCGCCATCTGCAGAGGTGCGCGCGGCGCTCTCTGAATTCCTGGGGGCGTTTGAGGCCTTCAAAGACGCCAACGATCAGCGCTTGCGCAGCCTGGAAACGCGCAAGCCCGACGTGTTGCTCGATGAGAAGGTGGCGCGGATTGACCGGGCGCTGAGCGAACAGAAATCGGCCATGGACCGCCTGGCCGCCCACAGCGCCCGCTCAGACCTGGGCGACCCTTTGGCCGGGGGGCGTACGGGACGCAGCGGCGCGTTTGACCGCTACGTTAGGGCTGGAGACGCTGGGCGGCTCTTGGAGACCAAAGACTTGAACTCCGGCACGCCGGCTGAGGGCGGCTATCTGGTCCCCGATGAGACCGAACAGCTGATCACCCGGCGCTTGACCGCAGCCAGCCCCATGCGCGCGGCCGCCACCGTGCGCCAGGTCAGTGCTTCATCGTTCAAGAAGCCGGTTAGCCTGGGTGGGGCGACGGCGGGTTGGGCGGCCGACAGCGCGGCCCGTCCGGGGACGGATGAGCCCACACTCGCCCTCCTCGATTTTCCAACCGCAGAGTTGTACGCCATGCCGGCGGCGACCCAGGGTCTGTTGGACGACGCCCTAGTTGATGTCGGCGAGTGGCTGGCGGGCGAAATCGAAGACGTGTTTGCAGCCCAAGAGAGCGCCGCCTTCATTGCTGGTGACGGCGCCAACAAGCCCAAAGGCGTGCTTGGCTATACCGCCAAGGCCGACGCCGTCGCGGTCTGGGGCGAGCTTGGTTATGTGGCGACCGGGGCGGCCGGCGCGTTCAGCGCCAACCCGGTCGATGACTTGATCGATCTGGTCTACACGCCGCGCACAACCTACCGCCCTGGCGCCAGCTTTCTGATGAACCGGCGCACCGTGTCGGCGATCCGAAAGGTCAAGGACGCTGACGGCAACTACATCTGGCAGCCCGCAAGCGCGCCAGGGGAGGCGGCCTCTCTTCTGGGCTATCCCATCCTTGAAGCAGAACAGATGCCCGACATCGCCGACACGGCGACGGCCATCGCCTTCGGTGACTTTCGCCGTGGCTATCTGATCGTGGACCGGGTGGGGGTGCGTGTCTTGCGCGACCCCTATTCAGCCAAGCCGCACGTCTTGTTCTACACGACCAAGCGCGTGGGCGGCGGCGTCCAAGATTTCGACGCCCTTAAGCTTCTGAAATTCGCCGCAAGCTGAGCCCTCCCCTCCCAGCGCGGCGATGTGACGACGGGCGGTCTTCGGGCCGCCCGTCGTCGTTTTCGCTCCCCGATGCGGCGCTGCTTGCGCCTGCGCGCCACTCCTTCGAGGCCCCATGTCGACTTCTATTGTCACCCCTGCGGCGCTCGAGCCGGTCAGCCGCGACGAGATCAAGGCGCGTCTGCGGCTCGACGCCAGCGATGAGGACGCCCTGATTGACGCGCTGATCAGCGCCAGTCGAGCACGGATTGAGCGGCGTCTTTCTACAGCTCTCATCTCCCGCCGACTTGTGGAGCGGCGCGACACCTGGCCGGCGCGTCATGATCAGCTGGTGGTGTTGAGCGTTTGGCCGGTGATTCAGGTGCACGCCGTGCGCGTGCGCGGAGCCGACGACGTGGCGGCTGTGTTGGATCCAGAAGCCTACTTTGCCGACACCACCGCGTCGCCGGCGCGGCTGATGGCGCGTGATCTGGCGGGCTGGCCCCAACCGGACGGGCCCTTCGGCGGGATCGAGATTGAGTATGACGCCGGCTATGGCGCCAACGCGTCTGACGCGCCTGCCGACCTACGCGAAGCCATCTCGCTCCTAACGGTTGACGCATTCGTCAACCGCGCCCCGAGCGAACGCCCGCAGGAGGCAAGCTGGCCCTTGGCGGTGCAAGCGCTGCTGGCCCCGTATCACCGGGTGTCGGCGTGAGCGGCCCGGTGCGCATCATCGACTTGGCGCAACGCGTTCATCTCCTAGCACCCGTTGACACCCCAGACTCAGGCGGCGGTGTCGGACGTGAGCACGTCCTGGCGGCCACGGTGTGGGGCGCGATGGAATCCGGGGCCACACGCGAGGACAGCGCCATCGGGCGCCGGCGCGGCCGAACAAGCCTTCAGATCACCATTCGACATCGCGCCGACGTCCGGCGCGGCTGGCGCGCCGCCGTCGCGGGGCGGCCGTTTCGCATCGTGGCCGTTCGGGATCGCGATTCTGATCGTCAGTGGCTGGAACTGACCGTCGAGGAGGAAACATAATGGGCGCAGAATGGGCCCTTCAGAGCGCCCTCGTCAGCGCGCTGAAGGACGACGCGGGGCTGGCCGGAGTTCTGGGCGACCCACCCCGCATCTTTGACCTGCCACCAGATGACGCCGTTTTCCCCTACGTGAGTCTGGGCCCGAGCGCGTCCAATCTGCTGGACGGAGATGGAACACCCGGCGTCGCGCATACGGTGCACCTGCATGTCTGGTCGCGATACGGCGGCGCCAAGGAGGCCAAGACCTGTCTTGAGGCCCTGCGCGTCGCCGTGGACCAGGCCAGTCTCAGTCTCATCGACCATCATCTCGTTTCGTTGCGGCCGGTCTACGCCGACGTCTTGCGCGTTGGAGACGGGCGCACGTTTCGCGGCGTTCTGCGCCTGCGCGCCGTGACCCAGGCGGCCGCCTGACGCCGCACTCGATTTCGTCCACACATCGCAGGAGTTTCAAAATGACTTTGCAACGCGGCAAGGACCTCTTGCTGAAGATCAGTGACGGGGCGGATCCGCCCGCTTATCAAACCGTCGCGGGATTGCGGGCGCGCACCATCGCGTTGAACGCCAAAACAATTGACGCGACGGTTTGATA
>CAYGQB010000198.1:0-5039 GCA_964351895.1 uncultured Caulobacterales bacterium
TCTGGGTCACACGCCGGCGGCTGGCTTCCGCACGTGTTGGGTGTTCGCGGCCACCGGTGGCAAGTTCGTGATATCAATGTTGCGCCTTGGGGAAGCGCGCGATGAATTGGGCGTGGTCCACGATCAAATCGGGCGGCCGACCTATGCGCCTGACTTGGCAAACGCATGCCTGACCGCCGCCGAACGCCTGATCGCCCAGCCAGACCTGGCGGGTGTCTATCATTTTGGCGGGGCAGACGACGCCAGCTGGGCTGAACTGGCGCAAGGTGTGTTTGACGCATCCGCCCAGCGCGGCGGCCCAAGCGCCCGCGTTCATCAGATTACCACGCAGGAGTATCCAACCCCGGCGCCGCGTCCGGCCAACTCTCGCCTCGACTGCACACGCTTCAAAGACGCCATGGGCCTTGCGCCATCGCCGTGGCGTGCGAGCGTAGACCGGTGTCTCGATCGCCTGATCGGCCCTGCAACGGCGTAGCGCTGGCGTTAGGCGGAAACGACCTGTGACAGGTACCAGGCCGCGAACCGCGCCAGCCCTTCTTCGAGCATGACCTTGGGTTGGTAGCCCGTCAGGGCTTGTATTTTCGAGATGTTTGCGAAGGTTGCCGAGACATCGCCCGGCTGCATCGGTCGCATGATCTTCTCGGCGGAGCGACCAAGCGCTTTCTCCAGGGTCGCGATCATGTCCATCAGCGCGACCGGACGGCTATCGCCGATGTTCAAGATGCGGTTTTCGCCCGCTCGCGCAGGACGCTCGGTGACGTCGATGACACCGTCCACGACGTCATCCACATAGGTGAAGTCGCGCGCCATGCGCCCTTCCCCGTAGACCTCGATCGGTTCACCAGCTGTGATTGCCCGCGCAAACTTGTAATAGGCCATGTCCGGGCGACCGCGCGGGCCGTAGACGGTGAAGAAGCGCAAGCCGGTCTGTGGCGTCTGGTAGAGTGACCCGTAGGAGTCGCTCATCAGTTCACACGCGCGCTTGGTGGCGGCGTAAAGTGACGCTGGTGCCAGCAAAGCATCGTCTTCGCTAAAGCCTTCCGTGCCGAGCGGCCTGTCTCCGTACACTGAGCTTGATGACGCGTACACCAGGTGCTCGACGGTGTCAGAGGCGCGGACCGCCTCAAGAATGGACAAGTGCCCCGCCAGATTTGACCGCTCATACGCAAACGGATTTTCAAGCGAATACCGGACGCCCGCCTGAGCGGCCAGGTGAATGACCGCGCGGGGTTTGGTGCGTGCGATCAAGGTGCGCATTGCCGGTGCGTCTGCAATGTCGGCCCGCAACATTTCAAAGCCTGAGAACGCGTCCAAGCGCGCGGCGCGGTGCTCTTTGAGAGCGACCTCGTAGTAGTCGTTGAAGTTGTCGACGCCCACAACCTGCTCGCCGCGCTCAAGCAGGCGCTCGCAAACCTGATGGCCGATAAATCCTGCAGCGCCGGTAACAACAATCACACGCAGGGCCTTTCTCTTGCCGATGAGCACTACAGCAAACCGTCAGATCGGACGATGTCGCCCCTTCATGACAGCACGCCCCCAGGCGCTGCAAGGATCGTGCGATTGCGGGTGGCGCGGGCAATCACGCCGCTTGGCGCAAGACGTGGCGCGCACCCGGCCTGAACCAGCCACGCCGCAAAGGAGACCAGCTAGGGGGCAAAGGAGAATGGCGACTTGAATTCAGAAAACGAGGGCCACTCCAGGTCGCGCGCCGACAGGGTCGCCTCGCCATCAGCGATCGGCCAGTCTACGCCGATGTCAGGATCGTTCCAAAGAACGCCCCCTTCATGTTCAGGCGAATAGCCTGCGGTGACCTTGTAGATCACTTCAACATCAGGGGTGAGCGTGCAAAACCCATGGGCAAAACCAACCGGCACGTAAAGTTGGGTCCAATTGCTGTCAGACAGCTCGACTGCCACATGCGCGCCATAGGTGGGCGAGCCCGCCCTCACGTCCACGGCAACATCGAGAATGGCACCGCGGGTGGTGCGCACGATCTTGGCCTGGGCAAAAGGAGCGGTCTGAAAATGGAGACCGCGCACCACCCCGCGCGCAGCTGAGAACGAATGATTGTCTTGGACCCATGTCAGGTCAACGCCATGGGCCTTTAAAGCTTCGTTCTTAAAGGTTTCTGAGAAGAAGCCGCGATGATCGCCAAACTTGTTGGGCTTGATGATCAACGGCCCAGGGACCGCGCAGGCTTGGATGTCCATCGCCTTTAAGCCTTCTCAGATTCGGTCAGGCCTAGGCGCTCGCCCGTGTACTTGCTGGCTCGAATGGGCTCCCACCAGTCCTTGCGCGCCAGATACCAGGCCACGGTGCGCCGCAACCCTTCTTCAAAGGTCACGGTGCGCGTCCAGCCCAGTTCAGTTTCGATCTTCGAACTGTCGATGGCGTATCGCCGGTCATGTCCAGGACGATCGGCGACAAATGAGATGAGAGAGCGACGCGCGCCGATCTGGGCGCTTGGGCTCATCTCGTCGACCAGGTCGCAGATAAGCTCAACCACCGTCAGGTTTTCACGCTCGCTCGCACCGCCAATGCAATAGGTCTGTCCCGCCACACCGTCGGTTGCCGCCAAAGCCAGCCCGGCGGCATGGTCATCGACATACAACCAGTCTCGCACCTGACGCCCGTCGCCATAGACCGGCAGCGGCTTTCCTTCCAAGGCGTTCAAGATCATCAGGGGGATGAGCTTCTCAGGAAAATGGTACGGCCCATAGTTGTTTGAGCAATTTGTCACGACAACGGGCAAGCCATAGGTGTGAAGCCAGGCGCGGGCCAAATGATCGGACGCAGCCTTGGTTGACGAATAGGGCGAGCGCGGATCGTAGCGTGTTTGCTCATCAAAGGTACCTTCGCTGCCCAGTGAGCCAAACACTTCATCGGTCGACACGTGGACAAAGCGGAACCAGTCGCGTTCGGCCGAGGGCAGAGCCTCGTGATAGGCGCGCGCCGCGTCTAAAAGCACATGCGTGCCAACAACATTCGTTTGGACAAATGCCGCTGAACCAGTGATGGATCGGTCGACATGGCTTTCCGCTGCAAGGTGAACAACAGCGTCCGGACGGAACGACGTCATCAGCTCACGCATGCGCTCAGCGTCGGTGATGTCGGCCTTCTCAAACCGGTAATTCACCGACTGATCGATGTCGTGCAGGGACGTAAGGTTTGCCGCGTAGGTGAGTGCATCGACGTTGAGAACGTCGTCACCGTCCGACACGAGTTTCCGGCAGAGGGCCGATCCAATAAAACCCGCCCCGCCCGTTACAAAGAAACGCATAGTCCGCCTGTCCCCGAGTTCTGTCGCGCCCGCCCGCTTGCACAAGGCTCTAAGGAAAGCGGGCCGACTTTCCCAGCATTTTTTTGGTTTGCGCTCTGTGCTCAAGCCGCTGGCGGCCGCGTCACATCGGGGCTTCGGGGCGCGCACGCCGGGCTCTTGCGCCACCGCGCCGCATCCGGTCTAAAGCGGCGCAGCGCGTTTCAAGCCTCCGGCTGGACGCCCGCCTTCGCAACCTGCGCAGATCTGGAGCCAGCCCCGTGACCGCTACCCCTCTCTCCTTGACCGACACCAACGTCACCATTGGCGAGGGTCAGCCCTTGTGTGTGCTGGCAGGCTTAAATGTGTTGGAAAATGAGGCGCTGGCGCTGCGCGTTGGCGAGCACCTGAAACAGGTCTGCGAACGGCTCGCCCTGCCCTATGTGTTCAAGGCCAGCTTTGACAAGGCCAACCGCTCGTCCATCACCTCGTACCGCGGGCCGGGCCTTGATGAGGGGCTGAAGATTCTGGCCGCCGTAAAGGCCAAGCTCGGCGTGCCGGTGGTGACCGACTATCACGAGATCGACCAGGCCGAGCCCGTGGCCGAGGTTGCCGACATCATCCAGCTTCCTGCGTTCTTGTGCCGACAAACCGACCTCGTCGTCGCCGGCGCCAAGGCAGCCCGGGCGCGCAAGCGCTGGATGCACGTCAAGAAGGCCCAGTTCATGGCCCCGTGGGACGCCAAGAACATCATCTCGAAAATCCGCGAAGCCGATCCTGACGCCCAGATCGTGATGTGCGAGCGCGGCGTCAGCTTTGGTTACAATAACCTGGTGGTCGACATGCTCGGCGTGCCGGCCATGCGCGCCCTGGGCGTGCCGGTGTCGATTGACGCCACCCACGCCGTGCAGCTGCCCGGCGCTGATCCGCGCACGGCCGGAGCCTCAACGGGCGGGCGGCGCGACGGGGTGGCGATCATCGCCAAGTCTGCGGTCGCCGCAGGCGCCGACGCGGTGTTCCTGGAGTTCCACCCGGACCCCGACAAGGCCTTGTGCGATGGCCCAAGCTGTCTGCCGTTGGAGGCCGCCGAGCCGTTGCTGGCGACCCTCAAAACAATTCACGCCGCCGTACAGTAGGGCCGGTCGCCATCGCCGCGCCGGCGCGTGCGCATTGACCCGCCCGCAACCGACCGCCATCTAGCCACTCATCGACACCGCAACGATGAGCGATCTTCATGACCGGCGCCCCGCCCCCTGACGTCAACCACACCTTCTCTGAAGCCGAGATCCAGCTGCTCTTGGCCTACGGGGAGGTGCGCGCGCACGCCGAAGGTGACGTCCTCGCCGAGGAGGGCCAAGCCAAGGCCGACTGCCTGGTCACGCTCTCCGGCGAAACCCACATCTTCCTAGAAGGCCACGATGGGCCGGTGCGGGTTGGCTACATGGAGCGCGGCCAGTTTGCCGGCGACATCACCGTTCTGACCGGCCAAGCCACGCTGGTGCGCACCATCATGGGCAAGGCCGGCGAGGTGCTGCACATTCCGTTTGAGCGCTTCCAGCGTCTCCTCACTGAGCAGTCGGGCCTGTCGGACGCCTTCGTGCGCACGCTGACGGCCCGGCGCGAATTTGGCCGCACCCGTAAGGACGGCGGTGTTCTGGTCATTGGCGTCCCTGAAGACCGCTCCATGTTCGCCGCACGCGCGCTCTTGTCCCGGCACGGCATCCCGCACTCGGCGCTGTCCGTGCTCGACGATCCACTGGCCACCCAGATCTTGTCGGCGCGC
>CAYGQB010000199.1:0-4973 GCA_964351895.1 uncultured Caulobacterales bacterium
TGGCCGACCGATCGGTTCGAGCGCCTGGCGCGCTCCTCCCAGAACGCCCCCCAGAACGCATATCTGGGGGCACATCTGGGCGCTTCAGGCCGGACCGAGAGGTCGACGCCGTGGCCTGAGACGTCTGGCGCGTCTGGTCCCCTGGTCCTGGCGCAGATGGCGCGCGGCGCCCATCGCGTGTGCGCCCTCAACGCCAGCGCCTTGGCGCTCGGTCTGACGCGCGGCGCGCCAGTGGCCGAAGCGCGCGCCAGAACCAAGGGCTGCACCCCCGCGCTGAGGGTGGGCGATTGGGACGCGCCCGGCGATCAGGCGGGGCTGGCCGCGCTCGCGCGCTGGGCCATGCGCTGGAGCCCGGACGTGGCGGCGCGCTGCGAGGTTCGCGATCTCTGGGGCGTGTGTGATTTTGGGCTGGGGCTCGACATCACGGGCGCCGCCCACCTGTTTGGCGGCGAGGCGGGCCTTGGGCGCGACCTGTTGCAGCGCCTGGACGGTCTGGGCGTGACCGGGGCGCGCCTGGCCGTGGCCCCCAATTTTGCCGCCGCCTGGGCCTTGGCGCGCTTTGCCGATCCCCCTGAAGCGCATTTGGCCGACGCGGACCCCGTCAGGGCGCGCCTGATTGTGGCCGGCACGATGGACAAGGCCGAGGCCTTGCTCGCGCCCGCCCCGATCGAAGCCCTGCGTCTGGACGAGGCGGCCGTGTCGGGCCTGCGCGCCCTGGGCCTGACGTGCTGCGGCCTGGTGCGCGCCCACATTGCGCGCCCGGATGGTCGCGATCAGCTCGCCCGCCGCTTCTCAACCCGCAGATATGGGGGGCGAGCTTCTGGGGGACGAGCCTCTGGGGGACGAGCCTCTGGGGGGCGTCCCTCTGGTTCGCGCGTCTTGGGTGACGTTCTCACCCGCCTTGATCAGGTCTTTGCCAATGGACCTGAACCGTTAGAGCCCTTGCGGCCGCTGCGCCCCATGGCCGTGGCGGCGCGCTATGGCGAGCCGATGCTGCTGCGCGAGGGGCTGGTGGCGGCCGCGGGCGATCTGGCCGCGCGTCTGGCGCTGCGCCTGGACAAGGCCGGCGGCGGCGCGCGCGCCCTGGTCTTGACGCTGGGGCGCGTGGACGGGCGGCGCTTTGAGGTGCGCGTGGGGGTCAGCAGTCCCAGCGCCCACGCGCCGCATCTGGCGCGCCTTCTGGCCGACCGCATGGAGCGGCTTGAGATCGACATTGGTTTTGGCGTCGACGCCCTGCGCCTGACGGCGACGCACTGGGACGCGGTGACGCACAGCCAGGCGGATCTGGCGGTTGGCGACCCGTCTGGGCGTGGCGGCGGGGGGCTGGGCTCATCTTTGACCCAGGCCGACTTGACCAACGCTGAGGCGGCCAGCCTGACGGCGCGCCTGGCTGATCGTCTGGCCGCGCGGCTGGGGCCTGAGCGCGTTGCGCGTGCAGAGCGCCTGGACACCTGGCGGCCTGAGCGCCGCGCCGTGTGGCGGCCTGCGCACGCCGAACCTCATCCGGCGGCCTGCAAGAGCTTGCACAACACCGGGGACAACACCGGGGACAGCATAGGCGATAGGGCGGCGCAGGAGGCGTTGCGCGGCGACCCGGCGGGGGCCTTGCTGTGGCGTCTGGCTGGTCCTCATGGCGAGATCGCCGAGGTCATGGCCGAAACGCCAGACGGGCCGCCCCTGATGTTTCGCTGGCGCGCCCGCGCCCATCGGGTGGCCCGTGCGCGCGGGCCCAATCGCATCGCTCCAGACTGGTGGCGGGTTGCGCCAGAGGACTCAGGGGACCCAGAGGACTCAGGGGGCCCACCCTTGCGCGACTATTTCATCGTGGAAACCGTCGAGGGCGCGCGCTTTGCGCTCGTGCGCGAGGGGCTTTACGGCGCAGCTTGTCGGCAAGCGGGTCAAGAGGCGCGCGCGCCCGTGTGGCGCGTGATTGGCGCGGGCGGCGCGCCATGACGCCCCGCAAGATCGCGCCCTATGCAGAGCTGGCCGCTGCGACCAACTATTCGTTCCTGCGCGCCGCTTCTCATCCTGATCAAATCGTCAGCCAGGCCAAGGCGCTGGGCTTGCACGCCATCGGCGTGGCCGACCGCAACTCTCTGGCCGGGGTGGTGCGCGCCCACGTGGCCGCCAAGGAGGCGGGCGTGCGGCTGCTGGTCGGCGCGCGCCTGGTGTTGCGCGAGGGCCTAGAGGTCATCGTCTATCCGCGCGACCGGGCCGCCTATGGGCGCTTGTGCCGGCTGTTGACCTTGGGCAAACGGCGCACCGTGAAGGGGGCGTGCGATCTGGGCGTGGAGGATCTGTGCGCGCATGTGCAGGGCTGCGCCCTGATTGTCGCGCCGCCGTGCGCGCCGGATGATCCTTGTGCGGCGCACGCCCCACGTTCTGCCGCCTCAACGTCTGGAGTTGGGGTGAGTGAAGCGCCCGTTGCGCGCTGGCTGGGCGCGGGCTGGCGGGCGGGCGTGACGCGCCTGGCCACGGCGGCGCGGGCGGGCGCGGGCGCCAGCTTGGACGTGGCGCTGGTGCGCCACGCAGACGGGGCGGACGGGGTGCGCCTGGCCGCACACGCCGCCTTCGCCGCCCAGCTGGGCGCGCCGTGCGTGGCTGTCGCAGACGCCCTGATCCATGCGCCCCAGGCGCGCCCCCTGCTTGATGTCGTCACCTGCATCCGCGAAAAAACCACGCTGGACGCGGCCGGGCGGCTCTTGGCGCGCAACGCTGAACGCGTGCTGACCAGCCCGCGCGAGCAGGCGCGCCTTTTTGCCAGCTATCCCGACGCCGTGGTCCGCGCGGCGGCTCTGGCCGACACCATCACCTTCTCGCTCGATGAGATTTCCTATCAGTATCCTGATGAAGTCATCGGGCCCGGCGAAACGGCGATGGAGACGCTGCGCCGCCTGACCGAGGCGGGGCTCGGCGTGCGCTACCCAGAGGGGGCGCCGGATACGGTGCGCGCGGCCGTTGCGCATGAATTGGCCCTGATCGACGAGCTGAACTATGCGCCCTATTTTTTGACCGTCCACGAACTTGTGCGGTTTGCCCGCGGGCGTGACATCTTGTGCCAGGGGCGCGGCTCAGCCGCCAATTCGGCCGTGTGCTACTGCTTGGGCGTCACGGCGGTCGACCCGGCGCGCGTGGACCTCCTGTTTGAACGCTTCATCTCCGCAGAGCGCAACGAACCGCCCGACATCGATGTCGATTTTGAGCACGAGCGGCGCGAAGAGGTCATCCAGCACATCTATCAAACCTATGGCCGCCACCGCGCCGCCCTGGCCGCCAGCGTTGTGACCTATCGCTCCAAGAGCGCCATTCGCGACGTGGGCAAGGTGATGGGCTTGTCGCGCGACGTGTTGGACGCGCTGGCCGGCACGGTCTGGGGCTGGTCGGTCGACGGGGTGCAGGCCGACCACGCCGCGCGCGACACCGGCCTGGACCCGCGCGAGCCGCGCATCGCCCTGGCGCTCACCCTGGCGCGCGCCCTGATCGGCTTCCCCCGCCACCTGTCTCAGCACGTGGGCGGCTTTGTCATCACCCGCGACCGGGTCGATGAAATTGTCCCGGTTGAGAACGCCGCCATGGAGGCGCGCACGGTCGTGGAGTGGGACAAGGACGATCTGGATGCGCTGGGTATACTGAAGGTCGACGTCTTGGCGCTTGGTATGCTGACATGCCTGGCGCGCGGCTTTGAGATGTTGGCCCGCGACTATGGCCGTGACTTGACGCTTGCCAGCGTGCCGGCCGAGGACCCGTCCGTCTACGACATGATTTGTGACGCTGACACGGTTGGCGTGTTCCAGATCGAAAGTCGGGCCCAGATGACCATGCTGCCGCGTTTAAAGCCGCGCGACTTTTATGATCTGGTGATCGAGGTGGCGATCGTGCGGCCCGGACCGATCCAGGGCGACATGGTGCACCCTTATCTGCGCCGGAGAGAGGGGCGCGAACGAGTGAGCTATCCGTCCAAGGAGCTTGAGGCGGTCTTGGGCAAGACGCTGGGCGTGCCCTTGTTCCAGGAACAGGCCATGAAGATCGCCATTGTGGCGGCCGGCTTTACCCCCGCCCAGGCTGACAAGCTGCGCCGCGCCATGGCCACGTTTCGCCGCTCAGGTCAGATCCATGAGTTTGGCGTGCGTCTGGTGGAGGGCATGGTCGCCAACGGGTACACGCGCGACTTTGCAGACCGCTGTTTTCGTCAGATCGAAGGCTTTGGCGAGTACGGCTTTCCTGAAAGCCACGCGGCCAGCTTTGCGCTGCTGGTCTATGTCTCCGCCTGGATGAAGCGCCACTATCCAGATGTCTTTTTGGCGTCGCTTTTGAATGCTCAGCCGATGGGCTTTTACGCTCCCGCCCAGCTGGTCCGTGATGCGCGTGATCATGGCGTGATGGTGCGGGCGCCGGACGTGAACGCGTCTGACTGGGATGCGACCTTAGAGCCGCGAGAGGACGAGGCGACGCCCCAGAAAGCGCACAAGACAGTGACCGGCGCCCCCAAGGGCGGTCCGTATGCGGTGCGCCTGGGCTTGCGTCAGGTCAAGGGGCTCAATGAGGCCGAGGCTGCGAAGATTTTGGCGGCGCGGGCCGCCGACGGGCCGTTCTTGACCCTTGACGAGGTGGCGCGCCGGGCCGGCGTGCGGCGCGCCAGCGTGGAAATCCTGGCTCAGGCGGATGCGTTTGGTTCGCTGGGGCGCGGGCGGCGGGCGGCCGTGTGGGACGCCAAGGCGGTGCGCGGGGGACCTGACTTGCCGCTGTTTGCCGCCGCCGGCGGCGAGCATCTGGCCGACGGCGGGCAAGCCAGCGCCCGGCTCGGGCGGGCCTTGCCGCAGATGACGACGGGCGAGGAGGTGGTGCGCGACTATGGGGCGCTGCGCCTCAGCTTGAAGGCGCATCCAGTGGCGCTGGTGCGCGCCCAGCTTGACGCGCCTGATCGCGGCGCGCCGCCGGCCACGCCAAGCCACGTGCTGGCGCGTGCGTCAACC
>CAYGQB010000200.1:0-4969 GCA_964351895.1 uncultured Caulobacterales bacterium
GTCCAAGCGCTGCGCGTCGGGGCGGCTGCGCGGGTCTGCGTCGTACAGGCCGTCCACGTCGGACAACAGAACCAAGACGTCGGCGCCGATGAGCTGGGCCACACGCGCGGCCAGCCGATCATTGTCCCCATACCGCAGCTCAGCCGTCGCCACGGTGTCGTTTTCATTGACGATCGGCAGGACCTGGCGCGCCATCAGCGCCTCCAGCGTGGCCCGCGCATTGAGCCAGCGCCGCCGGGTTTCGGTGTCGTCCCAGGTCAACAGGGCCTGGGCGACGCACACGCCATGGCGCGCAAAGGCGTGTGACCAGGCGCTCATGAGCGCCGGCTGGCCGATGGCGGCAAAGGCCTGCTTTTCCGCCAGCGTCACCGCTGGGCCAACCTCACTTGGGTGCGCCGCGTCACGCGCGGCCAAGTCGGCCAGCACGCCGCGTCCGGCCGCCACGGCGCCTGAGCTGACCAGCACCACATCGCACCCGCCGGCGCGCAGCCGCGCCATGTCCTCGGCCAGGCCCTCCAGGCGCGCTGCATCCGGCGCCGCCGCACCCGGCGCGACAATCGCCGATCCCACCTTGACGACGCAGCGCCGCGCCGCGCCCAGCCGGGCGGCCGGGTGCGTCGGGTGCATCTCTGGGTCGACTGTCGTTGAACGGGTCTTCATGGATGGGGGCGGCGTGCCCGGCGCCTGGGTCATTCGCGCGTGTCGCGCCCGCCAGAATTGGGCCCACCAGATTCAGGGTCGCCAGAATCGGGCCCCCCAGAATCGGGCCCCCCAGAATCAGGACCGCGCGCATCGCGCAACTTCTCTTCTTCGTACTGCACGCCCCAGCCAATCAGCTGCCGCCACAGCGCCTCGGCAAGCGCCGGCGGCAGGCCGCGGGCTTCCGCCTCCACGCGCACCCGGTCGATGACCTGTTGAATGCGCCACGGCACATAGGCTTGCGAGGGGTCGGACTTCAGCTGCCAGGCCCGGTCGACAAATCCCCAGCGCTCGGCGATCAAGCCGACGAGCGCGCGGTCGAGGACATCGATCTCGGCGCGCACGGCGTCCATGTCGTGACAGTCCTGGGGCTGACAGGAAGCCACCTGCCCTATCGGGGAAGGCGCTTGCGCCGTGTCGGCTTCGGGACGCGTGGAGGCGGGCTTAGATGTGTCGGTCATCAGGCAACCATGGCCAGTGGCGCAGGCGTGGGCAAGTCGCGCCAACGCGAGAATCGGGCGCACGGCCCCATATCAGCGATGAATTCAAGCCAGGCGCGCCGCCCTTGCCCCGCTCGCCGGCTCCGTTCGCCCCCGGGTCAAGCGGCGACTGCGACCTCTCTTTGAGGACCGCGGTCGCCGCCGACGCGGGTCAGGCTGTGCGCGGCTTACGACGCGTAATACATCGCAAACTCGACCGGATGCGGATGCATCTCAAAGCGCAGCACCTCTTCCATCTTCAGATCGATGTAGGCGTCGATCTGGCTGTCGGTGAACACCTCGCCCTTCTTCAAGAAGTCGCGGTCATCAGACAGCGCTTCGAGCGCTTCACGCAGCGACGAGGCCACGGTGGGGATGTCCTTCAGCTCTTCAGGCGGCAGGTCATAGAGGTCCTTGTCCATCGGATCGCCCGGATGGATGCGGTTCTGAATGCCGTCCAGGCCAGCCATCAACAGGGCCGTATACGTTAGGTACGGGTTGCCGGCCGGATCGGGGAAGCGGGTTTCAAGCCGCTTGCCGTTGGCTGACGGCGTGTAGGGGATGCGCACGGACGCAGACCGGTTGCGGGCCGAATAGGCCAGCAGCACCGGGGCTTCAAAGCCCGGCACCAGACGCTTGTAAGAGTTGGTGGTGGAGTTTGCGAAGGCGTTGATGGCCCGCGCGTGCTTGATGATCCCACCAATGTAGAACAGACACGTTTCCGACAGGTCGGCGTACTGATCCCCTGCGAACACCGGCTTGCCGTCTTTCCAGATCGACTGGTGCACGTGCATGCCGGTGCCATTGTCGTTCCAGACCGGCTTGGGCATGAAGGTGGCCGTCTTGCCATAGGCGGCGGCCACGTTCTGCACCACGTACTTGTAGAGCTGCATGTTGTCGCCCATCCGCGTGAGCGTGTTGAACTTCATGCCAAGCTCATGCTGGGACGGGGCCACTTCGTGGTGGTGCTTTTCCGGCTCCAGACCGATTTCGTCCATTACCGTCAGCATCTCAGAGCGCATGTCCTGGGCGCTGTCGACCGGTGGGACGGGGAAGTAGCCGCCCTTGGGGCCGGGCCGGTGGGCCAGGTTGCCGCCGTCATATTCAGCGTTGGAATTGTAGGGACCTTCGGAGCTGTCGATCCGATAGCCGGTGTCCTGCTGGTCGGTGGACCAGCGCACGTCGTCAAAGACGAAGAACTCCGCTTCCGGCCCGAAGTAAGCCGTGTCTCCGATCCCGAGCGAGGCCATGTAGGCCTCCGCCTTCTTGGACGTGGATCGCGGATCGCGGTCATACGGGGTGGCCGTGGAGGGCTCCAGAATGTCGCAGAACAGCGCCACGGTGGTCTGCTGATAGAACGGGTCGATGGTGGCCGTCGCCGTGTCCGGCATCAGCGTCATGTCGCTTTCGTTGATGGCCTTCCAGCCGGCAATCGACGAGCCGTCAAACATGACGCCGTCCTCAAAGAAGCCGTCGTCCACCATTGAGACGTCGAATGTGACGTGTTGCAGCTTTCCGCGCGGATCGGTGAAGCGAAGGTCGACGAATTTGGCGTCCTCCTCTGAGATCAGCTTGGTGACAGAGTCAGCAGACATGCGCGAACGCTCCCCTATGTGCGCGCCGCCCCGTTGGGCTTGGCCCGGCGGCGCCATGGTTCGATGATGGACCTCACGGACGCGAGGCACTGGTGATTTCAGAGCCCCGCGCCCCTTGTCGCCCGCGCCGCCGATCCCCGCCCAGGCCGCGATGCGGCAGTGCGAAAGATTCGACCTACACGCTCAATTCACAGCGTGCGCAAGGCGATCAAGGGGACGACGTCACCCCTTGGACGTGCACGTTAGATTTTTTGCGTTGCGACATCAAATGATTCCGGCAAGACTGTGCCTGCGGCCTCTTCGGAGGCGTGAATCTGTGGGTTAACTTTGCTGGCGACGCGAGTCGCCAGCATTTTTTTTGCGCGATCGCCCGCAAAGTCGGCGTTACAATTTCGCAACAGCCTCCCCAAGACCCGCAACGAAACGCGTCACCTCGCCGCGCTCCGATTTTTAGACCAAACCCGTCATTTCCTTTTGTTTTCTGTCATTTAGTAGAATTTTCTCACTGCGCCGCAGTGCAACACGCTGGGAGCGACGCAACTTTTTTGTTGCAACGCACAAGAACCCGCCGTTAGCGTTTTGTCACACAACAGCTCAGGCCAACCTGAGTATGAGCCCACACGCTCACGCCCTCCGCAGAACGCCGTCGTCGAAACTGACGATCGGGAGCGGGGCATGATGATTAAACCACCATCGACCGTGCGCGCGGCGCCGGGCCAGACGGCCTTGCGTCACGGGTTGAGGATGCGCCGTGCGTCCTGGGTGCGCCAAGCGCCGAGGATGCGTCGAGCACCCGTCTTCTAACCCGTCAGCGCGCGGACGGCTCGTCATCACGCCGATCCGCAACGCTCCATTCACTTCAACACCTACAACGCGGTCCGCTGACCGCTGAACCGCCGTTCGCCCTCGCGGACGACGCACAGGGGAGATGTTCCTAATGACACCCAATCGATCTTTCTGGCGCGCACCTGCGCTCTTGGGCGCGGCTGGCGCGGCCGCCGTCCTCGCGGCTGGCCCGGCCGCCGCGGAGGTCTCAGAAGAGACCGCCTTCGTCTTCAACACGCTGCTGTTCCTGATCGGCGGCTTCCTCGTCATGTGGATGGCGGCCGGCTTTGCGATGCTGGAAGTGGGCTTTGTGCGCACCAAGCACGCCAGCGTCATCTGTATGAAAAACATCGGCCTTTATTCGTTCGCCGGCATCATGTTTTTCCTGGTTGGCTACAACCTGATGTACAATGGCGTTGACGCCAACGGCGGCTTCTTCGGCACGCCGGGGCCCTGGTCGCCCAGCGAATTGACCGGCGACGAGGTCATCGACACGTCGGGCGGCTACGCCTCTGCGTCAGACTGGTTCTTCCAGATGGTGTTCGTGGCCACGGCCGCCTCGATTGTGTCGGGCGCGGTGGCTGAGCGGGTCAAGCTGGGGCCGTTCTTCCTCGTCACCATTGTGCGGACCGGAATCCTCTACCCGATCCAGGGCTCCTGGGAGTGGGGCGGCGGCTGGCTCGACAGCCAGTTTGGCTTCTCAGACTTCGCTGGCTCGACCCTGGTGCACTCCACCGGCGGCTGGGCCGCTTTGGCCGGCATCATCTTGTTGGGCGCGCGCAAGGGGCGCTTCGTAGACGGCAAGGCCGTGCCCATGAAGCCCTCCAGCCTGCCCTTGGCCACCCTGGGCGTCTTCATTCTGTGGTTCGGCTGGTTCGGCTTTAACGGCGCCTCGCAGCTTGCTTTGGGTTCAGCCGCGGACGCCACGGCGATCAGCCAGATCTTCGCCAACACCAACATGGCCGCCGCGGGCGGCGTGGTGGTCGCCTATGTGCTCTCCACAATCTTGGGGCGCGGCAAGGCCAACCTCGGCGTGACGCTCAACGGCGCCCTGGCGGGCCTGGTGTCGATCACCGCTGAACCGCTGACGCCGACCATCGGCCAGGCGATCTTGATCGGCGGCGTTGGCGCGGTCATCGCCACCTTCGGCTCCATTCTCTTGGAGATGCTGCGTCTGGACGACGTGGTCGGAGCCATCCCGGTCCACCTGTTTGCCGGCATCTGGGGCACCATGGTGGTGCCGTTCACCAACTCTGACGCCACCTACTACGGCCAGGCCGTGGGCGTGGCGGCGATTGGCGCCTTTGTCTTCTTTGTCAGCTTCGCGGTGTGGCTGGTCTTGAAGATCGTGACCGGGATCCGGCTCAGCCC
>CAYGQB010000201.1:0-4940 GCA_964351895.1 uncultured Caulobacterales bacterium
CCCCTACTCCCCGCCCAAGTCGCGCTTGATCTGCGGACGCGCCATAAGGCGGTCGAGGGCTTCGGCGGCGTCATAGCTGTTGTCGGGCTGAAACGTCAGCGACGGGGTGAACTTGAGTTCAATCTCGCGCCCCAGCCGTCCCCGTAAAAACGGCGCGCACCGGTTCAGCGCCTTGGCCACGGCGTCGGCGTCACCGCCCCCAAGCGGCGCGCAAAACACCGTTGCATGGCGCAGATCAGGGGTCGCGCGCACCTCAGAGATGGTCACCGACACGCCCGCCAGCGCCGGATCGCGCAGGTCTTCACGGGCGATGACGTCGACCAGGGCGTGGCGGATCAGCTCTCCCGCGCGCAGCTGGCGCTGGCTGGGCCCGCGATCAGAAGTGAAGCGTCGGGTCATGGCTGGTCCTCCCCGCAAGCATGCAGTCCAAGAGCGTTCCGCCGCTCTCTGGCCCCACTCTCTGGCACCGCCTGCCGGCGCTACAGGGTGCGCTCGACCTCGGTGACGGTGAAGCACTCGATCCGGTCGCCAACCTGGAGATCATGATAATTCATGAAGCCCATGCCGCACTCCATGCCCGACTTGACCTCCGGCACCTCGTCCTTGAACCGCTTCAGCGTTGACAGTTCACCCTCGTGAATCACCACGTCGTCGCGCAACAGACGCACGCCGCAGCCGCGCCGCACCACGCCCTCGGTGATCCGACAGCCGGCCACCTTGCCCACCTTGGAAATGTTGAACACCTCCAAGATTTCCGCGTAGCCAATGAAGTCCTCGCGCTTTTCAGGAGCCAACATGCCCTGGAGCGAGCCGCGAATGTCATCCAAGAGATTGTAAATGATCGAGTAGTAGCGGATCTCTACGCCTTCGCGTTCAGCCAGATCACGCGCCTGCTTGTTGGCGCGCACGTTGAACGCGATGATCGGCGCGGCGGACGCCTTGGCCAGCGACACGTCGCTTTCGTTCACACCGCCCACGGCCTGGTGGATGACGCGGGCCTTCACCTCGTCATTGCCCAGAGCGTCCAGCGCCTGCGTGATGGCCTCGGCCGATCCCTGCACGTCCGCCTTCACCAGAACGGCCAATTCGCTGGCGGTCTTGTCCTTCAGCTTGGCCATCATCTGTTCAAGCGACGCCATGCCACCCGAAGCGCCGGTCTTCTCGCGGCGCACGCGGTCGCGATAATCGGTCAGTTCGCGCGCGCGCGCCTCGTTCTCGACCACGGCGAACGGCTCGCCCGGGTCGGGCGGCGCATCAAGGCCAAGCACCTCAACCGGCGTCGAGGGCAAAGCCTCCTTGACCTGTTGACCACGCTCGTTGGTCAGGGCGCGCACGCGGCCCCATGCTGAGCCGGCGACAACCAGATCACCGCGCCGCAAGGCGCCCCGGCCGACGAGAACAGTCGCCACCGGACCGCGTCCGCGATCAAGCTGGCTTTCGATCACAATGCCCTCAGCGCTGCGATCAGGATTGGCCTTCAACTCAAGCAGTTCAGCCTGCAAGTTGATCGCCTCAAGTAGTTCGTCGAGGCCCGTTTTCTTCAAAGCAGAGACCTGCACGGCCTGGACGTCGCCGCCAAGCGATTCCACGAACACTTCATACTGCAACAGGTCTTGCAGCACCTTGTCCGGATTGGCCTCGTGCTTGTCGCACTTATTGACCGCGACGATCATCGGCGCGCCCGACGCCTTGGCGTGATTGATCGCCTCGATCGTCTGCGGCATCACGCCGTCGTCGGCCGCCACAACGAGAATGACGATGTCGGTGACGTTGGCGCCGCGCGCGCGCATGGCGGAAAACGCGGCGTGCCCGGGAGTGTCCAGGAACGTCACGCGGTCTCCCGCCTTGGTCTTCACCTGGTAGGCGCCAATGTGCTGGGTGATGCCGCCGGCCTCACCGCTCGCCACATCAGTGGCGCGCAAGGCGTCCAGTAGCGATGTCTTGCCGTGATCGACATGCCCCATGACCGCCACCACCGGCGGGCGCGGCTGCTTGTCCTCGTCGGCGTCATCGTCGGTGAGGAAGCCCTGCTCCACGTCTGATTCAGACACCCGTTTCACGGTGTGGCCAAACTCTCCGACGATCAGTTCCGCAGTATCCGGGTCGATCACGTCATTGGCCCGCACCCACTGGCCCTGGTCGACCAGGAATCGGATCACGTCCGCCGAGCGTTCGGCCATGCGATTGGCCAACTCGCCGATGGTGATGACCTCAGGGATGATGACCTCGCGGCGCACCTTTTCACGTTCGCCGCCGCTGTCCATGCGACGCTGGCGCTCTTTCTCGCGCGCGCGGCGCATGGCCGCCAGTGACCGCTGACGTTCGCCGCCGTCTTCATCCAGAGCGGCGTTGATGGTCAGCTTCTGGCGGCGCCGGTCTCCGCCGTCGTTGCGGGTGCGCGGCGTCGGCTTGGCGTTCGTCGGCTGCGGGCTCGTGCGTGCGCGCTTCACCCGTCCACCGAGGCCCTCCAGCGTGTCCTCGCCCGGCGGCAAAGGCGTCGGCATGGCGTCACGGCGCGATGATCCGCCTGCGTCACCGCGGGAATCGCTCCGAGCATCGCCCCGAGAATCCGCCCGCGCGGCGGGCTCAGACCGGCTCGGGCGATTGGCTTCGGCGCGGCGCGCCTCTTCCTCGGCCGCCTGGCGGGCGATCTCTTCTTCTTCGGCCTTGCGACGGGCCTCGGATGCGGCAGCGCGCTCGCGCTCCTCGTCGACGCGGCGACGATCGGCCTCCTCGCGCGCTTCGCGGGCCCCGTCCTCGGCGCGGCGGCGCTGGTCGCGCTCGGCGGCCTGGTCGCGGGCTGCGTTGATGGCGGCCTGGCGGCGACGCACCTCTTCTTCAGACAGGCCCAGGGCGCGGGCCGCCTTCTGTTCGGGGGTCAGCTCAGCCTTGGCCGCGGCGGCGGCGGCCGCCTTGTCCTTCGGAGTGACGACGCGGCGACGCTTCTTCTCCACCACAACGGCTTTGGACCGACCGTGGGGGAAGCTTTGGCGCACTGTGCCGGCGCCCTGACGCGGCTTGAGCGTCAGGGGCTTGCGGCCGTCGCCGTCGTCAGTTTGATCTGTGTCGCTCATGCAATCCTTAATGTGCTCTTGGCTTGCGCGCCGAACGCGCAAACGTCCCAAACAAGGCTCTTAGCCCAAAAGAGACCAGTCGCGTCGCCCGAGGGAGGCGCTAAACTAGCCATTCAAAGGCGGACTTCAACCGTCATGCGTGTTCCACTCTTCAGGAAACAGCGCCCGAAAGCCGGCCAGCCGACGTGCTTCACGCTCAAAACCACGAGAAGAGTGGCCCGCCATCAGGGCGGCGTGCGCCACCCGATCACGACCCAATACCCCGCCGATCTGCGCGGCTGTAAAGCATCCTGCGACGGGAATGTCGTCGCCCCACACGGCGCGCGCCATACCCAGCGTCTTGCCGCGCCCGTCACTGGCTCCGTCGCTTGCTTCTACTATGTACGCCGGCTTGGCCGATTTCGCCAGTGCGCGCACCTGATCGAACCCAGCAACCAGTCCCCCGGCCCGTCTTGCCATGCCCAGCTGAGCCAGGCACCGCGCCAACAGCTGGGCCTCGATCTGGTCCGACAGGTCCGCCGGCGCCGTCACGGCGCGCTTAAAGGCGCGGGCGAACAGCCCCTTCTTGACCGCCGCGTCAACACAGGCGCGCTCCGACGTCACCCAGGCTCCGCGCCCCGGCAGGCGCTGGGCGAGGTCTGGGGTCACCACGCCGCCCGGATCCAGGACAAACCGGATCAGCCGCTCAGGATCGCCAACCTCGCGCGAGACCAGACATCGGCGCTCACGCCCCCTCGCGACATCAGACCGCGCATCGCTGGCTGTCGCGCCTGACGCGTCAGACGCGTCAGACGCTTCACAAGCCCCTGGAGCCTCACCGTTGGGCGTTCCGGCCCCATCCGAGGTGTCCGGTGCGGTCATGGCGTCCACCCCCAGCCATGCCCTAAGTTGATGCAGGCGTGTCGTCACCTGCTGGCTCGTCGCCTGACAGGTCTGGTGCCTCGGGCGCGTCGGGCGCGTCGGGCGCGTCGGCCTCTTCGGCCGAACCCACGGCCGCCAGAGCGTCGCGAATAGCCGCCGCTTCAGGATCCAACTCCTCCATCTCTTCCTCTTCGACCTCAGGTTTCGTTGCCAGATCGAAGTCTTCTTGCGTGATCCATCCGGCCGCCAGGCGTGCGCGCAAGATCAGCTCGTTGGCCGTGTCGACGTCCATGTCGAAGCCCTCAAGCACGCCCTCTTCGCGCACCCGCTCGCCGTCGCGGGTTTCAAACCAGCCGCGCAGATCGTCGGCGGTCAGCCCGGCCAGATCGTCGACCGTCTTGACCTCTTTCTCACCAAACCGCACCGCCATCTCCAGCGTCACGCCCTCAACCTCAAGGACGGCGTCCTCAACGCCGGACGCGACCCGCTTGGCGTCCATTTCCGCGGCCACGCGCTCAAGGTGCTCCCGCGCGCGCGATTGCAGCTCACCGGCAAGCTCGTCGCCGAAGCCCTCGATCGAGGCCAATTCGTCGTGTTCGACGTAGGCCACCTCTTCGATCGCCTCGAAATCTTCAGTCACCAGGAGCTGGGCGACGACCTCGTCGACGTCCAGCGCGTTCATGAAGATCTCCGTGCGTTCAGCGAACTCCTTCTGGCGGCGCTCGCTTTCTTCAGCCTCGGTCACAATGTCGATGGCCCAGCCTGAAAGCTGCGAGGCCAGGCGCACGTTCTGACCGCGCCGGCCAATCGCCAGAGACAGGTGATCGTCCGGCACCACCACTTCCACCCGGCTTTCGTCCTCATCGAGCACGACCTTGGCCACTTCGGCCGGCTGCAAGGCGTTGACGATGAACGTCGCGGCGTCCTCACGGAACGGAATGATGTCGATTTTTTCGCCCGCCAGCTCACTCACAACGGCTTGAACGCGGCTGCCGCGCATCCCCA
>CAYGQB010000202.1:0-4904 GCA_964351895.1 uncultured Caulobacterales bacterium
AAGCGGCCCGCGCGCCGGTCTTCTTCCGGCTCGACTCTCAGAGCGGTACCGCAAGCACCACCGACACCCGCTTCGCTTATCGCGACCCCGCGCTTGATCTTGGCTCTGAGCTGCTGGCGCTCGCCGCCCTGCCGCAGGGCGCGCCGTCAGCGTTCGGCCAGCCCGCCGATACCAATCTCCAGTCCCGTAAACTGGCCTTCGCCAGGGAAGGCGCGGACAGCGACATCTACAACCCTCACAGCATCGAAGACCCGGCTTCGCCCTACCAGGTCATGGCGGGCACGCTGATCCCGGCAAGCCTCGTGACCGGGATCAATTCGGACCTGCCCGGCACGATCGTCGCGCAGGTCACCCAACCGGTCTATGACACCGTGACCGGGCAATACCTTCTCATCCCGCAGGGCTCGCGCCTTATCGGGCGGTATCAGTCGGAAGTCTCGTTCGGTCAAGACCGCGCGCTCGTGACCTGGGACCGGATCATCTTCCCGGACGGGTCCTCCATCGTGATCTCGGCGCCGGGTGCTGACGCGCAGGGCTTTGCGGGGTTGTCCGACCGCACCGATCACCACTGGGACCGCGTGTTCCTCGCGGCAGGCCTCGCGACCATTCTCGGCGTCGGCGCCGAACTTGGCGCAGACGGAGACGGCGACCTGGAACGCGCCATCCGCCGCGGCACGACCGACACCGTCAACCAGGCCGGTCAACGCGTCGTCGAGCGCAATCTTGGCATCCAGCCAACCATCCGCGTGCGCCCCGGCTGGCCGGTGCGCGTGGTCGTCACCCGCGATCTCATTCTCAGACCCCATCCCCAAGGAGCCACACGATGACCCTTCGTCTCGGACAATTACCCGACCGCACCCCGGTGCGCATGAGCCTCTCGGTCGATCCCGAGCTCGCCAGCGCGCTCAGCGACTATGCCGAAATCTACCGTCAGACCTATGGCGCGGAGGAAAAGCCCGAAACGCTGATCCCGGCGATGATCGAAAGCTTCCTGGCCTCAGACGCCGGGTTCAAGCGGGCGCGCCGCGCCCTTCATTCCAACGCCAGCACGGAGACCTAAACCAATGGCACAGATCGGAACCTTCACCCTGAAAGATGGCAGCTATACCGGCACCATCCGCACCATGACCATCAATGTCAAAGCCCAGCTTGTTCCCAACAGTGACAAGGCCTCAGACGGTGCCCCCGACTTCCGCCTCTATGCCGGCGGGGCCGAACTCGGCGCTGCCTGGCGTCAGGAAAGCAAGGATGGCGAAACGCCCTACCTCGCCGTCAAACTCGACGACCCGAGCTTTGCCAGCCCCATGCGCGCGGCCTTCTTCGAGAACGAGAAAGACGGCACCGGCGTGATGGTGTGGAACCGGGCGAAGACGGTGTAATCGGAGTGCGTCATGTTGCATCGCGTAAAGGAGGGCGGGCGCACAGGGCTTAGGGATTTCGCGCGGGACCTGAACCCGCCGCCAAAGGCCCCTGCTCCGGTCACTTCAACCGATCCTGAACGGATCACGCCCGCCGACATCTTCAGGCGCCGAACCGTCAGGCGGCCGGAGCTTCGCAAGCTTGTGCCGCTCTCCGATACGACGATCTACGAACTCGAACAGAAGGGCGAATTTCCGCAGCGGTTCTACCTGACACCCCGATGCGTCGTCTGGCCCCTCGCCGAAGTGCTGGAGTGGATCGACGCCCAAAGGCGCAAGGGTCGCGAAGGCTGCGGACCGCATCCGGATTATCGAATGCGGTGAACTGTCTCAAATATCCCTCATTGCGGACAATGCTGCGTTTCGTAGGCAGCGCGCCCGTTAGCAGACATCCAATCGTTAAGTCGTATTGACTGCGACACCGCCAAAGCATCTTCCGAGCCGCCCACCGCAGGATGAGTTGAACAAGCAGCTGACGAAGGCACAGTGCATCGCTTGGCCCCGTCTTGGACTAGAGGCCGCGAAAGATCAGCCACCGCCTCTTGCAGCTACGGGGTGAGGAGCTCCTGCAACCCGCGATAAGCCGCCGCAAGCTGCTTCACCAGCGCGTCGTAGACATCAAAGAACGGCGCGGCGGCCGGGAGACCAAGGCGGCTCGTGATATCGTCCATCTTGTCCGACGCCGTCCCCGTAGATGTGAGATGCAGGTTTGCCACCCGGAGATCGTAGGTCACGAAGAGCGGCAGCATGAGATTCGAAATTGCGGAACTGCCGGGAAGCGTTTCAAGTAGTGTCTGCAGGCGCTTCAGGCCGCCAAGGCCTTTGGGATCGCCTCCGGCCGCGCTCAGCAACTTCCCGATGGCCTGTGTATCCAGAGATTCGACGTGGATCTTGTTGAGCGCGTCCGCCGCATGCTGTTGGTTCTTCACGCTGTCTGTGAGCGGCCTCGCAAAGTCGAGGGCGATCGCCACCACTTCGGCTTCAAGGTGGGCGAGCGTCGCTCCAAAATGCATCCTGGCAGCTTCGAGGAAGTCCGTCCTTGCCGCGAGTAGGTCGTTTTCCGGTGTTGGATCGGAAAATATGCAGTCGATCTGTCCATCGTAGAATTCGCTGCCGATGGAGTGATCCGATTCCACGTTTTCAGACAGCAGGTAATACTGTTCCGGCACGGGCAATGTCGCGATGTCGCCGAGCCACATCACGACGCGGCCATTTCGGTTGATGCCAAAGCTTATCTGGTTGTCTTCGTCCGTGGTGATCGTGCCGTACGTCCGAGACGCAAACGTCAGGCGATAGCCCGACGCCGTGTCGTATTTCAGCAAGACCCCTCTCTTGAAGAACACAAGTGTGAGAAAACCGTCCCCCTGCCCGCGAAGGCCAGGCAGGTATTCGTAGTCGTCCGCATCATACTGGAACGGCACGTCCGTGAAGGGGTAGCGGTCTTCAAGCTTCCTACGCGTTACGGTGACACCGGCGGATACCTTGGACACGCACTGCTCGTGCAGCCGGATGATCGAGATGCGCGATCGGTCCGGAAGATAGTCCTTCTCGCACGTAGAACACCGAAGTACGGGCAGCCCTTTGATGGCTATCCGCGCCCCTGACACAGTTTCGTCGAAGTCAGCATAAGCGAGATCGAGCCAACCGTCGCAGTCAGAGCACCTCAAGCGCTGCACGTGACCAGGCGGCGGGAAAATGTCTTTGATGTCCACGGTGCCCCCCATAGTTACACCTTCCTACTTAGACCGATGTGTTGCAACATGGGATTGTCCACGACATTCATCCAATCTGACCTGGGATCCACGATTGGCCGTTTGGCGCCATCAGCGCTGCTTCGCGCCGCAATCGCAAACGTCAGCTTTGGCCTACGCTTCATGCCGGTCGTAAAGACTCCTTCTGCGCCCGAACCGGAAGTGACGATCACCCCACCCTCGGATCAGCGGCGTAGACCGCCATGCTCTCCGGGATGATGTTCGGCTTGCGGCTTTCACCCGCAGCCCAGGCATCGATCATGTCGGCCCATTCCTGCATCATGTGGCGGCGCTGGTCTGCATATTCGGCCTTGTTGTAGACCCCACGCGAAGAGCGCCGGTCTTCGTGCGCGAGGCTTTTTTCGATCCAGTCGCGATTGAAACCAAGCTCATTCAGGAGCGTCGAGCCCGTGCGCCGCAGGTCGTGGACGGTGAAAGGCTCCAGCGGAAGCTCCATCTCGCTTGCCAGCTTGTGGGCGCTGTCGGTGATCCGGTTGAAGGTCGCATTCGATATCGGGCGAAACGTGTCATAGCGCGACGGGAAGACGTATTTCGATCCGCCTGCGCAGGTTTTAAGCGCCACCAGAATATCGAGCGCCTGGTTCGACAGATAGACATTGTGGTCGAGGCCGGTCTTCATCCGCTTCTTCGGGATGGTCCAGACCGCATCCTGGAAACTGACTTCATCCCATGTCGCATGGGCGACCTCGGTCTTGCGCTTCATCGTCAGCAGGATGAATTTCACGCCGAGCTTCAGCGTCGGATTGGCGGTGATCTCTTCGAGCACGCGATAGAGGACCCGGATCTCCAGCGGCGTGAGCGAGCGGTCGCGGGGCCGGACACGCGCGATCGACCGGGGATCGACCTCCTCGGCGGGATTCTCGACACGGATGCCGTGCAAATTGGCGAAGGCGTAGATGAGCTTGATGAACTCGCGGGCGTGCAGCGCCGTTGAAGGCGCGCCCCGCTTCTTGATCTTGTCGCAGAGCTGACGGACGTCCTCGCTCGTCACTTCGCGCAAGGTGTAATTGCCCAGCGCCGGGATCAGGTCACGATCGACAATGTGACGACGCATGTCGCGGGTCGAGTCCGACATCTCGCTCTCAGCGAGCCAGCGCTGAGCAAGCTCCCCGAACGTCCCTTCGGATTTCGCTTTGGCCTTGGCCCGCTTCTTTTCCTTGGCGGGTGAGACACCCTCATCCACGAGCTTCTTCGCATCGATCAGCTTCTCGCGCGCAGCCGCCAGCGTGATCCCGTACTTGCCATAACGCCCGATGGTCAGCGTCTCCCGGCGCCCGTTCACACGGTAATCGTAGCGGAAGGTCTTGGTGCCCGTCGGCGCGACGGACACATAGAGACCGTCCCGGTCTGCGACCTTGTAGGGTTTATCCTTTGATTTCAAAGACTTGATTGCAATATCGGTCAGCATGTTGCGCCTCCTTCCCACCAATTTTACCGTCAGGCCGAAATGGCCAATTTTCCACAACAAAAAACTTATTTTTCAATGCGTTATGCCGAAAAAATACCGTCAGGCCGCCAAAATGGGCTGACGGTATTTTGACTTTAGGCAGGAAGAGGCAATTTGTATACCGTCAGGCGATACCGTCAGAATGTTCCGTTGGCCCGCGATAGAAGGCGATAGACACCGAACGAAAATCGGTATCAAGCTATTGTATTTGTTGAATTTATTGATCGTTCGCGATAGTCCGCGAGAGACGCGGAATCATTCCCACTC
>CAYGQB010000203.1:0-4856 GCA_964351895.1 uncultured Caulobacterales bacterium
GCTCCGGCCGCGTCCTTGCGGGTGGTCTCGCCGCGATCGCACGCCTTGGCCACCGCATAGACGTAGGCCTTGGTGGTGGAATGGGTGACGTACATGTCGGCCAGCTTGCCCTGCATCAGCTGGAAGGCGCCGATGGAGCGGCCAAACTGTTGGCGCTCGTGGACGTACGGGGTCACGATGTCCATGCACGCCTGCATGATGCCCAGAGGACCGGCGGCCAACACGGCGCGCTCATAGTCCAGACCCGACATCAAGATCTCAACGCCCGCGCCGACCGCGCCCATAACGTTCTCTTCGGGCACCTGGCAGTCTTCAAACACCAGCTCAGCGGTCTCCGACCCGCGCATGCCCAGCTTGTCGAGCTTGGGCGAGACCGAAAAGCCACCAAAGTCGCGCTCAATCAGAAACGCCGTGATCCCGCGCGATCCCGCCGCCGGATCGGTCTTGGCGTAGACAATCAGCGTGTCGGCTGACGGTGAATTGGTGATCCACATCTTCGTGCCGTTCAAGACGTAGCGATCACCGCGCTTGTCCGCCTTCAAGCTCATGGAGACAACGTCAGACCCCGCCCCCGCCTCTGACATGGCCAAGGAGCCGACATGCTCGCCGGAGATCAGCTTGGGCAGATAGCGCGCCTTTTGCTCTGCGTTGCCCCACCGCCGCAGCTGATTGACGCACAAGTTGGAGTGGGCGCCATAGGACAGGCCGACCGAGGCTGACGCCCGGCTGACCTCTTCCATCGCCACGACATGCTCCAGGTAGCCAAGACCGGCGCCGCCGTCGTCTTCTTCAACGGTGATGCCATGCAGGCCCAGCTCGCCCATGCGCGGCCACAGCTGACGCGGAAACGTGTCGGTGCGGTCGATCTCGTCGGCAATGGGGGCGATCTCGCTGGCGGAGAAGGCGCGTACCGTGTCGCGGATCATCTCGGCGGTTTCGCCAAGATCATAGTTCAGGGTGGGATAGGCGTTTGCGATCATGACGGTCTTGTCGCGCGCACGCGCAAACGAGTCTAGAGGCGGCGCACAAACGCCGACGGCGCCAACTCGCCTGCCCCTAGCTTGCGTCTGCGCAACCCCTAGCTTGCGTCTGCGCAACCCCCTAGCTGCGTCTGCGCAACAAAGTGTAGAGGCTCGCGGCCAACGACACAGCCCCGGCCACCGTCACAAATTGCCAGGTCGCCTGCTCGCCCACAGGGCGCGCCGTATCTACGCCGCCCAGAAGTTCAAACAGGCCGCCGGCGATGAGGGCCGCCCCGACCAGGCCCAGGAGGATGGCAAAGGCGCGATCCTCACCCGCCGCCCCATCTGCGCGAGGGCGAGAGGCATCAACTGCGACGGGGCTGATGGGCGCTTGTGCGTCCTGACCGCCTGCAACGTGACCTGACACAGGCCATTCGCGCGGCGGCCACTCGCGCAACGGGCCGTCTTGGCCCGCCTCGCCGGCGCCCTGCGTCGACGGTTCTGCGCCCGCTGCGCCGCGAAAGTCGGGATCGGAAATCAGATCAAACCAGCTTGATTGGCGCGCCTGCGGGGCGTCTTGCGGCTCACGGCCAGGCAGGGCGCGCTCGCCAGACTGGCTGCCAGTTGGATCCGCATCCGGGTCAACATCGCGTCCAGAGCCCGTGTCTTCTTCACGAGCGTCAGCGCCAACGGTGATGGTCAGGTCCAATTCCTGATCGGCCCCAAACGGTTCTGAGACGCGCACGCCGCCCTGAGCCGCCTTCAGCGGCGCGGCGGCGTCTGGGGTCTCGTCTGATGTCTCGTCTGGGCCGGTTCCTGATTTGGGCCCCCAGTCCGGGCCATCCAAGACGGTCACCGGGGTCTCGGGCACGTCGCCCGGCGTGAACACTGACGTCACCGGATCAGTCACCAGTTCAGGCGCGACCGCGCGAATACGGGCAATGGCCTCAGCGGCCGCCGCCCCGGCGGGACGCTGCCCCACGGGGCCGGATGCGGCGAGCTGGGCCTCGTCGCCATTGAAATCAGCCAAAAGTTCAATCGCCGCTTCACGCGGGCCGGCGTCAACAGCGTCCGGATCGGGCAAGGGCGCGGCCTGAGCGCTGGGCACGGCGACGGGGCCGGACGGCGGACTGAGGAACAAGGCCTTTTCGGCGGCTCGGCGGCGCACCAGCCCATCCACAATCATGTCTTCGCCGCCAACCCGTGCGCGCCGCCAGACATCAAAACCAGACGCGGCGTCGAGGCTACGCCCCTCGTTGATGGCGGTCAGAATGCCGGACAGGGCCAAGTTCTGAGGACCAATATTGAAACCCAGCGAACACAGGGCGTCGAACTGAGACTGGCTCAGCGGCGCCAAAACGCGGTCATTGAGCAGACTGATCACCGGGGCCAAGTCGTGCACCAAAAGCGCTTCGGCCTCTTGCGGGGTGGCGCGTCCTCCGGCCTGAGCGGTTTGGGTGTGCGAGAAGCCAATCACCCAGCGGCCGTCCTGCAGGCGTGCGGCGCGCCGACGATAGCCCTCGTAGGCCATGATGAAGGCCAGACCCGTTCGCGAAATTTGCATGCGCGGCGTCATGAGTGCGTTCCGTTGCTGCACACCGGAAGGATGTCTCCCCCTGCATCAGCAAGTTCAACGCCGCGCTCGCGCGTGGCGCGAACGCCGCCACGATTTAACGCCCGAGCAAGCGCGGTGAAGGCGCTAGATCAAGATCAAGCTTGCCAGCCCCAAAAACGCAAAGAAGCCGACAATGTCGGTCACCGTCGTGAGGAACACCGCGCTCGACACGGCCGGATCAGAGCCCGCCCGCTGCAAGGCCAGCGGAATAAGGATCCCCGACAGGCCCGCTGACACCAGGTTGATCACCATGGCCGCCGCCATCACGCCGGCCAGCTTGGCGTCGCCGAACCAGATCAACGCCACCAGCGCCATGACCAGCGCAAACAGAACGCCGTTGACCGCGCCGGCCGACACCTCGCGCCAGATAATGCGCCGGGCGTTGATGATGGTCAGGTCACGCTGGGCCAGGGCGCGCACGGCCACGGTCAGCGTCTGGGTGCCCGCATTGCCGCCCATGGACGCCACAATCGGCATCAGAATGGCCAGGGCCACGGCGGCGGCGATCACGCTCTCAAACAGGGCGATAACAAATGAGGCGGCAATCGCGGTGGCCAGGTTCAACAACAGCCAAGGCGCACGCGACCGCACTGTTGCCAGCACTGAGTCTGACACCCGCGCATCGCTCACGCCGGCCAGCGCCAAAAGGTCTTCGGTGTTTTCTTCCTGGATAACGTCGACCATGTCGTCGATGGTGATCATGCCGGTCAACCGGCCCGCCTCATCAACGACCGCGGCCTGAACGAGACGGTACTTCTCGAACGCGAACGCGACGTCTTCCTGGTCCATCTCCGGCTTAATCAGCGTTTCAGGTTCGCGCGCAATGTCGCGCAGCGGCGTGTCGCGCCGGCTCATCAGCAGGGTCGACAGGGCGATCGCCCCGATGGGGCGAAACGCCGGATCGACCAGAAAAATCTCAAAGAACACTTCGGGCAAGTTGTTGGGATCGCTCCCGCGCAGATGATCAATCGCGCGTCCAACGCTCCAGTGTTCGGGCGCGGCGACGAACTCGCGCTGCATGAGACGCCCGGCGGTTTCGTCTTCAAACGCCAGGCTTTCCTCAATAGCCCGGCGGTCGCGGTCTGGCAGGGCGTTCAATACGTCTTGGCGGCGCTCGTCGGACAAGTCGTCCAGCACCAGGGCCGCATCGTCAGAATCAAGCTCAGCGGCGGCCGCCGCCAGCGCCGCGTCGGGCAGGTTTTCCACGATGATGGCGCGCGCGTCGTCCGACACCTCCGCCATCAGGTCGCCGATGAAGGCGTGCGGCGACAGCGCAAGAGCGGTCGTGAGCTGGTCGACCGAAAGCTGCTCGATGACGTCGGCGGCGTCGGCGGGATGCAGCGCGCTGAGATAGTGGGCGAACAGGGCCTCGTCGCCATCCTCGATGGCGTCGACGATCAGACTGGCCAGGCGCGGGTCAAGGTCTACGCCCGTGTCGTCGTGCATCTCCTCGCCGTCGTCGCTCATAGAGGGTCTCCAAAGGGCGGAACGCGGCGCTTCGCGAGGGCTGTTCACGCGCCCCATCTAACAACAATGCGCGCCTTTGCGAACGCTCTTTCACCCGCCCGCTTCGGCGGGTCGTCGTGCTAGTGTGGGCGCGCTGCGTCGTTTCTATCCCCAGATCTAAAGGTCAGCCATGCCCGACACGCCCACCAGTCTGGACATCATGCTCGCGGCCTGGAATGAGACCGATCCGGACGCCATTCGCGCGCATCTCGATGCGGCGCTCTCGCCCGAGATCGTCTTCGCCGACCCGGACAATTTTGTCGTCGGGTTGGACGCGTTTGAAGCGATGGTGCGCCGGTTTCGCAAGATGATCCCAAACGCCCGCTCTGAGCGCACCAGCGGGCTCAATGCGCACAATCGCCGCTACCGCTACGCGTGGCTGGTGTCGGATGGAACCCGCCCCTTGATCTCAGGCATGGACGTCGCTGAGGTGGATGCGTCTGGCCTGGTGGTGCGCGTCGACGGCTTCTTTGGCCCCCTCCCGCCGTTAGAGCCGCAGCCCTGAGCGCGACCCATGTGAGCGGCGCAGCCGCGATACGGGGCCCAAGCGAGACCAGCCCTGAGCCCGACCCATGTGAGGCGCGAAGCGCCGAGACGGGGTCCAAGAAAGACACCCCTGAGCCCAACCCATGTGAGCGCAGCGACACGGGGTCCAAAAAGACAGCCCTGAGCGCGACCCATGTGAGGCGCGAAGCGCCGAGACGGGGTCAAAACGAGAATGGTGCGGTCGAGAAGACTCGAACTTCCACGGGTTGCCCCACAGCGACCTCAAC
>CAYGQB010000204.1:0-4843 GCA_964351895.1 uncultured Caulobacterales bacterium
CGGGGCGTCGAGCGTCGGCACGCCGGCTGCCCGAAACCAGCTGACGAGGCCAACGCCAGCCAGGGCGAGAACGCCGCCGGCAACAACGGTTGCGGCGACCGAACGCGCCGCCGAACTCACGTTTCAGTGTCGTCCAGCGGCACCGCGTACAGCTCCAGGCGATGATCGATCAGCCGATACCCAAGCTCGCGCGCGACTTTTTCCTGCAGGCGCTCGATCTCTTCGTTGACAAACTCCACCACCGTTCCCGATTTCACGTCGATCAGGTGATCGTGATGATCGTCTGTGGTTTCTTCGTAACGCGCGCGCCCATCGCCAAAGTCATGGCGGTCGATGATGCCGGCGTCCTCAAACAGGCGCACCGTGCGATAGACCGTTGCCAGAGAGATGCCGGGGTCGATCTCAGAAGCGCGCCGATACAGCTCCTCAGCATCTGGGTGGTCCGTCGCAGTCGAGAGAACGCGGGCGATGACCCGGCGCTGATCCGTCATGCGCAGACCTTTTGCTTCACACGCGCGCTCAAGCCGGTCTGGCATGTTGGGTCGTCCTTTTCGTCGTCTGTCGGCGTCCACACGCGACGCATTTGCGAGGCGGCAAGGTGGCAAGGAGAACGGCGCCTGTCTACTCTGACGCGATTGCGCGCTCGGGCCTACAAGTGACGCGCGAGCGCCAGAGCATCGTCGCCTGTGCGATAATAGTCCGGTCGACGACCCACTTCTATGAATCCCGCTCGCGCATAGAGCGCCCGCGCGGCCGTATTGCTGACCGCCACGTCAAGAAACACCGTGGCCACGTTCATCTGCGCCGCGCGCGCTAAAATCGCTGCGACCAGCGCCGCGCCGACGCCGCCGCCACGCGCCTCAGCCATGACGCCGATGGTGAGCAGTTCCGCCTCATCGCAGGCGGCGCGCATCACGGCCAAGCCCACGGGCGCCTCATCGCGCTGGGCCAGAAAGGCCGCCGACCCTGGCAGGTGAAGAATGGAGGCGATGAAGCGATCACTCCAGCCGTCTTCAAAACACTGGGCGTGGAGGGCGGCCAACAGACCCGCCGCGCTGGCCGTGCATCCAACAATTCCGAGCGTCGAGCCTGCACCCACTCTGGCCGGCGGCGAACCGCCGACATCCGGCTTGAGCCCGTGCGGGCGTCGGCCTTCGGCGGACGGGTCTGCGGGACGCGACGGCTGCATGTCGTTGGCTCGTGCGACGCGGCCCTTGGCCGGCAGATATCAACCCGCACCGTTCTATCTCTCGCGGCGCCACGCGTCACCCCGTGGAATCGGGCCTAGGCTGGCGCGCGCGCGCCGGCGCCGCGTCGGGCGGGCGCTGATAGAACGGCGCGGGCGGGCCTTCGTCGGCCGAGGCTTGCGCGGCCAGATCCGCCAAGATCGCCATCGGCGGCGCCCCGCCCTCTTCCAGCCGCCAGCCGGGGGGCGTTGACTCCGTTGCGGCCAAGAGGCGCGCGCCTGTGCCCCGCGCCACGACCGCGCGGCTGTGCTGAGCGCTGAGTTGGCCAATCGCAGCCCCAGCGTCGACGGCAGGCTCACAGCGCGGCGGGCCCAGGACGCGGCCGTCCATCATGGCCAGCCACGTCACCTCTGCGCGCTTGGAATCATGAACCCCGACACACAGGGCGGTCGTGTCGCTCAGATGCGCCTGGGCCGCCCAAGCCTCCAGCGCATTCACGCCTACCGCCGGCACGCCAAGGCTGAGAGCAAGCCCACGGGCATAGGCGACGCCGACCCGCACGCCGGTGAAGCTGCCCGGCCCCACCACGACGCCCACACGAGAGAGCGCGCCGAACCCAAGCCCGGCCTCGCTCAGCGCTGCGCCGACGACAAGGGCCAGGCGGGCGTCATGGCCGCGCCGGATTGCCTCGCTGACGACAACGTCCGCGCCAGGTTCGCGCTCTAGCGTCGAACCGGCGCGCCGCACCAAGGCGGCGCAGCGGTCCGCGCTGGTGTCAATGACGAGCAGCGCCATGCCAGCCTCGCCCCGTTGCCAAACGCCTCAGCGCGGGTTCAGAGCACCCGGCACGCGTCCTCGAACTCTAGCCGCGGCGAGCGCGGGAACAGATTGGTGTCGTCGCCGTATCCCAGGTTGCAGATCCAGTTGGCCGACCAGTGCTGCATCTCTTCATCGCCAGAGAAGAACTCTGCGTTGACACCGGCCTGGTCGAACCCGGACATCGGCCCGCAATCCAGGCCCAGCGCGCGCGCGGCCATCATCAGGTAGGCGCCTTGCAAGGTGCCATTGCGAAAGCCAGTTTCGAACGCGACCTTGGGATCGGCGAACCAGTCTTTGGCGCCGGGATTGTGCGGAAACAGGACCGGCATCTTGTCAGCAAATCTCGCGTCCGTTGCGATGATGACCACCCACGGCGCCTGCATCGACTTTTCGCGATTGCCCTCCGACAAGAGCGGCTCTAGCCGGGTCTTTGCCTCGACGGTGTGCAGAAACATAAAGCGCGCCGGCGAACAGTTGGCCGACGTCGGCCCCATCTTCGCCAATTCATAGACCGCGCGGATCAAGGTTTCCGGAACGCTGAGCGAGCGCCATCCGTTGCGTGTGCGGGCGGTGCGAAAAAGCGCGTCGAGCGCGTGGTCGCTGACAGGTTCAGTCATGGAACGGTCTCTCAAGGTGGGGGCGTTGTTGGGCCGGTGAGCAAACGGAACGGAAAACACGCGGCGCGCACGCCAGGCCGGCCGCGCGCACCACTCATACTGCGATTAAAGGAGACTGCGACGGCGCGCTAGGCCACCGCCTCAACGGCCGTCACTTCGGGCACGTAGTGCTTAAGCAAATTTTCAATCCCGGACTTCAGCGTCAGGGTCGAAGACGGACAGCCTGAACAGGCGCCGTGCATGGTCAAGAAGACGCGGCCGGTGTCCTTTTCAAAGCGGTGAAACACGATGTCGCCGCCGTCAGCCGCGACAGCTGGGCGCACGCGCTGGTCGATCAGCGTGCGAATTTCATCAACGATTTCTTGTGTTTCTTCGTCATAGGACACGTCGGCCTCGGCGGCGCCAGCAGCGGCTTGCGCATGCGGCAGCATCACCGGGCGTCCGGCGACATAGTGGTCCATGATCGCGCCAAGCAGTGCGGGCTTGATGTGCTCCCATTCCACGCCGTCCGCCTTGGTGACCGTTAGAAAATCGGTCCCCAACATGACCCCGGTCACGCCGCCAATTTCAAACAGAGACGCGGCCAGCGGGCTGGCGTCCGCCGCATCCACGTCGGCAAACGAGGCGGTCCCCGCTTCCAAGACAGGCCGCCCGGGCAGGAATTTTAAGGTGGCCGGGTTGGGCGTAGATTCGGTTTGAATAAACATCGGGCGCTCCAGCGTTCCCCTTATAGCGTGGGCGTTTGCGCACGATTTTCAAGAGCAGCCGGCGCGATTTCGGCCAGCTGCTAGGCGAGCGTGCGGATCTCTTCGCGTGTCAGGGCGCTGGGAATGACCACGACCGGAACGGCGCGCTTGCCAAAGAGGCCGCGCCCGCCGCGCGCCAGAGAGGCAACCAGCGGGCCAGGATTGCCGCCGTGAGAGGCGCCGATCACCAAGATGCGCACGTCAGGGTCATTCTCGACGGTGTCGCGCAGAACGCTGCGCAGCTCCCCTTCCCGGATGATGACCTCAGGCATCGCGCCGGTTTCAGCGTTCACGTCGGCGGCCAGCTCCTGAATGATCGATTCTGCAACATTGCGCTCTTCGCGGGCCATCTCGGCCCCAACGCCCAGCCAGTGGTGGAACGCAACCGGCTCAATGACATGCAAGAGCGTCACGCGCGCGCCCGTGTGCTTAGCGCGGCGGGCGCAGAAATAGGCCGCGAGGCGCGCCTCGGGCGTGGCGTCTGCGATGGACAGGAACTTGAACGTCTCGTGGCTCATCGCTGTCACACTGGCCTTAAGACGCCCTTTGGCGCAAGGCGCACCTCTCTGGGGGCCGCAAGGCGCACCTCTCTGGGGGTCGCAAGGCGCGGCTCTCTCAAGCGCGCAGGCCAGCGCCATCAGGGGCTGCGCGCCTACTTGGCCAGGATGTCGGTGATCTCACGCATTTTTGTGCGCGCACGCAAGAGCAAGAACCCCTGAGAGGCCAGGTGATTGTTCGCCGCCAGCCCGGTCGTGGCGCCGTTCATCACCACCAGAGGCTTGGCCGAGGCCACCAGCTCCAGCGCCTCCAACATCTCGTCATAGGGCTCGGCAACCCCGGCGCGGGCCTCGATCACGTCGGCGAAATCAAGCCGGAGCGCGCGTAGGATCAAGAGGTAGGCGTAGGCCCGGCCCTTGACGTTGTAGTAAATCTTGTCCGCCTCGCGATCGAGCAGGAAGTAGTCGCGCGCTCCGACGCGCGCCTGGAGACGCTCGGACGCGGCGCCAAGGTCGAACGCCACCCGGTCCAGCACCGACAAGAGATTGTCGGCGCGCGGGTCAAACACAGCCTCCCCGGCGCCCAGTCGCTCATTGTAGCGCGCCAAGGCGTCCCGCGCCGATCGATACTGATCTTCGGCCGAGGCCTCGGGCAAGATCCGGCCCCAGCGCCAAATCCAGCGCTCAGCGTCATATTGAATGTCAGAGGCGGCTTGTTTCAGATCGGGGTCTTCTTCGGATAGACCGCGCGCACGGCCCAGCCGGTCGCGCATCTCCACCGAGAACACGCCGATCGCCGTCGTGATCCCGATCTGGAAGTTCATCATATTGCCGCCGTACTTCAACAGGGCGTTGGGCGCGATTGGCGGAGTGTTTGCGACCCAGCCCGTGGTGTCGATCTCGCTGGTCAACATCGCGGTAAACACGGCCACGGATTCAGACCGGGCGTCCTCTCCCGGGGCCGGCGCAAACGACGT
>CAYGQB010000205.1:0-4650 GCA_964351895.1 uncultured Caulobacterales bacterium
GGCCAAAAGGGGCCGCGCCTGACTTTGTGTGGCGACGAAGACCAACCGGCTCAGACGCGTCAGCCTGGACCTGCCCACGCGGCCCGTGCGGCTAAGCTGGGCTCCTATGATGCGCAGGCGCGCGCCATCGCCGACGCCGCCCTGGATGAGGCGCTGGCCGTCAGCCTGCGCCTTGAGGGCGGCGGCCAGGTGACCATCGAGCCCACGCGCGCCCTCGTTGCGATTGACGTTGATGCGGGCGACCGCCCGACCTCCTGGGCCGGCGCCGGAGGTCAGGCGGGAGGTCGGGCGGGCTTTGCTGCGCGCCTGAACCAGGATGCGGGCCGGCTGATCGCGCGCCAGATCAGCCTGCGCGCCCTTGCCGGCCTGATCGTCATCGATGCGGTGTCGGGCGCCGGCCGGGCGGCCAATGAGGCGCTGTGCGCCCAACTCGCTGGCGACCTTCAGGCCTTCGGCGTGGCGGCTCAAATCGCGCCCATGTCACGCTTTGGCTTGGTGGAGATGGCGGTGCGGCGCACGCGGCCCGCCCTGCATGAAATCGTGACCCAGAGGGGCGAAGCCCTGAGCGTTGAGAGCTTGGCGCTGGAGGGGCTGCGCGCCCTGGAACGCGAAGGCCGCGCCAACCCGGGCGCGCGCCTCCGGTTGCAAGCGCATCGCGACGTGATCGCCTGGCTGGAGGACGACGTGATTGACTGGCGGGGTGCACTGATCGACCGGCTGGGGCCGCGCTTTTCTCTTGTGCCTCGGGACGGCGTTGCGCGCGACCATCTTGACGCCCACGCGACCACATGAGACGTCGCGCGCCATGAGTTGCCCGATCTGCAAAAAAACCACAGACCCGGACGTGCGCCCGTTTTGCTCCAAGCGCTGCGCCGATGTGGATTTGTCGCGCTGGTTGAACGGGCGCTACGTGGTCGCGGGCGAAGACGGGGACGCGGGCGACGAGGCGCACGCCGGGCGCGACTTGGCGCCGGAAGACCCAACATCCAGCCTCGATGATCGCGACGACCCGCCCGACCAGGCGTGACACCCGGCGTGACACCGGGCGTGACACCGGGCGTAACATCACCTGCCGGATGAGTGAGGCGCGCACGCCATTGTCATTGAAGATGTGATGATATAACAAAACTGACCGCGCAAAGTGTACGAGGCGCGGTCAGTTCATCGCCCGGGTCTTTGCCCATCGCGCATGTCGTGCGGCGCTGGTCATCTCAGCCGCGCGCCAGGTGCTGCGCTCACCATCGCTCCAGGAGGAGCCTTCATGCCCACTGCGATCTTGGCTGGCGGACTGGCGGCGCTCGCCACGCTCCTCACGCTTGTGACGGTGACGCGCTTTACCGGCTTTGTGACCCGCAACTCGGGCGTACTGGCGGCGTTTGCCGCCGGCGCTCTGGTGACCGCGACGCTCGTGCACCTGTTGCCGATGGCCTACGCCGAGACCCCAGAAGCGCCGGTGTGGACCCTGGCCGGCTTCGCCGCCGCCTTCTTGTTTAATCGCGGCGCCTTGGCGCTTGCCCACGATGATCAGGCGCGGGGCCGGGCGGCCGGCTTGGCGGCGACGGCGGCCATTGCGTTCCACTCCTTCATTGATGGCCTGGCCTATGCGGTGACGTTCGCGGTGGACCAGCTGACCGGGGCTGTCACGGCGCTGGGTCTCATTCTGCACGAAGCCCCCGAGGCCGTGATCGTCTTCACACTGCTGCAGGCGGCGGGCTTGAGCGTGCGCGCCAGCGCCGTCATCGCCTTTGTCGCAGCCGGCCTGACAACGCCCCTGGGCGCCATTGTTGGCGTGACCAGCTTGGCGCTGGTGACGCCCGGGACGCTGGACGTGCTTTTGGCCCTGGCGGCGGGCGTCTTGTTGTTCGTCGCCGCGGGGCATCTGTTGCCGCATGTCGAGCGCGAGCCAGCCCGCCGGGCGCTGCCCGCCTTGATGCTCGGCGGCGTGGTGGTGATGGCGGCGCTCTCAACCCACGGCGCGGTGGGCCACGTCCACTAGGGCCCAGACTCGGTAGCCAGGAGCCGACGGCGGCGGTGCGCTTAAACGGCGGATGACCAAGGCCGAGATTGGTCCGTTTGAACTGGCGGCGACGGTCTGCCTGTGCTTCTCGCAACGGATACGCCCAAAAGCTTGGATTCCAACTTGCAGGTATAGCATTAGCTTGGAGCGCGCACCTGCTCTGGAAGCAGCGGATTAACAATGCTCCTCCCCTCAGCGCCTACTAGTTGGCCATCACTATAGACCAGGACTGTGAAGGCCAGGCTGACCGTGATGTAGCACATGAAATTAACCAATAGACCAAACTTCAGGACGCGCGATGACCAGATTGTCAGACCCAATAGTGGTACGACAAAGGCCAGAGGCAATACCCACCACGGCAGACCAAGAAACAAGCTGACCCGGGCTTCATCATTGGGAATGAATAGCGCGCTCATTGCCATGGCGAGAAATCGCTGCATGAACGCGGTGAAGATAAGTTCATAGCCAAAGGCCATCCGCTTGCTTATCGCGAGCCACGCGCCCAGCGCGCCGATCGATGCGGTAAACAAGGGCCCAGCAATAGAAACGATGGCGTAGTCGGCCTCGCTGCGCCATCCACCTTCCATAAGCGAAGACTTAGTGAGGGTGAAATACATCTCATAGCCAAGTGCGCGGCCCGTTAGCCAGTGCACGATCTCATGCATCACCATTGTCACAATGATGATGATGAACATGGAGAGATAAAAAACAGGGCCGGGTTTGGCGTCCATAGGGCAGATCCGCATCTGTTTTGCTGCAATTAGCCTAGCATATGCCAAATCATAGCTGATTTCGGTTTCCGGCGAATTCTGTTGAAAATCAATTATTAGCCCTTCGAAAGAGAAGGGTGCTGGCTGAAAATCTCAACAAGATCCACAAAATCAGCATACTGATTCAACAAACTTGATTTTAGAGCCCAAAAATATCAGCCGTATAAAGAGAAAACGACTCAGTTTCGAGTTTTTCAACACAATTGGCCAAATTCCGCCGTTTGACTCACACGCTCCCTAGCCTGTGTTCATAGGCCCGAGACCTAGATCCAGCGCCGGACGCGGGCGGCGTAGGCGTCGAACTCGGCGCCAAAGTTGGCCCGCAGGGCGGCTTCTTCCGGTGCGATCTGGAACCGCGTGATCAGGCCGACGAACACGGCTAGGCCGATCAGTCCCGCCGGGTGGCCCAGCCAGACGCTCCAGGCGCTGATCAGGCAGGCCATGCCCAGGTACATCGGATTGCGGCTGACCGCATAGAGCCCGGACGTGACAAGAGCGGAGGCGCGGTCTGGACGCAGCGGCGTGATCGTAGTGCGCGCGCGGATAAAGGCGATCAGGCACAGCGCTTCAACGCCCACGCCCAAGAGCGCCAGAAGCCCGGCGACCACCTCACGGCCAGGCAGCGTGATCGACCACTGCGGGGCGAGCGTCGCCGCGCCCCAGACGCCCAGGGCCGTCAACAGCCCGATCACAGGCGGCGGCACGCGCGCGCCGCGATTACGGGCCGGTGTTGCAGGAGTTTCGTCGCGAGGAGGCGTCATGGCGACATCAGCCGAACAGGAGCCGCGCGGTCGCGTCAAGTCCTGTCCCAACGGGTCTGAGCGCGAAGGCGGCGCGCGGCCGGGGCTAGCCCGCCCGACGCTCAGTGCTGGTGCGCGCGGCGATGGCGTCGCCGATGGCGCCAAACAGGTCGTCCATGCGCACCGGCTTAAAAAGAACAGCGTCCGCGCCCATGGACTTGCAGGAGCCGGAGATATTGACCGCCGTATCCGCCGTGATCACGACCAGCGGCACATTGGCTTTGAAATCTTCTCGGGCGCGAATTTTCTGGGTGGCTTCAAAACCGTCCATGCCGGGCATCCGCAGATCCATCAAAACAACGTCGAACGCGGCCACTTCCAAGGCGTCGAGCGCCTCTTGCCCGTCCTGCGCTTCAACCAGCGTGACGTCCATGCCCTCAAACAGGGTCCGGATGACTTTGCGGTTCAGCGCGTCGTCTTCAACCAGCAGGATGTGCATCTAGAGATCTCCTCAGGCCCGCAACATACGACCGATTGGTTGAGGTCTTGTTACGCGCCCACCGCAGATTGACCTGGTGCAGCCGTAAGGGATGGCGGCCGGCCACCCGCCCCGTCGAGCGCGTCTTTTAACGCCTCCGGAGCGGCGGGCGTCTCCAACACGGCGTCAAAGCCGGCGGCCAGGAAGTCTGCGGGCGCATGCGCGCTCTGCGGCTTGATCAGGGCGATGCGGCGCGCCGTCTTGAGGTCGAGCGCCGCCAGGGCGTCGCGCGCTTCATCCGGGGTCTGCGCTGCGGCGACGGCGCATAAGACAGCGTCGCCGATCGCGCCGGGAACGGCGTCGGCGACCTCGTCGCTAACCCGCCGCGCCAGGGCGGTGACCACAGCCTTCTCCAGCGGATTGGCGCAGACAACCAGAAGCTTGGCCGCGTCACGCGTGGCCTCGCCGCCGGCCGGCCGGGTCAAAGGCGCCTCGAACGTGAACGTGGAGCCTTGCCCCAGCGTGCTGACGACCGTGACGTCGCCGTCCATGGCGCGCGCGATGTTGCGGCAGATCGCCAGTCCCAGCCCTGTGCCGCCGTGCCGGCGCGTGGTGCCGCCGGTGACCTGGTGAAAGGCCTCGAAG
>CAYGQB010000206.1:0-4617 GCA_964351895.1 uncultured Caulobacterales bacterium
CGCTGGCGCCACGGCGCGGCGCGGGCCGACATGCAGCGCCAACATGCCGCCCTGGCTGAAGCCCATGATGATCAGCCGACGCGGATCGACATTGAGGCGGGCGAGTTCCGCGTCGATAAACGCATCTACCAACGGCGCAGCCTGGCGCACTCCGCCGGCCATGGCGTCCGGGTCAAGCGCGGTGATGGGAAACCACTGGCGCCCGCCCGGCGCGCCAGGCAGCGGCGTCGGCGCATCGGGCGACGAGAACGCGGCGCCCGGCAAGGCCTGGCCCCAGTGATCGGCCAAGGCGATCAAGTCGTCGCCATTGGCGCCGTAGCCGTGCAGCAACACCACCAGGGCGTCGGCGCGCCCATTGCGCGCTCCGCGGCGCGGTCCGTCCAACAAGCTGGCCATGCGCGTGCGTGTCTCCGGGGTCTGAGAAGGGGTGAGGGCTCCGAAGGGGAGCGGGCGGGCAAGACGTGCGCATACGCGACACCGGTGCGCGCGTCGAGACCCGGATTGGTCGCACTGCCCCGCCACCACCCCTTGGCGCTTGACCCAGGACGGCGAAGGCGCGACGTCTCGACATGGCCAGCTTTGTGACCCGCTTTGCTCCCTCGCCCACCGGTCTCTTGCACCGTGGCCACGCCTACTCGGCGCTGTTGGCGCACGACATGGCGCGCGCGGCGGGGGGTCAGTTTCTTCTGCGCATCGAAGACATCGACACCGGCCGAAGACGACCCGAGTTTGACGCCGCTATCGTGGAGGATCTGGCGTGGCTTGGCGTGCGCTGGGACGGGCCGGTGCTGCGTCAGGCCGATCGACAGGCCGCCTACCAGTCCGCCCTCAATGACTTGATTGCGCGCGGGCTGGTGTATCGGTGCTTTTTCACCCGCCGGGAAGTTATGGACCGGATCGGATCGGCGCCGCACGGACCAAGCGGTCCCGCCTTCGTTGGCGCCCCATTGAGCCCAGACGAAGAGGCGGCGCGGCTGGAGGCCGGTGCGCCCTTTGCCTGGCGCTTGTCGGTGGCGGCGAGCTTGGACGCGCTCAGTGACGCCGCCTCGCGGCTGGCGTTCGAAGAAACAGGCGCCGGCCCTGACGGCGAAACGGGGGTGGTGCGCGCTGAACCGTCGCTCCTGGGCGATGTTGTCGTCGCCCGCAAAGACCTCGGGGTGGCCTATCACTTGGCGGTGGTTGTCGACGACGCCCATCAAGGCGTCAGCCACGTCGTGCGCGGACACGACCTGTTTGCCTCGACGCACGTCCATCGCCTGCTGCAAGCGCTCCTGGGCGCGGCCAGTCCGCGCTATCACCATCACCGGCTTATATGCGGGCCCGACGGGGCGCGGCTGGCCAAGCGCGACGCCGGTGAAACACTTGCCAGCTTGCGCGCTCAAGGCTGGACGCCCGACCAGGTGCGCCACAGCGTTGGGCTGGACCGCCCTGCAGTCGACGCCGATACGCACATGCCCCCCTCTCCTGCGCCCGAGGCCAAAGCGTGAGCCCGCGCAACCCCGACACGCCGGTTGGGATGGGCCCCACGCCCGGCATGGACGCTGACGCGGCGTCGGGGGCGCGCGGCTACACTCTGGCGCTGATCGCCCTGGTCTTGGGCGCGTGCGCCATCGGAGGGGCCCCGATCTTGGTGCGCCTTGCCGAAGCTGAGGGCGTGGCTCCCACAACAGCCGCGCTGTGGCGCATGATGTTCGCCGTTCCCGGCTTGATGATCTGGGCCGCCCTGGCGCGCCCGCCCGAGACCCGGCCGACAAGCGCCAGCGCCGCTGACCTGGCCCCTGCCGACCGGGCAGGCGCTGGGCCACGCCCCAATCCATGGCGCATCTGCCTTCTGGCCGGGCTCTTGTTCGCAGGCGATCTGGCGACCTGGCACGCCGGGATCGTGCGCACCACGGCGGCAAACGCCACACTGCTGGCCAATCTGACCCCGGTGTTTCTGGTGGTGATCGCCTGGGTGGGCTTTGGCGAGCGGCCTTCACGACGCTTCGGGGCGGGCCTGGCGGCCGCACTTGTCGGCGTGGCCCTCCTGTCCGGGCTCAATATTGCCGACAGCAGCAACGCCCAAGGTGCGGCGGGACGCAGCGCGCGCGTGGGCGACGCCCTGTGCATGGCCACGGCGCTTTGGTACGCCGGCTACATGCTGGCGGTGCGACACGCCCGCCAGGTCTGGTCGGCCGCCCAGGTGATGCTGATTTCCACTGTCGCTGCGATCCCGGTCTTGCTGCTCGTCGCCGTTGGCCTGGGTGAAGACTTGATCCCGCCGACCGGGCGCGGCTGGCTCATCGTTGCAGTGTTGGGTGCGGGGGTGCACGTGTTTGGTCAGGGCGCGATTGCGTTCGGTCTCGGCCGCGTGCCCGCCGTTCTGACAGCGCTGGTGGTGCTCTGCCAGCCGGTGGTTGCAGCCGCTTGGGGTTGGCGGCTGTTTGGCGAGGTCTTGGGGCCGCCTCAACTCATCGGCGCCGGACTGGTGCTGGCCGGCGTTTTGATCGCACAATCTCAGCGCCAAGCGCCCGGGCGACTGGCGCGCGGTGGTCGGGCCGGCTAAGACGCGCTGGAAGAGAGAGGCGCCGCATGAGTGATTTCCTGACCAACTCTTGGTACTTCGCGGCCCTGTCGCGCGACGCCAAGCCCGGGGCGATGCAGCGTTTGGAAATCTGCGGCGAGCCGGTGGCGCTGGGGCGCACCAGCAGCGGCGAGGCCTTTGCGTTGCGCGACATCTGTCCGCACCGCGCCGCGCCGTTGACCGCTGGGCGCATCACCCAAGAAGACGACGGATCCGCCTCGGTTGAGTGCCCCTATCATGGCTGGCGTTTTGGCGTCGGCGACGGGGCGTGCCGGGCCATCCCGTCGCTGGTCGCTGACCAAGACCTAGACGTTGAACGCATCCGGGTGCGCCGCTTCGCCACCCATGAAAGCGACGGCCTGATCTGGGTCTATTTCGCCGCCTCCAAGCATGACGACGGCCCGCCGGCAACGCCGCCGCCTGAATTGCCCGTCGCGGTCGACGGCAAGCCCAAGCTGGTGGAGCGCGCGACCTTTGCCTGCCACGTCGATCACGCTGTCGTCGGGCTCATGGACCCGGCGCACGGCCCCTATGTCCACCGCCAGTGGTGGTGGCGCTCAGGATCATCGATGCATGAGAAGGCCAAAACCTTCGCCCCGTCGGAACTGGGCTTCTCGATGGTTGCGCACCAGCCCTCGTCCAACAGCTACGGCTATCGCGTGCTGGGCGGCGCTCCGACGACGGAAATCACCTTCCGCCTGCCCGGCGTGCGCTTTGAAACCATCCGCAACGAAAAGCACACCGTTCTGAGCTTCACGGCCGTCACGCCCGCCAACGCCAACGAGACCCGCATCACCCAGGTGTTCTTCTGGGATGCGCCGCTTCTCAGCTTGCTGCGCCCGATCATGCGCCCGGCCGCGCGCACATTTCTGCGCCAAGACGGCGACATGGTGAACTTGCAACAAGAGGGTCTGCGCTATGACCCAAATCTGATGCTGATCGACGACGCCGACATGCAAGCCAAGTGGTATTATCGTCTCAAGCGCGAGTGGGCGGCCGCCCAGGCTGAGGGCCGCGCCTTCGTCAATCCAGTGGAAGAAACCGTGCTGCGCTGGCGCAGCTAGTCCTGGCGCAACTCGCCCTGGCGCAACTAATCCGGGCGCACGTCATCGCGGGGCCGAACCGCCACGCCATCGAACAAGGCGTCGACCTGCGCGGCAAATCTGGCGGGAAGCTCCTCTAGCGGAATGATTCCGTGGCGCGCCGCGCGCAGATTGCCCGAATGGCAGCCGACCAACACGCCGTACACGGCCGACATGTCCAGGTCAGCGCGCAATTCTCCTCTGGCTTGTCCCTCTTCAAGCAAGCTGACCACGGCGCGCGAAAGCGGCTCAGCGGATTGACGAAACGACGCCTCGGCGCTTGGTGACCACGTCCAGGCGGCGCCGCGCAGCGCACAAACCAGCTCTAAGACTTGTTGCTCGCGAAGCACCAGTTCTTTGAGCAAATTCTTGAGCCGCTCCCGCGCGGTGCCGGTAGCACCGCGCGCCGCCTCAAGCCCCTGTTCAATGGGCGAGCCCGGCCCCTCAAAATAGAGGCTGCGCAGAAGGTCGGCTTTCGATTCAAAGTGCGCAAACAAGGAACCAACGGCGACGCCGGCGAGTTCTGCGATATCCTTCACGGTGGTCGCATCGTAGCCGTTCTTGAGGAACAGGGCGCGCCCAGCGTCTTGAAGACGGGCGCGCGTTTCCGCCTTCTGTCGCTGCCTGACGTCTGAACCACTCATGGACGCTTTCCCCGTCGATGACCGTTTAGCCTGATCTGGCGCCTAACAGCTCTCGGTGGTCGCTCTTGCATCTCAAAGCCGTGGACTGACTTATCAAAATTGACCTGAGAGGAAAGCCTCATGTTGCGCTTAGCTTCGCGTGAGAGCCACCAGATTGGCCAATAGGCCAGCTGCGCGATGCTCAGTAGACGCCTCCCGTGCAATCATGTCGCGGGACGGCGCGGCTTGGCGCAGTGCGCGCGAAGGTCTAAACGGGGCGCATGAACCTGTTCTTGACGATCCTGATCATCGTCTCCGCGCTGGCGGTGCTGGTGACCCTTGGCCTCGG
>CAYGQB010000207.1:0-4590 GCA_964351895.1 uncultured Caulobacterales bacterium
GTTTCCCGCCCTCGTCGCCGCCACCTTGTTTTCGCGTGACGCCAAGCGCTCCGCACACGTCCGCGTGGTCGACGCTCGCGTTTCGTAAGATCGCGAAATCTTGTTCACAACTTCACTCTCACGCTTGTGAGGCGTGTTCGCCCGGCTCCATGATCGTCAGCGTTGATTCGTTGACATGAAGGACAACGGCGATGTCGAACGGACTGTTCGCAGCTCTTGAAGCGGCGTGCCTGCACGCTAAGGCGCATCCGCACACTGATCCAGGCGCGCACGACGCAGATGCGCATGACGAGCCAACCTCGGACGCCTCTGCGCCGGACACGGCGCGCATCTAGCCGCATCCCGCGCCCGCCTGGAGCGGCGGCCAGCAGGACAGGCGGCTGCGCGTCGATCAGCGGCTATCCGCGCTCAAGTCGCTCGTCCCGCTTGAGTTGCTGTCCCGCCTAGATCGCCGTGTTTTGTGGCCCGCGCTCAACGAGCGTGTCGATGATGGCGCCAATCGCTTCGATGTCGTCGAGCACGCCGCGCGCGCGGTCCGGGTCGTCCAGCGGCGTGAACATCGAGCCTGCCTCGAACAAGTTCCCGCCCTCGATCGCCACCAGAAGCTCCCCGCCGGAAAAGCCGGCGCGCGCCTTTTCCCCGTGCAGCGCGTCTTCCAGGTGTAATAGACGCTCCATGAAGCTGGGGTCGACGAGGTAGCGCGCCTCAACCTGATCTGTGCCGTAGACCTCAAACGTCTTTTCAAACTTCGGATCGACCAGTCCGACCCGCTCCAGCCCCTTGCCGGGACGGCGCAGAGCGTTGAACAGGCCTGCGTCGCGCAGCACCAGCGTGGTGCCCAAAAAGGCGCGCGGAAACTGAATGCGCAAAAGCTGGCCTTGAAACACGGTGGAGTAGCTGGTGTCTCCGTCCTTGTCCCGGCTCTCGCGCTCCAGGTGCGCTTCAAACAGGGCAAAACCGGCGCCCGCGCGTTCGCCCTCCAGCCAGTCTTCGAACGTGGCGCGGTCATAGCTCGGGGTCAGGTTAAGCGTGTTGAAGCTGTCGATGGGCGCCGGCGTCGGTACTTCGCGCGCGTAGGTCACGCCGGCGAAGGACGCGATCGCACTGAGCATGTCGTCTTTCACGCCCTTGGCGACATTGGCCACGCCCGCATGGCCGATGGCGAAGGGCACGCCAAACACCGCCATCCCGATGAAGACGAACATCATCGGTTCTGACGAGAGGGCCGAGCCAAGTCCGGCCACGCCAAGCGCCGCCGCGCCGCCGCCCCACTTGAGACGCTGAAGGCGCTTGACGGCCGCCAATCTCTCGCCCTCGCGCGCCGACAGAAGCGGCGCAACCGTCGTGCGATAGTAGGTTTCAAATTGCGGCATGGCTTGGCTTTCCTGTCAGGGCGTCCACAACCGACATGACCGCCTCGATTTCGTCGAGCACACGTTCCACCGTGACATCAGCCAGCTCATCGCGCGTCTCAGGTTCGGTGGAGGCGGTGGGCGTTGACGCCACCGACATGGCGACCAGAAACACGCCGTTTTCAAACACGGCGACCGGCGGCGTATCAACCCCCGTGAAAAGGTCCTCAAGCGTCATCAGGCGCTCCATCACGTCGGGAGTGAGAACCGCGCGCGCTTCGGTTTGATCAGAGGAGACCACTTCAAACACCTTCTCAAACTGGCGATCCACGAGCGCCACCTTTTCCAGCTCCTTGGGCGTGTAGAATGAGTTGACCAGGCCTTGGTCGCGCACCACCACCGTGCGCGCCGTCCACCGCCCCGGCGCTTCGACAGCAATGATCCGAACCATGGAAAACACCACGCCCTTGAGCCACTTGGGCGGCTCGTTGGCGCGCCACTCGCCGTCTGGGCCCTTAGAGCGGCCATAGATCTTGGCGTCCGCCAGCGTCACCCGCACCCCGCCGCGGGTTCCCTCCAGCGCGTCCTCAAGCTTTGACTGCCCCAGGACCTGACCCCAGTAAGTGCCTCGGAATGCAGCCAGATCGATGTTTCGAGTCGGTGCTGGATGGAATGTCATGTCCAGCGCCGGAGCGATCGCCTTGTGCACGGCGCGCCGCGCGTCAAACAAGGACCGGGCCGAGCGCAGGAACCGCAGCACAACCCAGCCGCTCATCACCAAAATGCCAAGGAACACACCCAGCGGGAACAGGCCAATGGGCGCAAGCAAGACCCCGAAACCAATCGTGAGTGCGATGCCGACAAGCGGCGGGCGGCGCATGCGCGCCACCAGGGCCTGGGCCTCGTCTTTCACCGCCTCGATCTCAGGCCCCGCGGCCCGCATCACCGCATCGCGATCAATTGCGCTCATGTCGCCGCCTCCCTCGTTGCCGCCGATCCTGGCAGCCGCCCCCGCCCGCCGTCCACTCCCTCCCGTCCACACCCCGCCTCTCACCACGCACCCAGACCCGGCGCAGCATAGGCCGATACACAACCCGGCTCTTGTCTCGTCAGGCCATGTTTTGGCTATGATGTCGCGCCAAGCTCACAGCTCAGACTTGGCGACGCACCAGGGGCAGAGATGGGCGCACCGACACACACGCTGGCCAACAGCTGGCGCACGGACGAGCCGGCGCGGCGCCTGCGGCTCGCCCTAACGCTCGCAGTCGCCCTGGCGCTCGTCCTGTGGTCCGGCGCTGCGCGGGCTGAAGAGCGCATCGCCCTGGTCATCGGCAACGCAGACTATGAGGTGCAAAGCTGGCGTCTGGCCAACCCGATCCGCGACGCGCGCCTGATGCGTGACGCCCTGGTCGCGCAAGGCTTTGACGTTGATCTGGTGGAAAACGCCAGCCGCTCGGCCATGGACGACGCCTTCCGCCGCTTCGGTCGCCGCCTGCGCACCGCGGGCGATGACGCCGTGACATTTGTCTACTTTTCCGGTCACGGGGTGCAGAGCCGCGGCTACAACTATCTTCTGCCCGTGGACGCGGACGCGCGCACCGAACAAGACGTCTGGGACCAGGCGCCGCGGATCAGCCAGATCCTCGATCACATGGCCGATGTCGGAAATGCGGTGAACTTGGTCGTCTTGGACGCCTGCCGCGACAATCCGTTGCGCTCTGAGTATCGCAGCCTCTCGCGTGGCGGCTTGGGCGAAATTCCTAAGGCGCCCAACGCCCTCATCGCCTATGCCGCAGCGCCCGGCCAAACCGCCGCCGACGGCGCCGGCCAGAACAGCCCTTACACCACGGTGCTCGCCCAGGCGGTGCGCGAGGCGGCCGGCCAGCGCGTGACCGCCCTGTTTGAAGACGTGGCCGCGCAAGTGTTTCAGAAGACCGGCGGCCAACAGCTGCCGGAGTTTCGCGCCACCCTCGTGCGCGCGCCTGGCTGGGCGCTGGGCTCAGGATCCGCAACGCCGCCTTCTCCGCCGCCCGCCGCCTCTCCGCCACCAGCAACGACACCTGGGCCTCCAGCAACGACACCTGCGCCTTCCACCACCGAGTCATCGCTTGCCCGGCGCGACCTGGAGCGCCAGATCGCGCTCGCCTCTCGCGGTGTGAGCTCGGAAGAAGATGCGACCGATGCCCTGCGCCAGGTGATCGCCAGCGAGCGTCCGGGCGGCGCGCCAGCCGCCCCATCCGACATCGGGGCCTACATCGGGGCCGACATCGGCGGCGTGCGCGACTATGACTGTTCTAACATCGTGATCCCGTTGCAATGGGACGCGGAGCGCCTGACGGACCAAACGCTGCGCCGCATTCAGACGACCGCCGGTTGGACGCAGCGGTGCGGCGGGCCTTCCAACGCCTATGAGATCGCGCTGGAACGCGATCCGATGGACGACGACGCGCGCGCGCTGAGCGATCGCCAAGCCACTCTTGATGCGGCGCGGGCCGCCTTCGCGGCGGTCGGTTTTGATGGGGAGACGGTCGTTCTTGAACGCAACCAGCGCGACACGCGCTACTATGCGCAGCGCGCGCGCGTGCGCCTGGCGACCTCACGCTATGAGGCGCCGCGCTTGTCTGCTCAGTCAATCATTTGCTCCGAGCGAAGCTTGACGCTTAGCGAATCCAGCGCTGAGGCGCGCGCTCTAGCCCTGACCGCCATGCTCGCGACGACCAGCGCCTTGGGCTGCGACTTCTCGGTCTTTGCCTTCTCCAGCAGCTTTGGCTTGGTTCCCGGCGCAGAACGCGAACGAGCGCTGAGTGCCCGCGCCGCAGAGCTGCGTTCGGAAACGGACGCGCTCGCTCAGCAGGTGCGGGCCCAGATGGGCGCGCGTCTGACGCGGGGTCCTCTGCTTCTCAGTAGTGGCGAGAAGGGCGGCGTGACGGTGGTGTTCGGCCATCACGACAATGACCGCCTGATGGGGCGCCTGGGAGTTCCGGTCGAGTAGAAAGCGGCCCTGCGGCCTGTCCCCCTCGCGGTCAGGGGTCCGAAGACGCCTCGCCTTGCACGCGAGTGGGGAGTATATTCCCATCGCGTCGATGATCGCGACGACCTAATCCTGGAACCGCGCATGTCCGAGCCGATAGCTGACGACCCCGTCCCCGCCGCGCCCCGTGCAACGCCCGCTCCCGCGCCGGCCCCCATGCCAAAAGTCAACACGATGACGGCCGCGAACACCAGACCGAAAAAGAGG
>CAYGQB010000208.1:0-4584 GCA_964351895.1 uncultured Caulobacterales bacterium
CCGTCGCCAGGCCGATCATGGCGGCCAGACCCATGACGCCCACCAGGGCTGCGCCGCGCGCTCTGATTGCGGGCCCAACACGCCCCAACATCCGGCTCACAGCCTTCAACTACGCCCCCAACTCAACGCGCCCCACACGCGATCAATGCCGGCGCCCGCCCCTTGGCGGGGTCCGCGCACGCTTATCTTGCGCTGCACCATGGCCTGTTTCGCCTCCGCCGCAAACCCTTGCGGCGCATCAGCGCGGCAACTCATCGCAGCGCGACATATCCCCAGCCCTCCAGCCTGTCACGCCGGCGCGCCGACGCCTACGCGCCAAAGGTCGAAGAGCGCCGCCCCCCGCCCACGGTCTTTGCACAACCGGGCCTTCGCACAACCAGGACTTCGCAGGGCCGGGCTGCGCGCTATACACAGAGGTATGATCCGACACACGCGCCGTCACCGGCGAGCGGGAGAGACGCGCAATGGGCCTTGGCTCCTGGTTCAGACGCCTTGGCGCAGAGGCCGGCGCCAGCATCGACCCGCCAGGCGTGGCGGGCGCAGAGGGCCCGCGTCAAGCGCCAGCGCCGCTGTCGGGTGATGAGCGGTTCGACGTCATTGATTCGCTAGCGCCGCTTGAGCGCCGCCTGCGCGCGCGCACTCTGGTGTCTCTGCGCTGGCTGGCCGTGGCGGGCCAAAGCGTCACGGTCTTGTTCGTGGCCGCCGTGTTGCACCATGAGATCCCGCTCGCCTTGACACTCGCTGTCATCGCCACCAGCGCCTGGTTCAATGTCATCATCTCATTCATGTTTCCCGGCGCGCGCTATCTCTCGGACGGCGAGGCGGGGCTGCAAATCCTGTTTGATATCGCCCAGCTGGCTGCGCTGGTGGGGATCACGGGCGGTCTGTCAAACCCGTTTGTCGTGTTGCTGGGCGCGCCCGTGGTGATCGCCTTCGCGTCGTTGCGCGCCAAGTACGCCGCCGTGGTCGGCGTGTTCGCCGCCGCCGCCGCCGCCGCCATGATCCAGTGGAGCGGCCCATTGCCGTGGCCCGAAGGCCAGAGCTTTGAGCCGCCGCGGATCTACCTGATCGGCATGTTGGCGGCGCTGGTGACGGGCGCCGGCTTCACCGCCCTGTTTGCCTGGCGGGCGGCGGCGGACGCGCGGCGCATGACGCTCGCCCTTGCCGCCACGCGGGAGATTCTCTCACGCGAGCAGCGCTTGTCGGCGCTCGGGGGTCTCGCGGCGGCGGCGGCGCATGAGCTGGGCACGCCGCTAGGTACAATTCAGGTCGTGGCCAAGGAGATGGCGCACGCCGCGCCGCCCGGGTCCGATTTGGCCGAGGACGCCGCCCTCCTGGTCAGCCAATCCAAGCGCTGCCGGGAAATCTTGGCCCAGCTTTCAAAACGCGGCGCCGAGCAAGACGCCATGCACGCCGAGTTGTCGCTGCGCATGCTGCTCGAAGAGGTGGTTGAGCCGCTCAAGGGCTTGGGTCCTGAGATCGAACTGATCTTCGAGCCGCCCAACGGGCAGGCCTGGCCGGAAACCCCGTCGCCGCGCCTGCAACGCCGTCCTGAGGTGCTTTACGCCGTGTCCAACTATGTCGAGAACGCCCTCGACTATGCGCGCGGTCAGATCACCGTGACCGGCCGCTGGAGCGACGACTGGGTGGAGGTGGAGGTGCGTGACGACGGGCCCGGCTTTTCGCTCGACCTGCTGGTCAAGCTGGGCGAACCGTTCGTGACCAAGCGCGATCCTGGCGCGCCGGCGCGTGGCGGCCTGGGCCTCGGCTTTTTCATCGCCAAGACCTTCGTGGAGCGCACCGGCGGCCAGGTGGAGTTCGGCAATCAGCGCGCCCCGGCCACCGGGGCCATTGTCCGTGCGCGCTGGCCGCGCGCCGCCGTGGCGGCTCCGGCCTCCTTCGTCGGCGAGCGCGATGCGCCCGGACCGCGCGGCTTTTGATCTCAAGCGGGTGTTCGGCAAGGCGCAGCTTGGGTGGTCAAGCCGCGCGCGATCTCTGTCAGGAGCGAAGGGCGCTGGTCTTGAGGCGGCGGCAAAACAGCGTCAGGTTGCATCGTCCGTGTTCGGCCATCTACGACCCCTAGGTGTTTGACCGCAGGCGGAATTCCGGTTCTCCTTGCGTCAAAGCGCCACAATCGGCGAAATATGGTTGCATGCGCGGGCACTCGCGCACTGCAACACACACGGAGATACAAGCAATGAGCGTCGACGCCGTCACCCGGATCCCTGAAGAGGTCGATGACAAGACCCTTCTGCTTCTGGATGACGATTCTGCGTTTCGAAGCCGCTTGGCGCGCGCCATGGCGCAGCGCGGCTTTATCGTCAGCGCCGTTGCAACCGTGTCTGAGGCGCTCGATGTCGCCCGCCTGAACCCGCCGGCGTTCGCGGTGGTGGACATGCGCCTGGAAGACGGCAATGGCCTGGACGTCGTTGAAGCGCTGCACGAAAAGCGCCCCGACGCGCGCGTCGTGATGCTGACCGGCTATGGCAACATCGCCACCGCCGTGGCGGCCGTGAAGGCGGGCGCGCTGGACTATCTGTCCAAGCCGGCCGACGCCGACGACGTGGCCAAGGCCCTGCTGGCGGTTGGCGACGACCTGCCTCAGCCGCCGGACAATCCGATGTCGGCTGATCGGGTGCGCTGGGAGCACATCCAGCGCGTGTATGAGTTGTGCGGACACAATGTTTCAGAAACGGCGCGCCGCCTGAACATGCATCGGCGGACCCTGCAACGCATTCTGGCCAAGCGCGCGCCCAAGTAGGCCCTCTCACATCTAGATGCGGGCTGGGTCGGTTGGGGCCAGGCGCTGGGCGGCGGTGCGGGCAAACCGCAGCGTCAAGGCCTTGCGCCGGGCCGCGTTCAGCTTTTCGGTGATGGGTGGGCGCACGATGGCGGCGCCATAGGCGTCGGCGATGATCAGCCCCACGTCGGCCGGCAGAACGTCGATCGGAAAGTCGGCCTCGACGGCAAAGGCGAAGGCGTCGCACCAGGCGGCGTACTCCGGCCACTTGTGATCGGAGCGATAGTCGGCCAGCCCCGACTTGATCTCGACAACGGTGAAGAGACCGGCCCGGTCCAGCGACAGAACGTCGGCGCGCCGTCCGTCGGCGAGGCAGAACTCGGTCAGGCAGGCATGGCCGTGGTCAGTGAGCATCCGGGTGACGCCGCGCGCGATCCGTTCGGCTGCGCCCTCAAGACCAGTCTCGGGGCCAGAAGCAGGGCCAGATGCGGGGCCAGTTGGCGCAGGTGAGGGCGGGCGAGGCGGTGCGGTCATGGCCGACAGACTGGGCCAGCCGGGGCGCGCCAATCAAGCCTCGCCGGTCGCGCCACGTCAGCCATGCCGCACTAGCCCTGCCACGTCAGCCATGTCGCGCGAGCCCTGCCGCGCATGGGCGCTCACCCTCGCATTCGCCCAACACGACCCGCCTGCATCTCAGGACTCGCGTCTCACGCGCCCGGTCGCTAGGTTGGCCGGCTGTGCGGGGGCGCGGTGACTTTGGGCGAGGGATTCTGCCGTGGCGGGCATCACGGGGGGCGTGCGCAGCGTACGCCAGATTTTCAAAGACGATTACTCGGTGGGAGAGTTCCAGCGCGGCTACACGTGGAATCACGAGCATGCCGCGACTTTGGTGCGCGACCTGGAGCGCGCCTTTGAACGCCGCAAGCACCCCGACGTCTCGGGCGAGTACTATCTGGGCGCCGTCGTCACCCACAATCGCTTCGGCTTTCACCACATCGTGGACGGCCAGCAGCGCTTAACGACGCTCTTGTTGTTGCTGATTTGGCTCTATCACGAATTGTCAGGCCGCGATCGGCGCCGCGCGGCCATCTTGGCCGCCCTGGTGCGCCACGACACGCCCAGCCGCGCCGCCTTCGCCATCGACGTGCAAGAACGCGAGCCGGTGCTCTTGTCGCTGTTTGACGATCCCGACAGCGTCAATCGCCTCAAGCTGGAAAACGACACCGACCGCACCATCGCCAGCCGCTACAGCTCGATCTCAGAGAGCTTTCCGTTCGCCTTGCGCACCGATCGCTTGCCGGCGTTCGTGGATTGGCTCTTGGACAAGGTGGTGGTCGCCAAGATTGAGGCTGACAAGGAAGCCGACGCCTACACCATCTTTGAAACCACCAATGATCGCGGCCAGAAGCTGGGCACGGCCCAGCTGTTAAAGAACTTCCTTCAGGCGCGCATCGAGGACCCAGACGAGCGCGACGCGGCCCTTACGGCCTGGGCGCGTCGGATGCGCGAGTTGCAGCGCTTTGGCGCGGGCGGCGACATCGACTTCGTCATCCAGTGGCTGCGCGCGCGCTACGCCGTGATTCCGGCGGTTAAGGATCACGTCAATGATTTCTCGGCCATCGAGAAGGACCACTTTGGCTGGGTGAAAGACAATGCCGGGCGCATGGGGCTGACGTCCTCTGCGTCGGCGAAGCGGTTCATGACCGAAGAATTTGAGCTGATGCAGCAGCTCTATGTGCGGGTCAAAGACGGGGGAGAGTTCCCCGATCGCGGCCTCGACAGCCTGTTCTTCGTCACCAACCTGATCGGCGGCATGTCGCCTTTGATGCGCACGGTGGTGCTGG
>CAYGQB010000209.1:0-4581 GCA_964351895.1 uncultured Caulobacterales bacterium
TAAACGGCCGACGGGCCTTGCCCGGGGGAGCGTTTCCGCCGAAGGCGAAAACGCTTTAGCCGGCGGGCTGGGGCGCCTGATCGACGCCCGCTCCCTTGTTCGCTTCCTGGCCCTCTTCCTCGCCCCTTGGTTCAGGGCGAGCGAGCGGTGTGGCCGCCTCGGTCAGCGCTGGCCGGATCACGCGCGCCATGACGCCCGGGTCCAATGGGCCGCGCCAAATCGCCCGCACATGGCCGGCCGCGTCGACCACAAAGGTTTCGGGCGCCCCGGTGACCCCGAGCGCCGCGCCTAGGCGCCCGTCCCGGTCGACCACAATGACGTCAAACGGATTGCCCAACTCATCGAGGAACGCCTGGGCGGCGCCGGGCGAGTCCTTCCAGGCGACGGCGTGGATGGTCACGCCTTCGTCTGCGAGCGCCATCAACATCGGATGCTCGACCCGGCACGGGGCGCACCAGGACGCAAACAGATTGACCAGGCTCGGCCCCTCCCCGGTCAGGGCGTCGGCCAACACCAGGTCCGCAGGGTCCTGCGTTTCGGGCGCTCCACTAGTTCGGGCCGACTCCAAGCTGGGCCGGGAAAGGCTGGGAAACGGCTGACCGATCAGGGCGTCGCCCGCCACCGGCTTGGGCGCGGTGAGCAAAATCACGCCAAGCGTTGCCGCCGCGCCCAGAAGCAACACCAGAGGCGCAAGAGCCAGGATCAGACCCGGCCTCATGCGGGCGTGTCCTCAAGCCGGCGCGCGGCTGGCGCTGCGCTGCGTGCGTCCTCTTCGAGCGCGGAGAGCCGGGCGCGCGCGCTCCGAGCTGCGCGCATCGTCATGACACAGGCCACCAGCACCACAAGCGCCGTGATGGCGTACGACGACCACACGAAGGGCGCATAGCCGCCCATGTTGAGAAAGTCGCTCATGCCAGCTCGCGCGCCTCGGCCGCCCGTTCGAGCGCATCGGCGCGCCGATTCCAGATCTCCGTGCGCATGCGAGTGACCACCAGGCTGGCGAACGCCAAGGTGAAAGCCAGCGCCATCACCAGAAGCGGCCACAGGAAATCGCCATGCAGCGTCGGCCCATCCAGGCGTATGACGCTGGCCGGCTGATGCGCAGTCGACCACCAGTCGACGGAAAACTTCACGATCGGCAGATTGGCCATGCCCACAAGCGCCAGGATGGCGCCGGCCTGGGCGGATTTGCGCTCATCATCGAGCCCGGCGCGCACCGCCACATAGCCGACGAACAGGAGGAACAGGACCAGCATCGACGACAGGCGCGCGTCCCACACCCACCAAAAGCCCCATGTCGGGCGACCCCAAATCGCGCCCGTCACCAGGGTGAGAAAGGCAAAGGCGGCGCCCAGCGGGGCGATCGCCTTGGCCGCCACATCCGCCAAAACGTGTCGCCACACCAGGTAAACCAGGCTGGAGACCCCGAGCGCGGCGTAGCCGGCCATCGCCAGCCAGGCAGACGGCACGTGCACGTACATGATGCGGGCCGTGTCGCCCTGGTCCGCCTCGGGCGGGGAGGCCAGAAGAGCCAGATAAAGCCCAAGCATCGCCAAGGGCGCGGCCGCCAAGGCGCAGGCCGGCGCCAGGCGTGTTGTGGCGCCCATAAAGCGCAAAGGATTGGCAAGGATCGCAAACATGGAACCGGACTTAGACACGGGCGCGCGGCGGGAGCAACGCGGCCCTAAGGCGCATCATCTGGCGCATCAGCTGGCGCATCATCTGGCGCGGAATCTGGCGCGGCGCTGGAAGGGTCGGAGACGTCAAACAGGTCACGATAGGCCGGGGCGAGGTAAGGCTCCAAGACCGACGCCGGCAGGGTGAGATAAAACGCCCCCACCGCATAGGGCTCAAGATCATAGGGGCTGTAAATCAGCTGTACGCCGCTGGCGCGGCTCCCCCCGCCCTCGCCCCGCATCAGCGTGAAATTGGCAAACTGTTCAGGCGCGGCGCGAAAGGCCCCAAATGACGGGGCGTCGGGAACATCGTCTAAGATCATCTCGGTGCGGTCGGCCATCTCTCGCCGCCATTCCTGGGTGGCGTAGGCGGCCACCGCCGTCATGGCCGCCCCGCCGGGGCTGGGGTCGGCGAACAGCGCGCCAAAGCCGATTTCGCGATGCGCCGCCCGGTCCCACAAGACCCCGGATGAGGCGGTGTTGGGATGCGCCCCGCCGGCGTCCTCATAGGTGTCGCCGCGCACGCTGACGACACGGTCGGTCACGAACACCGCTTCCAGCGAACGCTCCAGCGCCCAGGGGTGAAAGTACTCCGGATTGTCCAGCCGCGCGTCTTCTGCCCCGCGCCGCAACGCCATCGCGTCATTGGCGTCGCCGCGCAGGCGCTCCATCACCAGAACGGGCGCTGCGGCGATCACCTCAGGCGAATAGGCCAGCGTCGCCCTGTGAACATCGTCGACCATCTCAACCGTCAGGCCGGCGGCGTTGACCGCGCCGAGGTCAATGAGGGTGCGCAACGGCGCATCGCTCACAAAGGGGGCCAGAACCGCCGCCGACACCGCCGCCGACACGTCGGCATCCGGCGCGCGCGCGCCTTCGGCCGGTGCAGGGCCTGTCAGCGCCTCGGCTGAGGTCAGGCGCACCGTCTGCGCAAGGTCCGTGACACCGCGCCCGGCGTCCGCGCCGGCCGAGGGCGCTTGACGGGACGCGCCGTCAGGCGCGGACCGGTCGCGGCCGGGAAACGACACCTGCGACCAGAACGCCGGCTCTGCAAAGCCTGTCTCTCCCCAAGCCGTCTCATCTGGCGCGGCGCTCTCTTGGTCTCCCAGAAGACCGATCACATCGGCGCCCTCGCCCGCAGCGATCCGCCAGCTCTCTAGGCGCGCTGCGGCGGCCAAAGCGGCGCCGGCGTTGGCGCGCATCTCCGGCGCCATGGCGTCGCCCAGTGTGCGGCGCGCGCCCGTTTGCGCGTCATAAAGCCAGCTGACCGCCCGCGTGACCGGCGCGCGCCCCGCCACGGCTTCACGCTCTACGCCATAGACCGAAACGACCGCATTTGACCGGGCGCCGCGCGACCAGCGGGCCGATAAGGTCCAGCGCCCGGCTGCGTCGGCTGCGTCGGCGGCGGTCGCCCCTCCCTCAGCTTGGAGCGCATCGGACTCTTCCTCCATCTGACGCGCGGCAAGGCGAATGTCGCGGGCGCGCCGCTGGGCTTGCGCCTGCACCGCCTCCCCGACCACCGGGGTGGCGGCCAGCTCTGCGTCCAAGGTCACCGAGACACGATAGCGTTCAGCTTCGGCCAGCACCGTCACCGGCTCGGCGGCCGCGACCGCGTTGATCGGCGCGGGGGCGACGGGCGTGACCACGGCGGCGCCCTGGGTCGGCTCGCCGTCGCACGCGGCCAGGGCCAAGAGCCCCGCCAAGAGCCCGGCCAAGCCCATCACCGGACTAAAAGCCGGGCCCAAAACCGGATTCGCGAGGGACCTCAGCGCGGCGTGCCTCATGGTCATGATCCTTATCCCTGCTGGGTCTCTGCTGAACCCCGGCTGGCCCAGTCTCACCAGGTCTCAGTCTCACCGAGTCCCAGTCTCACCGAGTCCTGGCAACAGGCCAAGCCTAGGAGAGCTGCATCCGCAGGCCCGCAGCCGCCCCGACCACGCCGACCGCCAAGCCGAACAGGCTCGCCGCCGCGCCCAAAAGCAGGGTGGAGCCGATGGGTTCGCCGCCTGTCGCCATCGACAAGGCGCCGGCCGCGAAAATCACGTTGGGCGCCATTAAGGGCGGCGTGATGACCGCGATCAACATGCCGCCGCGCGCGCGCCCCGCGGCCAGGGCCGCGCCTGTTGCGCCCGCCGCGACCAGCCCCGGCGCCGCAATGAGCAAGGTCACAGGAGCGGCCAAGGCGGCCAGCGGCGGCGCGCCCAGCATCACCGCGCCCAGCGGCGCCGCCACAGCCGCCGGCCCCAGACAGATGAAAGCGCGCGCCACAATCTTGGCCAGGGCGACCGCCTCCAGCGGCGGCCCAGCCAGCGCCAGCTGATCCAGCGCCCCTGATTCCAGGTCGGCCTGATAGAGGTGCTCCAGGCCCAAAATCGCCGTCAGCGCAAACGCCAGAACGAGAACGCCCGGCCCGGCGGCGCGCAACAGCGTCAAGTCCGAGCCGACCGCAAAGGCCCCCAGCGCCGCCGCCGACAAGAAGAACGCGAGCGGCGCGGCCGCTCCGCCGCCGCCGTCCCACGCCAGGGCGGTTTCGCGCCGCACCAGGGCGTTGAACGCGCTCATGTTTCCAACCCTTGCGGCCCAGCGCCCGGCCGATCGCGCGCGCGCCGGTCACCGCCCAGCATCAAGACCTCCGCCCCCGTCCAGCCGAGCTGATCATGCAGGGCGGCGATGACGCATCCGCCGCGAGCGCGGTGAGCGTGCAACGCCTCGTCCAGCGCCAGCCGCCCATCTGCGTCAAGCGGGGCGGCGGGTTCATCCAGGAGCCAAATCGGCCGGTTGAGGCACAAGAGCCGCGCCAGGGCCGCCCGGCGCTTCTGACCCGCAGACAAGCGCCGCGCAGGACGGTCGGCCAGGCGATTGAGACCAAGCTGGCGCAAGGCGTCCTCCAGGCGCGCGCCCGTCC
>CAYGQB010000210.1:0-4566 GCA_964351895.1 uncultured Caulobacterales bacterium
GTGGCCCAAGGTGGCTGCGGGCGAGCGCCTTCAGCGCGCCTCGGCGCCGCGCGCGAGCGTGGGCGCAGTGGCCTGAGCCGGCTGGGCGTCATTGCGCAACAAGGCCATGAACTCATCCAGCGGAACCGGCTTGCCGAACAGCCAGCCCTGAGCGTGGGTGCAGCCGTTCAGGCGCAGAAAAGCGAAATGCGCTTCTGTTTCAACGCCTTCGGCCACGGTGTCATAGCCAAGCGCCCGCGCCATGGCCAAGATGGTCTCGATCACGACGCGCGCGTTCTGGTCTTGATCCATGCCGCGCACGAAAGACTGGTCGATCTTGAACACGTCAAACGGCAGGCGCGTCAGCGACGACAGGCTGGAGTAGCCGGTGCCGAAGTCGTCGATGGCGAAGCGCACGCCCTTGGCGCGCAGGGGTTCGATCTGGGCGATGACGCGCTCGGGCGCGTTCATGGCCACAGACTCGGTCAACTCCAGCTCAATCAACTCGGGCTCGACGCCGGCCTGGCGGATGGCGCGCATCACCGTGCGGGTGAAGTCGTCGCGATCAAACTGGACCGCCGAGACGTTGATGGCGACGTGGGCGCGCAGGCCCTCTGCAGTCCAGGCGGCGGCCGCCTGACAGGCTTCCTCCAGAACGAAGTTGCCGATGTCGACAATCAGGCCGCTCTCCTCGGCCGCCTCGATGAAGTGGTTGGGGCCGACGATGCGACCTTCACGCCGCCACCGCACCAGCGATTCACAGCCGACGATCGCGCCGGAGCGGGCGTCAATCTTGGGCTGGTAGTGGACTTCGAACTCGCGGTTCTTCACCGCGCGCCGCAGCTCGTTTTCCAGCGTGACCCGCTCAACTGCGCGCCGGGTCATCTCAGGTTCGAAGAACTGATAAACCGAGCCGCCGTCGGCCTTGGCCGCGTCGAGCGCCAAGTTGGCGTGGCGCATCAGATGATCGGCGTCTGAGGCGTCAAGCGGGAAGCGGGCAATGCCGACGCTGGCGGTCAAGCTGACCTGCTGGTTGGAGATCGTCAGCGGCTCGCGCAGCTCACGCACGATGGCCTCCGCGCAGTGCTTAGCCGCGCCGGTCGGGGCCGGGCCACAGATCAGGAGGGCGAATTCGTCGCCGGACATGCGGGCCAGAAGGGGAGGCTGGGCGTCGGTGTGCTGAAAGCGCTTGTGCAGGTCGTCGGCAATCGAGCGCAGCCGTTCGGAGGCCGCCACCAGAATTTGGTCGCCCGCGCTTTCACCGAAGGTGTCGTTCAGGCGCTTGAACCGGTCCAGGTTGATCAAGAGGATCGCACCGGGCGTCTTGGCGTCGTGCAGGCGGCGATGGGCCTTCTCAACGAACACCGTCTTGTTGGGCAGCTTGGTCAGGTCGTCCATGAAGGCGAGCCAGCGAATGCGATTGAGGCTGTCGCGCAGCTCGGTGACCATGGCGTTGAATGACGTGGCGAGCGTTTCCAGCTCGTCGCCGGAATGAACGTCGATTTTGACATCGAAATCGCGGGCGGCGACACGCGTTGAGGCGGTCGTGAGCTGTTGGATGGGATGCACCACATGGCGGATCCCAGCGAGCGCCAATGGCGCGACCAAGCCCAATGCGACCAGGGCGAACCAGAGGTTGCGGGTGATGATGTCGAGGGAGCGCTGATTGGTGGAGCTGAGATCAACGCCGAGCCGCAACACGCCGACCGAACGGCCTTCGCGCACGATGGGAACCGCCAAATGAGCTTGGCGGCCAAGGACCTCACAGATGAAACCCGTGGCCAGGGCGCGCGAGATCAGCGGATCGTCAACGCGCGCCTTGGCAAGCATGGTTTCAGGATCAGCGTCCGCCAGGGCGTAGCCGTCGGGATGATGGATGGCCGCGTAGGTAATGTCGGGCTGGGCCGCAGCTTCGATCATCAGGCGTTCAAGGTAGATCGTGTTGTGCACCGCAGTGGCGTCGGCGGCCAAAACCACGGTCGTTTCGCCGAGCGCCTCGGCGCGCGTCAGGAGATCGCGTTCGTGGGTGACCCGGTCTGCAAAGACATTCAGCGCCGTCGTAGACACGACAACCAAAAGGGTTGCGGTCGCGACAAACGCAACAGCCTTCTGGCTCAAGCCGATCCGCAGAGTGTGCGCTGTCATACCAGGGGCGCCTTCTTTCGATGCAATCAGATTTGACCGATTACGTTCACCCGATAGAAACCGAATACCACCGCCGGCTTTCCCTCGCGTTAAGACGCCCGGCGCCTTAATCAGCGAGACAGGCTTACGACCCAAACAGGTCCAAGGCCTCGAAACCTAAGTTGAGGAGAACCGCGTGCGCGCCGGCGAGATCAAACGAACGACCAAGGAAACCGACGTGGCGGTCAAGATCGACCTCGACGGATCGGGCGTCAGCGACGTGGCGACCGGGATTGGCTTTTTCGATCACATGCTGGAGGCCTTCGCCAAGCACGGGGCGTTTGACCTTATGGTGCGGGCCACAGGCGATCTGCACATCGATCATCACCACACTGTGGAAGACGTGGGCATCGTGATGGGCCAAGCGTTCAAGGCCGCCTTGGGCGAGGCTGACGGCGTGCGCCGATTTGGTCACGCCTATGTGCCGATGGACGAAACACTCAGTCGGGCGGCGGTTGATCTGGCCAATCGGCCGTACCTGGTGTGGCGCCTGACGCCGCCGACGCCGCTGGTGGGGGTGGGATCAACGCCCGGCATGGACACGCAGCTCTTTAAGGAGTGGTTCCACGCCTTTGCCTGGAACAGCGGCGCCTGCGTGCACGTGGAAAACCTCTATGGCGAGAACACCCACCACATCATCGAAAGCGCCTATAAGGCCCTGGCGCGGGCGTTGCGCATGGCGGTTGAGACAGACGGGCGCTTGACCGGCGCGCCGTCGACCAAGGGCGTGCTCTAGCCTCGATGACGCAAACCGTCGCTCTCATCGACTATGGCGCGGGAAATCTGCGCTCCATGGCCAACGCCCTGACGCGCGCCGCCCAAGACGCCGGGCGCGCCATGTCGCTGGTCGTCACCGCTGATCCCGACGTGGTTCAGAGCGCCGATCGGATTGTGCTGCCAGGGGTGGGCGCGTTTGGGGCGTGCCGGGCCGGCATGGACGCTGCGCCTGGTCTGATTGAGGCGCTCACTGTGGCCGTGCGCGGCAAGGGACGACCGTTCTTGGGCGTCTGCGTGGGCATGCAGCTTTTGGCCGACGAAGGGCGAGAGCACGGCGTGCATCCCGGGCTGGGCTGGACGTCGGGTCACGTCTCTGCACTGCGCCTTGACGGGACCGGGCTGAAGATCCCGCACATGGGCTGGAACCAGGTGACCCCGACGTCCGCCGGTGCGGCGCACCCGGTGTTAAAGGCGTTTGAACGCGGGCCGTACGCCTACTTTGTGCACTCCTTTGCCTTTCGCGCTGACGCGCCTGGCGATGTTGTTTTGACCGCCAGCTACGGTGAAACCTTCGCCGCCGGCGTGGCGCGCGACACAGTCGTGGGCGTGCAATTCCACCCTGAGAAAAGCCAGGCGGCAGGCCTCGCCCTCCTCGAGAGCTGGCTGGCCTGGTCGCCCTAGGCGCGTCCACCAAAAGCGCGTCTGGCAGTGGCCAAGCGCGACATTCGCGGCTGCGGGGACTCGGGTTTTCCCGGGCCGCGTGGTTAACTAGCGTGCAACGACCGCATCAGGCGGCGCCTCGGGGGAGGGGAAACACATGGCCATTGGGAAAGCTCTGGCGCACACGCTGGTGGGCGCGACGGTAACATTGGCGCTGATGATGGCGCTGGGCGGCATGGGTCTGGTTCTTGACCCAACCTTTCTCCTGATGGAGGCAAGCGGCAAGGCCATTTACCTCGCCGCGCCGGCGCTTGGGGCGCTGGTTCTGACGCTGGTGTTGGCGGACCGCCCGGGCTGGCGTGTCGGCGCGTTCCTGGTCATTGGCTTTGTCCTCCTGGTCCTGGTCGGCATGTCGATGTGGGGCATGAAAGACACCTTCAGCTCGCCGCCCAGCACGGTGACGGCCGGCGTTGGGCCCTATGTCTTTACCGGCGCCTTGTTCATGTTCGTGATGGCGCTTGTGGCGGCCATCTTGGAGCTGCGGCTTGGCCTCTTGGTGCAGGTGGCCGTGCTCTACGCCCTCATTGCGGGCGGGGCGGCGCTGGCGTTCGATTCGCCGCTCCGGATGATCACGGGTGTCTACAACAAGCTTGGCTTCATGATCATGCGCGGCTTGCCCATCCGGGTGACGCTCGACCAGGACCGTGAAGGCCGGCGCACTGTCGTTCTGACCGACGACTGGTTCTACTGCTACGAGCCGACGGGCGAGGTCTTCATGGTCCCGCGGGGCTTTGAGAGCGATTTTGCCTCGATCCCGTGGTTTGCTCAGTTCCTTGTCGCCTCATTCGGCAATCACGCTGAGGCGGCGGTGGTGCACGACTGGCTCTATGCGGTGGGCGAGGGCCCGGCCGACAAGGGCCGACTGAAGGCGGACACGGTCTTCAAGCACGTTATGGAAGAGAAAAACGTCAATCCGCTTAAGCGCACCGTGATGCACGCCGCCGTGCGCTATGGCGGCGGCGGCGC
>CAYGQB010000211.1:0-4534 GCA_964351895.1 uncultured Caulobacterales bacterium
CCCTTGCGCCGGGCGATCTCTTTGTGGCGCTGAGCGATGCGCGCGACGGTCACGAGATTGTGGATGCGGCCAAGGCGGCCGGCGCCTGCGGTGCGGTGGTCAGCGACGCGCGCGTGAGCGCTGACGGTCTGGTGGTCACTGACACGCTGCAGGCGCTGCGCGCGCTGGGCGCGGCGGCGCGAGAGCGCTCTCCGGCGCACCGTGTGGCCGTCACAGGCTCGGTAGGAAAAACCAGCGTCAAGGACGCCCTGGCGGCGGTGTTTGCGCGCGCGGGTCGCGCCCACTGGTCACTGGCCTCCTACAACAATCACTGGGGCGCGCCCCTGTCGTTGGCGCGCATGCCGCGCGACACCGAGCGGGCCGTGTTCGAGTTGGGCATGAACCACGCTGGCGAAATCCGCGATCTGACAAGCCTCGTGCGCCCTGACATCGCCGTGATCACGAAGATCGCGCCCGCGCACATCGAAAACTTGGGCTCCCTGGAAGCCATCGCCGACGCCAAGGCGGAAATCTTTGAAAGCCTGACCGAATGGGGCGCAGCGGTGATCCCGGGCGATGACGATTTTGCCCAGCGCCTGGCCGAACGCGCCGGAGCGGCGGGAGCAGGCTGGCTGGTGCGCTTTGGGTGTGACCCCCAATGTGAGGCGCGCCTTGTGTCTTTCGGGCCTGCCGGAGAGCGCTGGCGCGGCGAGGCGGAAGTCTTCGGGCGCAAGGTCAGCTTCGAAACGCCAGGCGCGGGGCCGCACGTTGGAGTGAATGCCGTGGCGGTCTTGGCGGCGGCCTATCTGGCTGACGCGCCGCTCGACCTGGCCGCTGAGGCGCTGGCCGACGCCGCCGTTCCCAAGGGGCGCGGACGGGTGGTTACCGTGCGCTTGCCCGGCGGACGCCTGACCCTCATCGATGACAGCTACAACGCCAATCCCGCCTCGATGTCGGCTGCAATTGCCGCACTGGGCGCACGTGAACTCGGTGCGGTGACAGCCGGTCCAGGTGGGCGGCGAATTGCCGCGCTCGGCGAGATGATGGAGCTTGGAGAGCACGGGCCCAAGATGCACCAAGCCCTGGCGCGCGATCTTGAAACGGCCCGAATTGACTGTGTCTACTTGGCGGGCGAGGGCATGCGGGTGCTGCATGACGCCTTGCCCGAAAGTCGTCGCGCTGGCTGGTGGCCGACCTCGGCTGACCTTGCCGCCGCCCTTGCCAAAGATGTGCAAGCTGGGGATGCGGTGCTTGTGAAAGGCTCGAACGCGTCGAACATGGTGACCGCGGTCGAGGTCTTGACGACGCTCGCCCGCTAAACGGTCCGCACGTCGGGCCCGGCCGTTGGGTCTGACAATTGGGAACGCCGCCAGGCGAGGACACGCCATGCTTTATGAACTGAGCCGCTTCTCCAGTGAGTTTCAGCCCTTCAACCTGTTCAACTACACGACGCTGCGCACCGGTGGAGCGCTGTTAACGGCGCTTTTCGTGTCGCTGGTGTTTGGCGCGCCGTTCATTGCCTGGCTGCGCAAGAAGCAGGGCAAGGGCCAGCCCATCCGGTCTGACGGACCAGAGCGCCACATCATCGAGAAGGCCGGCACGCCGACCATGGGGGGCTTCTTGATCCTCATCGGCATTCTCGTGGGCACGCTGTTGTGGGCGGATCTCTCCAACCCCTATGTCTGGATCGTCCTGTTCGTGACGGCCGGGTTTGGCGGGGTCGGCTTCATCGACGACTATAAGAAGGTCACCAAGCAGACCCATGACGGCCTGTCGGGCCGGGTGCGGCTTCTGATCGAGTTTCTGATCGCGGCGATTGCGGTTTACTTGTTCGCCTGGGTTGCTGAACCGGCGGCCGGCGGAGCGGACCTGTCGACGGGGCTGGTGTTCCCGTTCGTGCGCCCCGACCGGTTCTTCCTCGATCTCACAATATTTGGCTTCATCGCTTTTGGCGCCTTTGTGATCGTGGGCGCGTCGAATGCGGTGAACTTGACCGACGGGCTGGACGGCTTGGCCATCGCGCCGTTGATGATCGCGGCCGGGACCTTCGGCTTCATCGCCTACATCACCGGCACCGAACGCTACGCGGACTATCTGTTCGTCGTGCACACGCCTGGCACCACCGAACTGGCGGTGCTGGTGGGCGCGCTTCTCGGCGCGGGTTTGGGGTTTCTTTGGTACAACGCGCCGCCGGCAATGGTGTTCATGGGCGACACCGGTTCCTTGTCACTGGGCGGCGCGCTGGGCGCAATTGCGGTCGCTGTCAAGCACGAGATTGTCTTGGCTGTGGTCGGCGGAATCTTCGTTCTGGAAGCCGTGTCGGTGATGGTGCAGGTGGCGTCCTACAAGCTCTTTGGCAAACGGGTCTTCCGTATGGCCCCGATTCACCATCACTTTGAGAAGATGGGGTGGGAAGAGCCGACCATCGTGATTCGCTTTTGGATCATCGCGATTGTGCTGGCGATTCTAGGTCTTGCGACGTTGAAGCTGCGCTGACGCGGGCAGAGCCCGTCAAGGCAAGCAAGTTGCGGTGACGCGGGCCGGCCCTTCTGGTCGTGCTGTTAAACGGTAAAGGCGCTGAGGCTGTGATTGCGGTAGAGGCGTTTCGAGATCGCCAGGTGGCGGTGTTTGGGCTGGGAGCTTCCGGGCTGGCCAGCGCCAAGGCCTTGGTGGCGGGCGGGGCCGAGCCCTTGTGCTGGGACGACAGCCTGGCGGGGCGCGAGGCGGCCGAGAATGAAGGCCTGACTGTCGTCGATTTAACCCGGTGCAACTGGGGCGACATCGCCGCCTTGTGCGTGGCGCCTGGCGTGCCGCTGACGCACCCTGCGCCACATCCGATGGTCGACTTGGCGCGCATGACGGACACGCCCGTGCTGGGCGATATTGAGCTGTTTGCGCGGGCTGTCGCCAACGCCCCCGATCACGCGCGGCCGCGGATCGTCGCCATCACCGGCACCAACGGCAAATCGACCACGACGGCGCTGATCGGCCACATTCTGGCGGCTTGCGGCCGCGACGCCCAGGTGGGCGGCAACATCGGCCGGCCGGCGCTCGCGCTCGATCCCATCCACGCCGGCGCGATTTACGTCTTGGAGCTGTCGTCTTACCAGCTCGATCTGACGACAAGCCTGGCGCCGGACGTTTCGGTGTTTTTGAATTTGGCTCCCGATCATCTCGATCGGCATGGAGACATGGACGGCTATCTGGCCGCCAAGACCCGCATTTTCCAACGCCAAGGCGGCGACCATGTTGCGGTGCTGGGCGTAGACGACGCCCACACGCAGCGGCTCGCCAACGCCATGATGGCGGCGCAATCCGGCCCGCGCGTCATTCCCATCTCGGCGGGGCGCGCCCTGGGGCGCGGCGCCCATGCGGTCGGCGGCGTGCTCTACGACTCTATTGATGGACGCGCCGTTGAGGAGGTCGCAGATCTGCGGGTCGCTGCAGCGCTGACAGGGCGCCACAACTGGCAGAACGCGGCCGCCGCCTATGCGGCGACGCGCGCCCTCGGCGTTAGCTCGCGGCGGATCGGTCAGGCGCTTCAATTCTTCCCAGGCTTGCCGCATCGGCTTGAGAACGTGGCCGTCGCCGGCACGGTGCGGTTCATCAATGACAGCAAGGCCACCAACCCCGCCGCCGCGCGCCAGGCCCTGGCGTCGTACGAGACGATTTATTGGATCGCAGGCGGGCGCGCCAAAGACGGCGGCGTATCGGAGCTTCTGTCTCTCATGCCGCGCGTCGCCAAGGCCTACCTCATCGGCGAGGCGGCCGAAGCCATGGCGGCGGCGCTGAAGGGCCGCGTCGTTGTTCAGATCTGCCGCACCATGGAAGCGGCGGTGGAGGCGGCGGGCCGCGACGCGCTCGATGCGGCGTCGCCGCACCCAGTCGTTCTCTTGTCGCCGGCCTGCGCCTCGTTCGATCAGTATGCCAACTTTGAGAAGCGCGGTGATCATTTTCGCTCGCTGGCGCGCAGCTTCTCCAGCGCCCATCCGCTGCCGGCGACGGGGTGACGCGAACCGTGACCAGCGCGCCTGTTTCCAGTCCCCTGCGTCCCGGAATGTTGGGCGGGGCGCGACGACTTGTCGGTGATTGGTGGTGGAGCCTGGATCGGCCGACCCTGTTTCTGGTGATCTCGCTTCTGGGCGCCGGTTTGCTCTTGTCGCTCGCGGCGAGCCCGGCGGCGGCGGGGCGGCTGATAATTGCGGACCCGTTTGTGTTTTTCTGGCGTCAGCTGGTGTTCGCCGGCTTGGCGCTGGCGACGTGCCTGGCGATCTCAACGCTCAGTCCGCTGGGAGCGCGGCGCTTGTGCGCGCTCATCTTGGTGGTGGGGTTCGTCCTCCTGGTTGTGAGCTTAGCATTCGGGGTTGAAGTGAAGGGGGCTCGGCGCTGGTTGCGGCTTGGCGGCGTTGGTTTTCAGCCGTCTGAATTCGTCAAGCCAGCGCTGATCGTAACGGCGGCGTGGCTGATCGGGGCGTCGCGCGGCGTTGACGGGGCGCCAGGGGCGACCTTGAGCGCAGGTCTCTTTGCGCTCACGGCGGGGCTTTTGTTGGCGCAG
>CAYGQB010000212.1:0-4522 GCA_964351895.1 uncultured Caulobacterales bacterium
TTTCATTTGCCGCCTGCGCTGTTGCTCTCTTTGCTGCGCCCGCCCAGGCCGGCGAGCACGTCGTCGACGTGCCGCTCAATGAAATGATGCCAATGCGGATGACCAAGCCCTGGTCGTCCATTGTCGTGGGCAACCCGACCATCGCGGACGTGACCGCTTACAATGACCATCTGGTGCTGGTGACCGGCAAGAGCCCGGGCTCGACCAATCTTCTGGCGCTGGACGCAGACGGCGACGTGGTGTTTTCGCGGCGCATCGCCGTGGCGACAGGCGCGGCCAATCAGCTGGTCCTGCATCGCGGCGCGGCGCGGCGCACCTATAGCTGCGCCAGTGCTGGCGCGTGCGAAGCAGCCCCGGCGCCGGGCGATGAATCTGAATACTTTGAAGCGGTCACCGAAGGGCGCAGTCGTCTTTCAGACGCGGCCCGCAACGCCGCCGAAGCCGTCAACTAGCGCGAGGCGTCAGCCTGCGCCCGCCCTAGCGCGCCACACGCAATTCAGACAGCTCCCCGGCAATGAGGGTAAAGTGGTCGACCAGGGCGCCGTTGGATTCTGAGTCAAAGTAGAATTCCGGCTTGGATGCGCAGTTGCGATAGACCGACTTCAAGGGCGCCGAGTTGAGCTTGAAGGTGACGGTGAAGATCGTCACCCCTTGCGCCTTGATGGCGTTGCACAGCTGGGTGATGCGGCTGTTGATCTCATTTGCGGCGGTCGACTTGCTGGTCGTGCCCAGACGCTCTTCAGACAGATAGCCGTAGGACGAGTAGTTCGACTTGTTGGGGCTGTCCCAGCCGCCATAGATGATGTTTTCCCCGTCCGTCATCATGACGAGCGCCTTCATCACGTCGGCCTCCTCATAGGGAGCGCCTTGGGTGTAGGGCGCGCCAGGCGACAAAACCCGCCACGCCCACGCCAAGCCCGCCGCGCCATTGGTGCCGGACGCGTTCCACGCCTCCATGGCGCGGATTGAGGAGATCAGGCCGGCCGAATTGTTGGTCAGAGGCGTGATTGGGTCAGCGCACGACTTGTTCGGCCCTGACGTGTTGCCCGGCGTCTCGTCGCGTCCAATGCTGGGGGCTGCGGCGTACTTGGCGGTGTCGCGCTGCTGGGCGATGCGCAGATCCTCGCCTGAAAGCCCGGCGCAGGCCGCGCAGAAGGTTTCATCGTCGGCGATATAGTCGTTGTCATACTTCTGGCCTGAACCGCCCGGCTGGGGTTCGTCGGGCCAGAAGTACGGAGTCCACAAGGTGTCTGGCGCGCCCGTATCGGGGGCGGTGTCGGTCAGGTCATAGGGCGCGGCGCGCATTTCCACGCACCCCTTCCAGGGCACGCCCGCCTCGTTAAACAGGTCAAGGTGATTGGCGCGGGGTGTGAAATTGGCTCCGTGGTGGGTCGACTGAGCCTGGCTGTCGATCCAGTCCCAGCTGAAGCCCTCCCCGCGCACATTGACCGCGGTCACATACGGCACCAGACCGACACGCACCTTGTCGCCGGTGCTGTCATTGGCGAACAGGCCGGTGACCAGAGATTCCGCTGCGTCTCGCAGCGCGCCGATCTTGCCCGAGCCAGCCATGGAGCCGGTGTTGTCGAGCGCGATGGCCAGTTCAATCTTGCGCGTTGAGCGCACGATCTCCGCTTCCACGGGAAGAAAGATGCTGCTCACGCCAGCCGCGGCGAGGAAGCTGGTTTGCACGGTCAGGCCGCCGGTTAAGGTGACGCTCGGTCCGTCGGACGTGACGCTCAAGGTGCTGATGCGCGCATAAGTCGCCGCGTCCAGATTGGCGGCCAGGAACGCCTGGGTGATGCTGAGCAATTGTTCAGGATCAGCGGTCATGGTCTTGGCCGCAGCCAGACCGGCCGCGTCCAGCGCCACGGCCACCTTGGCGCGCTGCGCCAGCGCGTGGGACATGTCGATCGAACCGCCGACCACCATCACGATCGGCGCCAAGAAGGCGGCGAACATTGGCGCGACATTGCCGCCAGTTGCATCGCCCCGCCCGCAGAGGCGGTTCAAGAGACGCCCCGAGATACGCCCCGAGATACCCCCTGAAGGGCGGTTCAGGGCGGCGCAGCGCCGCTGGGGGATGAGGCCGTGTTCCAACATAGCCACAGCATCCGCCACACCTGCGCGGAAATAAAGAAGTTCCCAATTCTGTGATGAACGAGCAGTTTTGCGCAATGGGCAATATATAATCAAATCACATTCGTGTTCTATTAACCGTGTTGCTTAAGCGGACTGTAAGCGCTTCTGGACCAAGATGGCGGTCCAATCAGAGAGCGCCCCGATGTCAGCTGTCACGCCCACACCTCCCTGCCCCTCCGCTAGCACTGGCGCTGGCACCGGCGCCAGCGCCTTTGGGGCGAGCCCTCTTGAGGCTTGCAGCCCACAGGTCAATCGCCCCAGGGCCAACCAAAGCGTCTTGTCGCGCTTGGCGCGCAACCGTTCGGGTTCGTCGGCGGTGGAGTTCGCTCTCGTCGCCACGCCCTTTTTCATGTGTCTCTTCGCGGTGTTGGAAGTCACGTTCGTGTTCTTCATCAACACCACCTTGGAAAACGCCACCATGGAGGCCTCGCGGCGCATTCGCACCGGAGAGCTTCAGATGGCCGGCGCCTCGGCGGCCGATTTCCGCCAGGCCGTGTGCGACAATATCTCGGTGCTGGTGCCGTGCGACGGCCGTGTTTTTGTCGACGTGCGTGTCTTCCAAGACTTTGACAGCGTGTCGGGCAATTCCAACGTCTCGGGCGGCAACTTTGACGACACCGGTCTGCAGTCGGACTTCGGCGAGGCCGGCGACATCATCTTAGCCCGCGCCTACTACCTCTGGGACGTGTTCACCCCTGATATGGGCACCGGCTTGTCGAACCTGAACGGCGGCAAGCGCCTCATCGTCGCCTCCACGGCGTTCCGCAACGAGCCGTTCGGCGCCATCCCATGACCGGCCCCATGATCGACATTCGCCCCACCTCAAAGAGAACCGCCGCCATGCGCAGCCCCCTGCCTGTCGATCCCGCCGCACCGCGCGCGCCGCGTCCCTCGCTCGTTACCCGCGCCTTGAGCGACCGCTCGGGCGTCTCAGCGATCGAGTTTGCGATCATCGCGCCAGTGCTGATGCTGTTCTACTTCGCGTGCGTCGAGATCTCGATGCTGCTGACGGTGGACCGCAAGGTGACGAACGTGGCCAGCGCCGTGGGCGACTTGGTTGCGCAAGACGACATGGTCGATTCAGCTGAGATGCTGAACATCTTTAACGCCGCCAAGGCGATCATGGAGCCCTATCCGTCCGGCGGCGTGCGCATGCGCGTCACCTCGCTGCAGATGCAGCCCGACAATTCAGTGCGTGTGCGCTGGAGCCGCGGCAAGGGCATGGGCGCGATGGCGTGCGGGGCCACGGTGGCCGTGCCTGCTGGCATTCTGACGCCGGGCCAGAGCGTGGTGATGGCTGAGGTGGCGACCGACTATTCATCGCCCATCGGTCAGTTCGTCACCTCGTCGTACGTGCTGGACGACACCTTCTATCTGCGCCCGCGCCGTTCGGTTGAAGTGGCGTTTGACCCGGCCCCCTGCCCGTAGAACGCCGCGACGCGCCCTCGCAGCGCGCGCATCTAGTCGTCGTCGTCGCGCTCGGCCTCTTGCAGGGCGACCAGCAGGCGATGAGCCGGTTCGAAGGCGTGGTCACCAACGGGCGTTGAGAGCCGCGACACGGCGCGCACCCCGATCAGGCTGTTGGTCAAGAACACCGCCTCGGCGGACGTTAGAGCGCTGAGGTCTGTTGGGCGATCCAATTCGCACACTTGCGCGCCCAGCGCCTGGGCCAGCCGCAAGACAGCCGCGCGGGTCACGCCCGGCAGGACCGGCGCTTGCAGCGACGCGGTGAATAGCGCCCCCTCCCGCAGCCAGAAGAGATTGGCCGCCGCGCCGCCGCACACCCCGCCCGCATCGTCGAGCACCAGCGCCTCGTCGATCGCGCCCCACACCGCACGGGCGCTCGCCAGGGCACGCACATTGTCCAGATAGCTGAGCGTCTTGTGGCGCGCGGTAAAGGCGCTGGCGGCCCGCGTCACCTCGCTCAGACCGAGCCAGGCGGGCGCGGGAGGATGCGCGGCCGCTCCAGCCTGAGGCGCGCAAGTGATGAGCGCGGTCAGCGTGGGCGCCTCCGGCGGCGCCAGGCCGCGCGGACCCAGCCCCCGCGACAGGGTGATCCGGGCGCTGCCCTGGACCATCCCATTGGCGCGGATCACGGCGCGCAGGCCGCGCGCCAGCACCCCGAGCATCGGCTCCGCCTCAATGCCAAGGGCCTTGGCCGATCCACACAGCCGCATCAGGTGAGCGCGCCATCGCCGCGCCGCGCCGGCGCGCACTCCCAGCGTGGTGAACACGCCGTCACCCAGCGTAAAGCCGCGATCAGAGATGGGGATGCAGGCGGCGTCGGCGTCAATCAGCGCTCCGTTGAGCCACGCCTTCACGCCCACCCTCCCAGCGCCTGAGCAATCGAGGCGACCTTGTGCACGGTCTCATCATATTC
>CAYGQB010000213.1:0-1592 GCA_964351895.1 uncultured Caulobacterales bacterium
CCCGTGGCGCGGCGGGATCGTTGCGGTGCGCGACGAAACCGTGCTCGCACCGCCGGTGTCGCCGTTTGAATGGCGCGCGGTCAAAGAAGGGCGCTCGGTCACGCTGACCGGCGTTGCGCCCAGCCGCGCCATCCGCACCGACCTTGATGAGTATGCGCGCGCCCTGTTTCAGGGCGGCGTGGCCAATGAGCTGGTGATCGCACGCGGCGCGCCGGATGAAAAAGCCTGGTTGACGGCGGCGCGTACGGCGCTGGCCCAGCTGGCGTCGCTCGAAGAAGGGCGCGCAATTCTAAAAGACGCGCGCCTGCGCATCGAGGGCGCTGCGCCCAGCGCCCAGGCGCGCGAACGCATCACGGCGGCCATCGTCAAGCTGCCCCAGCCGTTTACCGCCGCAGCCGTGCTCGACGCGCCTGAGGAAGCCGCCGCGTCATCGGACGGCGGGGCGGAATCCAGGCCAGAGACTGGAACGGCGTCGGCGACTGACACCCTTGCGCCGCCAACGCCAGCCCCCGCGGCAACGCCTGTTCAAGCGCCTGCGCCGGCGGCCAACCAGATCAATGACATGAACGTCTGCCAGGCCATGCTCGACGGAATGTTGGCCGTAGAGCAGGTACAGTTCCAGTCGGGCCGAGCCGAGATCGAAAAAGAGAGCTATCCGCTCCTGGATCGCTTGTCGCTGGTGGCCAAGCGCTGCGCACGCGCGAGCCTGGTGGTGGAGGGGCACACGGACTCTACCGGCGTGCCGAGCGCAAATATGCGCCTGTCAGAGCGTCGCGCCCAGGCCGTTGCGGATTATCTCGTGCTGCAGGACATTCCAAGCGCCCGCGTGCGCGCCCAAGGCTTCGGCGACACCCGTCCCATAGCTGACAATGAGACCGAAGAAGGGCGCATCAGAAATCGTCGCATTGCAGTGCGCGTGGATAGCTGAAACGCAGCCTTTAACGGCCTATAGTGGCGCAGCCTGCTGCAACCTTTTGAAACCTCCGCCTGGCGCTCGATCTGACCTGCCGCGCGAAACATGAGACCTGGCAAGGACTGACCTGATGACCTACGTGATCGCTGAAATCATTGTGTTTCTGCTGGCGGCCCTGGTGATTGGCCTGATCATGGGCGCCCTGTTGCGCGGCGGGTCGAATGCGTCGCGCACGCGTGAGCTTGAACGCGCGCTGAAGTCCGCCAAGTCCGAGGCTGACAGCTATCGGGCCGAGGCCAGCCGCTTGGAGGCGCGCACGCAGGGCGCGGCGGGTGCGGCTGACCCGCGCGTTGCCGATCTGGAACAGGACCTGCGCGGTGCGCGCGGCGAACTTGATCGGGCGGCGGCTGAAATCGAAGAGCTGCGCCTGGAGCTTGAAGCGGCGCGCAAGGACGCTGAGGCGGCGGCCAGCGAAACCCCAGGCCACTCGGGAGCGGCGGCCGCACTCGGTGCTGCGGCCGGGGCTGCGGCCGGAGCTGCAGCTGGTTTTGTCGACGGCGCGTCGGGTGACGCCGACGCGGGCCTGCGGGCCCAGGTGGAAGAACTGACCGCCAAGCTGGCGCAGGCTGAACGCCAAGCTGGCGCCTTGGCCGCCGGCGACGAGGCGCCAGCTTGGCGT
>CAYGQB010000213.1:1602-4520 GCA_964351895.1 uncultured Caulobacterales bacterium
GATGCGACGCCCAAGTGGTTGGCGGCCCGCAATCGTTGGCTGGAATCTGAACTGGCGACGGCGACCGCTTCAGCCGGCGGCGCGCAGACCGGTCACGAGACGCCGGGGCCTGCGCCCGAGGTTGAGCGGCTTCAAGCCCGCATCTCTGAACTGGAAGCGCAAGTTGCGGCCGCACCCGCCAGCGCGGCCGCGTCCAATGAAGACACGAACGAGCGTCAGCAGCTGGAATGGCGCAACCGCTATCTGCAAACCCGGGTGAAGTTCCTCGAATCGCGTGAGCAGGCGCCCATGGTGGCCGCCGCTGTCGCAGCTGCTGGCGCCGCCCGCGGCGCTCAAGGGGGGGCAACAGGCGGCGCACCCGGAGACGGGGCCGGATCGGGCTCTGTCAAAGACTTGATTGATCGCGCCGGGGCCTTCGAGGCGCCGCTCGGCAATGGCGGCGCCGGGGCGGGCGAGGGCGTTTCTGGCAGCGGCGATCCTCCCGCGGGGCCTCACTCGATTGAGTGGCGCAACCGGTATCTGGAATCGCGGGTGCAGTATCTCGAAGACCGGTTGCGCGAGCTAGAGCAATCGGCTCCCTTGTCGCCGACGCCAGCGACCACGCCGGACACGGGCGAGATTACACGGCTGCGCGCACGGATCACCGATCTGGAGCGCTCCCTGCAAGACGCCCGCGAACCCAAGGCCGAAGACACGCCGGCGGACGGGGAGTACACGCTGGAATGGCGCAACCGCTACCTCACCAGTCGCGTACGCTATCTTGAGGCCCAGCTTGAAGAGATGCGCGGCGCCGAAGACGCCTAAGGGCGCCTCGCCTGGTCCCATGCGCTGCGAGGCGCGCTAGAATGGCGAAATCGGGGCGCCCATGGCGCGGCACTTGCGTCTAAGAAGAACTCGCGTGTCAGCACGAAGCAGGCAATGCTAGTCTGCACAGTCTGATCGGTGCCGCGAGTTTGGGGGCGTGCATGTCGCAGGGAATGAAACGGCTCGTCGTGGCCGTTCTCTTTCTTCTACTTGGCTGGTTGACCATTCACGTCGGGCTTGGCCCAACGCGAAGCGCCGGCGATTTGACGGCTCAACTTCAGGTGCGCGCGACTCGAGCTTTGGACGATGCGGGATACAGGTGGGCCGACGTGGTGATGTCGGGCCAGAAGGCGCAGCTTGAGGGCGTGGCGCCCAGCGCAGCCGACCGAGACAATGCGCGCCGTCTCATTCGCCGCTCCACAGGGCCGGGCGGGGAGATCCGCGGCGGCGTCACCAAGATCAAAGACACCATTGAAGTTCTGGAGCGGCGCTCCCCGTACGAGCTCTCCGCGGCGCTGGAAGGCGACACGCTGGTGCTGACAGGCTATGCGCCCAGTCCCCAGGTGCGTGAAGCGATCCACGCGCACGCCTCTGAGCAGTTTTCCGGTGTCATCCGCGACGAGATCAAGCTGGCGGCCGGCGAACCAGAAGACGCTGACTGGGAGCGCGCGGCGCGCTTTGGCTTTGTGCAGCTGGTGCGCCTCCAGCGCGGTGATCTGACGATTACCGACACGGTGATGCGCCTGGAGGGCGAGGCCGCCGTTCCGGCGCTGGCTGACGACGTCACCCAGCGTTTTGCCAACCCGCCAGAGCCGTTTACGGCCCGCGCCGCCATCACAACGCCAAGCGGAAACGACGCGGTGGCCCCCCAGCCCACGCCGCCAGCCCTCGACGATGAGGACGACACCCCAATCACGGTGCGCGACGATTGTCAGGATCGCTTCGACATGCTCTTGGCGCGCAACACCATTGAGTTTGACAGCGGCTCGGCCACCATTCGCAACGCCAGCTTTTCCCTACTGGACCAGCTGGCGCGAACGGCGCGACGATGCGCGACGTTTTCAGTGCGCATCGAAGGCCACACTGACAATACCGGCGACCCGTCGGCGAACCTGCGCCTCTCACGCGCGCGGGCAAACGCCGTTGTCGGCTACCTGATTGCTCAAGGCGTGGCGTCAGATCGACTGCGCGCCCTGGGATTTGGCTCTGATCGGCCGATTGCAAGCAACGCCACCGCCGAAGGGCGCGCCCGCAATCGACGGATCGAATTTAACATCGACTAGGAGGGCGTCATGCTCTGGCTCATTGGCAAAATGTGGTTGGCGCTGCTGCTGGCGGCTCTCTTGGGCTGGTGGGCGCGCTGGTTCTTCTCGCGTCCCGGCTCGGACGTGCGCACCGAAGACATGTCGGCTGATTTGGCCGCGGCGCGCACGCGCCACCAGGAGTGCGAAGCTGACCGGGCCCGTCTGAAGGCGCGCGCCGCCGAGGTCTCCAGCAAGATGGACGATCTGCGCCGAGAGGCCGCCGTCTCGGCTGACCGGGTGCGCGAACTGGAACTGGCGCTGGAGCAGGCCAAGGGCGGCCCTGGCGCTGTTGGATTGGCGGCGGCCGGCGGTGTCAATTGGCAAGCCAAGCATGACGAAGCCAACCGGGCGCTGGACGCCGCTCGCGGCCGCATCCGCGACCTAGAAGAGGCCGCCTCGCGCACCCCAGCCGGCGCCAGCGAGACCGAATCATTGCGCGCCCGCATTGCCTCTTTGGAAGCCGACGCGCGCGGAGCCGAGGACGCTCGCACCCAGCTTGCCGCCGCTGAACGCGATGTGCGCGAGGCGCGCACGCGCATTTCGACGCTGGAAGGCGACCTAAAGCGCGCCGCCGCTCTGGACGCGAAGGTGCGCGCGGCCGAGGAAGAGGCGCGAGAGCTGCGCACCCGGATCGCCACGTTCCAGAACGAAGAACAAGATCTGCGCAATGAGATCGCGCGTCTGGAAGCGGGCGCGCAGGCCGCTCCAAGCGCCTTCATGGGCGATACGGCCGCGCGCTACGACGAGGACGCGGCCGCTTTGCGCGCGCGTGTCCGTGAACTGGAAGCCGCCCTGGACGCCAGCCAGGAG
>CAYGQB010000214.1:0-4505 GCA_964351895.1 uncultured Caulobacterales bacterium
ATCGTCGGATGCGACGCGATCGTCACCTATCCCGTCGAGCCGGGGTTCAGTTCTTTAAACCTGGCCCAGGCGGTTGCCGTCTTTGCGTTTGCCTGGCGCAGCGCAAGCGACGACGCGCCGCCCGAGCGATTCGCGCGCCCGCGGCCCGAGCCTGTGGCCACCAAGGCTGAACTGTTGGGTCTGGGCGAGCACCTGGAACGCGAGTTGGACACGGCCGGCTTTTTTCATCCGCCGCACAAGCGCGACGCCATTGCGCGCAATCTGCGCGCCACCTTTGCTCGCGGCGAGCTGACCGCCCAAGAGGTGCGCACCTTGCGCGGCGCCATTCACGCGCTTGTCAACGGGCCGCGCCGAAACAGCGCCAGAGTTGCGCGTGAGGCCGATCACGGGCCGGGCGAAGAGGGGACCACGTGAGCGCGCTGGCGGTCTTTGATTCCGGGCTCGGCGGGCTTTCGGTCGTGCGCGCCTTGCGCGCAGCCGGCTATCACGGCGCGCTCGACTATATCGCTGACCAGGCGGGGTTTCCGTATGGCGAGCGCGCGGACGAGGATGTGATCGCGCGCGTTCTGGGGTGCGTTGAAAGCTACTGTGACGTCTTCGGCGCGCCCAGCGCTCTTGTCGTGGCGTGCAACACGGCGTCGACCCTGGCCCTGGGCCCGCTGCGCGCACGGTTTGCGTGGCCCACCGTCGGCACGGTGCCCGCTATCAAGCCGGCGGCTGCGCAAACCAAGTCTGGCCTGATCTCGGTGTTGGCCACGCCAGGCACCGTGGCGCGCGACTATACGCGCGCCCTGATCGACCAGTTTGCTGGAGACGCGGCAGTGACACTTGTGGGCGCGGTGCGTCTGGCCGGCATGGCGGAACGGGCGTTCGCCGGCGGACCGCTGGACCACATCGCGCTCAAGGCTGAGATCGCCCCGGCCTTCGTGAGCGACGTGGAGGGGCGACGCACCGACACGGTGGTGCTGGCCTGCACGCACTATCCGCTGATCCTTGCAGCGCTCAAAGAGGCGGCGGCCTGGCCGGTGGAGTGGGTCGATCCGGCGCCCGCCATTGCGCGGCGCGTGGCCAGCGTCATCGGCCCATCTGCCTGGTCGGGCCCTTCGGCGGGCGGGCGGATGATGTCAACGGCGCCGGCGCCGGTGGAGCCCAGTCTGGCCGAAGCCCTGAAGATGCTTGCACTTGAGGCCGAGTTTTCTCGTCTCTCGGTTCGGTCGTCTGCGCCACGCGAGTGAGTCGGCGCGGAAATTGAGTACGCTGGCCGCATGAACGCCTTCACTCTCCTGCTCTGCAGAGCCGCGGCCTTGAGCGGCGCGCTTCTGGTCATGCTGATGGCGGCGTCAGCGTCGGGGCAGGAGCCGCAGACCGATCCCGGGCCTGCATTCGAACTGTTGCCCACGACCAAGATTGAGGCGTTGGCCGATGTCTTCAATCCGGGCGAGCGCGCCCAACTTGTGGCGTCGCTTGCACACGCCGGCGGCGCACGGCCGGTGTTTACATGGAACGCGGTGCAAGCGGGCGAGGTGATCGCAACCGGCGAGGGGGCGGGCTTTAGCTTCGACACGCCGCCAGCCGACCCTGACGACGAGACGACCGCCTCCATCGTGGTGTCGCTGGTGGCTCAGACGCGCTCTTGGACGGCGCGGGATGTGAAGGTCTTGCGCGTCAATACGCCGCCGGCCGGGGGGCGAGTGGTACTGCTCCCGCCGCAGGTTGTCGGCGGGTCGCTGGTTGAGGCGCGGGCGGTGGGCTTTGAAGACCCCGATCGCCCGCTCTCGTTCCAGTTCTTCCTGGAAGATCCGATGAGCGGTTTTGTGCTTCCGCTGACCACGCGCGGACCATCGGCCCGCATGCAGTTTCCAGCGCCGCGTCTGGCCGGAGAGATGCGTGTGGTGGCGGACGTGGAGGACGCGCTGGGACAGCGTGTCCGCGCCCGCTTCCCGCTCCAGATTTTGGCTGACGACGCTCCCCTAGAACCCGTCAGCGCCAATCAGGGGACGTCAGAGGACGAGCAGGCTGAAGAGATCAAACAGGTGGTGTCTCCACCAGAGTATCCCGGCGGTTCACTAGAGGTGCGCGGCGTGCCCGCCATTGTTCGGCCGGGGCGCAGCTTAAGCCTCAGGGCGCAGGGCGCGGCGGCGTTTGAGCGCACGGACTGGCGGGTTTTCCTAGACGGGCGGCGCACCTTGACAGCGACCGGGCCGACGCTCGACCTGCCGATCCCACACGCCTGGGCGGGGCGCGTGCTGGCGGTTGAAGCGAGCGGGCGCACCGGCGCAGGGGCTGAGAAGTCGGCAAGCGCGGAGGGACGCATCAATGCACCGCCGCTGCGCGGTCGCCTTGAGGTGGCGCAGGTCAGGGTGCGCGCGGGCGCGGTTGTCGGGGTCACGGCGGCCGGGTACGCGGACCAGGACACGCCGCTGAGCTACACGTTCCGTCTGGCGAGCGGGGCGCAGGGCGCTCAAATCTTCGCTGACGGCCCACGCGCACGCCTCTGGACACCTCAGCTGCCCGCCGGCGCGCCGGACCGACTGGTGCGCTTGGACGTCACGGTGACCGATGCGGTCGGGGACGCGGTGGCAGACAGTCTGGTGCTGGTTGTCCAAGCCCTGCCAGCGCGCTGACCTAAGCGGCTATCGAAAGAGCTTGTCCGGTTTGACTTTGTCGGCGCCTTACGGTAGCTCCCGCGATCGTTTTGCCGCGCCATCGCGCCCGGCAAGCGATGCAACACGGGTGATGCGCGCGCCGCCGTTGAGATCGCCAACCCCGCGCCTGGGGCTGGCCGGACCGCATCAAGTAACGACCAGGACACGATGACAAAGCGTATTCAAGCTAAGCACAAGATTGATCGCCGCATCGGCGAGAACCTCTGGGGCCGCGCCAAGAGCCCGGTCAACAAGCGCTCCTACGGGCCCGGCATGCACGGCCAGCGGCGCAAGAACAAAGTCTCAGACTATGGCATTCAGCTGCGCGCCAAGCAGAAGTTGCGCGGCTACTATGGCAACATCACCGAGAAGCAGTTTCGCCGCACCTATAGCGACGCCTCGCGGCGTAAGGGCAACACGGCGGAGAACCTGATCGGCCTGTTGGAAAGCCGCCTTGATGCGCTGGTCTATCGCGCCAAGTTCGTGCCGACCGTTTTTGCCGCTCGCCAGTTCGTCAATCACGGCCATGTCATGGTGAATGGTCGCCGGGTGAACATTCCCAGCTTCCGTTGCAAGCCGGGCGACGTGATCGAAGTGCGCGAAAGCTCTCGCTCAATGGCTCTGGTGCTTGAAGCGCTGGGCAGCGGCGAGCGTGACGTGCCCGACTATGTCGACCTGGACGTGAAGGGCCTGAAGGCGACTTATGTGCGCATCCCGATGCTGGATGACGTGCCGTACGCTGTGATCATGGAACCCAACCTCGTGGTCGAATTCTACTCCTCGTAGCCCCCCGATCACAGTCGATCCGTACTGCAGCGGCGGCGCCTTCATCGGCGTCGCCGTTTCGCTTTAGGCGATGCTAGTTGCCGGCGCTTGCGAGAAGATCGACCCCATCGCTGGCGGTCACGCGCGCCTTGATGATGTCACCCTGCTTGACCCGCGCGCTGGCGCCTTGCACCCGCACGACGCCGTCGACTTCAGGCGCGTCGGCCTTGGTGCGGCCGAACACCTGACCAGCATCGTCGACCCGGTCCACCAGGACATCGAGCCTGCGTCCAATCAGGCGGCGTGAGCGCTTGGCTGCGACGGCTGACTGGGCGGCGGTGACGCGGGCGTAGCGCGCCTTCTTCTCGTCTTCGGGCACGTGCCCAGGCAGGGAGTTGGCCTCAGCCCCGGCGACGTCTTCATAGGTGAAGAACCCGGCGCGATCGATCTTAGCCTCTTCCAGCCACTCAATCAGAAAGTCGACGTCCGCTTCGGTTTCGCCGGGATAGCCGACGATGAAGGTGGAGCGGATCGCCAGATCGGGGCAGGTCTTGCGCCAGCTTGCGATGCGGTCGAGCACCTTCTCCTGGTTCGCCGGTCGGCGCATGGCTTTGAGAACCGTCGGGCTGGCGTGCTGAAACGGAATGTCCAGGTAGGGCAGGATCTTTCCCTGCGCCATAAGAGGAATGACGTCGTCAACGTGCGGGTAGGGATAGACATAGTGCAGGCGCACCCAGACGCCGAGTTCGCCAAGCGCCTCGCACAGGTCGTAAAACTTGGCCTTCACCGGGCGTCCGCGCCAATCGCTTTCAGCGTATTTCACGTCGACGCCATAGGCGGACGTATCCTGGCTGATGATCAAAAGCTCCTTCACACCGGCGTCGACCAGGCGCTCAGCTTCCGTCAGAACAGCGCGCGCAGGTCGTGATACCAAGTCTCCGCGCAGCGCAGGAATGATGCAGAACTTGCAGCGATTGTTGCACCCCTCCGAGATTTTCACATAGGCGTAGTGGCGCGGCGTTAGACGCACGCCCGACGGCGGGATGAGATCAATCTTGGGGTCGTGGGCAGGCGGCACCGCGGCGTGCACCGCGT
>CAYGQB010000215.1:0-4473 GCA_964351895.1 uncultured Caulobacterales bacterium
GTCTGAGGACACCGACGCCGTGACCCCGCCTCCGATGGAGATGCCACCCAGCGCATCCGACCCGGCGGCAGGTTCTGCATACTGAGAAAAGCCGCCGCTGACAGACGCGTACTGGGTCGGTTCGGTGCCCGCGCGGAACGCCTCAAAGATGAAGCGATCAGCGTCCGGGCGCACGCGCTCACCGCTGGCCGGGTCGATCTTGACCAGGCGCACGCCCGGCGGCACGCGGAAGGGCGTGGAGGGGCCGTCATCCAGGGCGGCGGCCATGAACTCGCCGAAGATGGGAGCCGCCACGCGCCCGCCCGCCTCGCCGTCGCCCAGCGGCACTGGCGTATCAAATCCAACATAGACGCCGGCCACCAAATCCGGGGCAAAGCCGACAAACCAGGCGTCGCGGAAATCGTTGGTGGTGCCGGTTTTGCCGGCGACCGGCTGGGCGACAGCGCTTTTGACGCGCGTGCCGGAGCCGCGCTGCACCACGCCCTCCAGCATTGACACCACCTGATACGCCGTCACCGGCTCAATGACGGTGCGGCGCGGATCCGGAAGCTGGGGTTCGACAAGGTTTGAAAGATCTTCAACCACACAGGTGTCGCACGCGCGCGGATCATGGCGATAGATCGTCCCGCCGGTGCGATCCTGCACCCGGTCCAGGATGGTGGGCGTGACGGCCTTGCCGCCATTTACGAGCATCGCGTAGGCCGTGGTCATGCGCCACAAGCTGGTCTCGCCGGCGCCCAGCGCCATCGATTCAAACGCCGGCAGGTCATCGTAGATACCAAAACGCTCGCCATAGGCGGACACGCGCTCCAAGCCAATGTCATTGGCCAGGCGCACTGTCATGGCGTTGCGCGACTTCTCCACGCCCAGACGCAGGGTCGACATGCCGTACCAGCGGCGGGTGTAGTTCTGCGGCTTGTAAAAGCCCTCCCCGGGGTTGGGCGACACGTAGGGTGCGTCCAGAATCTTATCAACCGGGGTAAAGCCGGCGTCCAGCGCGGCGGCGTACACAAAGGGCTTGAATGAGGATCCGGGCTGACGACGCGCCTGGGTGGCGCGATTGAACTGGCTCAACCGATAGCTGTACCCGCCCGCCAAGGCCAGGACGCGGCCGGTGTGGGGATCCATCGCCATCAGCGCCCCGTTGACGTTGGGAATTTGACGCAAGCCATAGCGCGATGGGTCGCCTGCCCCGCCTGAAGCCCCGCCTGAGGCCCCGTCTGAAGCGTTGGCTTCGGCGGGCGCAGTTTCAGCATCGGCCTCAGGCGCGCCGGCTTTGAACGGCGCGGGCTCGACCAGCACCACTTCGCCGCGCCGCACCGCGTCGCTCGCCGCAGAAACAGGCGCCGGCGCGGCGGCGACTTCGCCGCTACGGTCAGCAGAAACCCGGCGCGCCCAGGTCAGCTCTTCAAGCGGAATGCGCCCTTTAGACCCGTCAAGCAGACCGATTTCAGCGCGCTCAGCATTGACGTCCAAGACCACTGCAATACGCCAGGTCTCGCGGGCGCCGTCCGGCGTGACGACCTCTCCCAGCCGCTCCTGCCACCCCAGACCCGGATCGATGGCCGTGACCGGACCGCGATAGCCATGCCGGCGGTCATAGGTCTCCAGCCCGTTGCGCAGCGCCGCTTGGGCGGCGATTTGCAGGCGCGTGTCCATGGTTGTTCGGATCGACAGGCCGCCGTCATAAAGCTCGTCTTCCCCGTAGATCGAGAACACGAGGCGGCGGACCTCTTCAACGAAGTAATCGGCCGCTGAATAGGTGGCGCCGGTCAGGCGATCGGCCACGACCAGATCTTCTTTGGCCGACGCCTCGGCTTCAGCCTGGTCGATGTAGCCGTTGACCTCCATGCGCCCGAGCACATAGTTGCGGCGCGCAATGGCCCGGGCCTTGTGGCGCTCGGGGTGATAATTGTTGGGGGCCTTGGGCAAGGCGGCCAGATAGGCGGCTTCGGCCGTCGTCAGATCGTCCAGCGACTTGCCAAAATAGAGAAGCGACGCGGCGGCGACGCCATAGGCGCGGCGTCCCAGGTAAATCTCGTTGAGGTACAGCTCTAGGATTTCGTCCTTAGAGAAGGTCGCCTCAAGCCGGCGCGCCAAGACCATTTCCTTGACCTTGCGCTCAATAGTTTGCTCAGCCGTCAGCTTGAAGTTCTTGGCCACCTGCTGGGTGATGGTGGAGCCGCTCTGCAAGCCGCCCGAACCGCGCACAACATTGATGGCCGAGCGCACGACGCCGCGCACCGTGCCCATGTAGTCCAGGCCGCCGTGGCTGTAGAAATTCTTGTCTTCAGCCGACACGAATGCGGCCACGACCTCAGGCGGAATGGCGGCGATGGGCACGAAGACGCGGCTTTCGCGCGCATATTCGGCGATCAGCCGGCCGTCGCCCGCATGCACCCGGCTCATCACCGGCGGCTCATAACGCGCCAGGTCTTCAATTTCTGGCAGGTCGTCGGTGACGCGCACCACATAGACGGCCGCCACGGCAACCGCGATCAGCCCCGTCACGACGCCTGCGCCCAAGACGCCGCCGGCGATGTAGAACCAGGTGCGCCGCGACACGCGGGCCAGTGCATCAAACGGTTGCATCTCTAGCTTGTCCTGTGTCGGACCCGGTCAGGGTCCTGGTTGGGGTCCTATGTCGGACCCAATCGGGGTCCTGCTGGGGGCGGTGCGACGGCGTGACAACCACACCGCACACGGGGCGGATACATGCGCAGCCTGCGCGCCCGAGCCCTCCCAGAGCCCTGCCCGAGAAAGCCTTTGACAGCCTCGGGTGTCAGGACGCAGCTTTTTCGTCAAGTCGCCAAGCACAGCACTCCCACCTGGATGCCAGACGCCCATGTCATGATTGTGGCGCACTGCGTGGTTCTCCTCAGCCCGCCTGGGCGCAGCGACTTGTTCCCAGCTTTGCGCAGATTCGCGCCCGCGCGTGGTGCGCAAATGTCGGACTGGTGATGGGGCGGCTAAGCTTTAACGCGCCGCAAGTTGCCTGGCGCGGGTCTCAAAATAGCGATCGACGGCGGCGGCGATGGCGCCGGCCATACGCTCGCGGTGCTCTGGGGTCGCCAACTTGCGGGCATCATCGCGATTGGTCAGGAACCCAAGCTCGACCAGCACCGCCGGCACGTCGGGCGCCAAGAGCACATAGAACCCGGCGGACCGATGGGTGTTGCGCAGCACCGGTCCCACCTTCTTCAGCTCAGGGATCAAGGTTTGGGCAAAGGCCGAGGATTGGTTTTGCGTGTCGCGCTGGGCAAGGTCGATCAGGATCTGGTTGACCTCGTCAGAGTTGCTGTGCAGGTCGACGTCAATCAGCCAGTTCTGTTCAGGCAAGATCTCGCGCCGCGTGCGCGGCACCGCGCGCTCGGCCAGCGTGTAAACCGACGGCCCGTTGGCGCTGGAGGTCGCCGGGGCGGCGTCGGCGTGCACGGAAATAAAGAGATCGGCCTGGGCTTCGCGCGCCACGCGCACCCGGTCATTGAGCGTCAGGTAAGTGTCGTCTGTGCGCGTCAGCACCACGTCATAGCGCCCTGTCGCCTCCAGCGCCGCCTTCAGGCGCTCAGTGGTGTCGAGCACGACTTTCTTTTCTTGCAAGCCCGAAGGGCCGATCGCGCCGGGATCCTTGCCGCCATGACCGGCGTCCAGAACCACGACGATGCGTTCGTCGGTGGGATGCGGCGGGGTCGACAGGGCGCCGGATCCGGGAACCTCAGGCGCAAGTTCAGGAAAACCGGCCGCACGCTGGAATGCGTCGCGGCTCGTCAGGTCCAGATCAAGCACCAGCCGATGACGCGGCGCCTGGGTGTCCGGCTCAAGCTGGAAATGGCGGCGCACTTCAACCGGCGCATTGAGGTCGAACACGATCCGCGAGGTGGTGGCGGACTTGTGGGCAAAGCGCACGCGATCGACCATGCCTTCGCCAGGCGCTGCGACTTGACTGCGGCCGATGGGCGCGCCGGCCAGTCGCCACTCGACGCGCGCCAGGTCAACCACCAGCCGATCACCGTCGTTGGCGAGCGTGAACATGGAATAGGAGAGCGGCGCGCTTGATTCGATGACGACCCGCGTGCGCTCAGGTTCGACCCCGAATCGCACCCGCTCAATCGCCGGCTGCGCCAGGGCCGGCGTTGCCGCCAGGGCGGCGAGCACGCAGGACAAGCCGATGATGCGCTTCAGGAAGTGGCCAAGCGACATGTGCGTCCGACACGTTCGTGGTTGCGGCCTCACGGCCGAGCGGAACACTCAAGCTAGCGCGCCGCGTTTACCAGCGTGTTAAGCGTGTTCACAGGTTTCGGCCTATGCTTTTCATTAATCTGAATGTGGTGCATGGTGCGGCGCGATCGAGAATGGATCAGCCAGCGCGCCCGCCGCGCCGACGACTGTCTTGATCACGCAATGCGCCCTTCCCAGCCACCCTCAGACGATTTCGTCTCGATGTCTGGTTCGCGATTGGGAGCGACTCACAGA
>CAYGQB010000216.1:0-4084 GCA_964351895.1 uncultured Caulobacterales bacterium
AGATGCGCGCCGCGCGCGAACGCTCTGACCCAGTGGCGCAACCCGCCGAGACCGCACCATGAGCGAGCTATGACCGCGCTCACACTCTTTGGGCTAAAGTCCTGCGACACCTGCAAGAAGGCGCTCAAGGCGCTGGCGGCGGCGGGGCGTGAGGTGACGTTCGTGGACGTGCGGGCTGAGGCCGATTTGGCGACCCGTGTCCCGGTGTGGCTAAAGGCGGTCGGGCCCAAGGTGCTCGTGAACCGCGCCTCGACCACCTGGCGCGGCCTTGATGACGCGCAAAAGGCCAGCGCGGACGCCGACCCCGCACCGGCCCTGATCGCCAACCCGACGCTGATCAAGCGCCCAGTGATCGAGACCGCTGATGGGACGGTCCTTGTCGGCTGGCGCGGCGAGGTCGAGGCCCAGCTGACGGCCTAGTGGTCCGCCCGCTGCCTCCGGCTGGCTCTGGAGCGTTAAAAAGGGGGCGGTCAGGCGTCACCATCGCCACGGGCGCCTGATTGAGGCAGTCTCCTTGCCACTGACACCACCGGTGGGGGAGACAAATCATGACGTTGGAGCACATCTACTATCTGGGCCAAACGATCGCGGTCGTGGCGGTTGTCGCCACGCTCATCGCCATCTTGCTGCAGGGGCGACAAACAAACCGCCTCGCCCGCGCCGACTTGTCGGCCGAAGTTTGGCAGCTGTCGGGCCAGATGAACTCGTCCTGGTACCAGACCGAAGAAGGCGCCCGGTTCATGCACCGCGCACTCTACGGCGTTGGAGAGCCGCTCGATCAGGCCGAACGCTTGCGCTTTCGCATCGCGGTCGGATCCGCCGTCGGCCCGCATGAGATCGCCTTCAATCTCTATCGCCGCGGACTGATGGCGCCGGAAACCATGGCCCAGCTTGACGACGGCGCCATGCAGTGGTTCGTCAGCCCGGCGGTGCGCGCAGACTGGGCCCGGCGGCGCCAATCGTCGCGCAACGCTGCGCACGTCAAGTACGTCGATCGCCTGGTGGCGGAGCTGGAAGAGATCATGGCCGCGCGCCAGGCGGCCAAGGAGAAAGAAGGCGCGCGCTGACGTCTGCACCCGAAGCGATTCGCCTCGTTGGGGCGCGCTCTCCCCCCGGCGCCGGCTTTTGGCTACACTGCCGGCGCGGCGGCCGGCGGGGCCCGAAGCGGTCGCCAGGCAAGGGATTTTTGCGCGCCGTGAATTCGCATCTTGAACCGTTTTTCTCGCAGGGCCGCTGGGGGTTTCAGGAGAACTGGCCGCGCCGCGCCGAGGCGCCGGTGTTCGACATTCTCTATGGCGACGTGCATGTCGCGCGCCTGTTCAAAGAAGAGCGCTGGCGCATCACCTTGCGCTCAGGCGTGCAGATCGGCAGCGATCTGGGCGCCTTGATCGACATCTTGGCCATGATCGCCGACCGCATGGCCCAGTCGGACCCCGCGCTGGCCGCCGACAGCGCGGCCTTGCGCCGACTGGCGGTGCTGTTGGGCGGAGAGGGCAACCCCACCGGCAGCGTGCACTGGGGCGCGGACGATGAGGCGAGCGGCTAAGCGTTCGGGCCAAACGACTTCTTTGCAGGGACGTAATGGTTTTCTCAGGGACGTGACAGGCGGCCTCAGACGCGCTCTAACCAGCGGCCTATGAATCACATCCCTGAATCCCGTATCGCCGCCGTGCTGGACCGCTTTGACGCGGTGGAGGCGCGCATGAGCGTGGTGTCGGACGGCGACGAGATCGTCGCCCTGTCCAAGGAGCACGCTGAGCTGCGCCCGGTGGCTGAAGCGGCGCGGGCGCTGGCCAAGGCGCGGGCGGAGCTGGCCGAGGCCCAAGAGATGGCCGCCAGCGGCGACGCCGACCTTGTCGAGCTGGCGCAAGCTGAAGTTGACGGCCTGCGCGACGCCCTGCCGGAGATGGAGCGGGCGCTGCAGCTTTTGCTGTTGCCGCGCGATCGCGACGATTCAGCCAGCGTGGTGTTGGAGGTGCGCGCGGGCACCGGCGGCGACGAGGCGGCGCTCTTTGCAGGCGATTTGTTTCGCATGTACCAGCGCTACGCGGCCTTGCGCGGCTGGAAAGTCGCCGTAATCGAAGAAAGCCCCGGCGAGGTGGGCGGATTTAAAGAGATCGTCGCTGACGTAACCGGCGACGGCGTGTTCGGTCTGCTGAAGTTTGAGTCTGGCGTGCATCGGGTCCAACGGGTGCCGGCGACAGAATCGGGCGGGCGGATCCACACATCGGCGGCCACGGTTGCGGTGTTGCCGCGTCCCTCTGACATCGACATTGAGGTGCGGGCGGAAGACATCCGCATCGACACCATGCGCGCGTCGGGCGCAGGCGGTCAGCACGTCAACACCACAGATTCTGCGGTGCGCATCACCCACATTCCCACCGGCATCGTGGTGACCTCTTCTGAGAAGTCCCAGCACCAGAACCGCGCCATCGCCATGGAGGTGCTCAAGACGCGCCTCTATGATCAAGAGCGCGAGCGCGCCGCAGCCGAGCGCGCCGACGCACGCAAAAGCCAAGTCGGTTCAGGCGACCGCTCAGAGCGCATTCGCACCTATAACTTCCCGCAAGGCCGCGTCACCGATCACCGCATCGGTCTCACGCTGCACAAGCTGCCCCAGATACTTGAGGGCGAGGGCCTGGCGGAGATGATCGAAGCGCTGGTCACTGAAGACCAGGCGGCGCGTCTGGCTGCGATGGAAGAGGGGTGAGGGCCCGAAAGATGGGTAGGGGCCAGGACGTGGGCCAGAACGTGGGCGATAGCCGGTGAGCGGCAATCGGCAATGGCGTCTGGCGCGCCGTCCTGGGCCTGACGAAACCATTGGCCCGGCGCACTTTACGCTCGATGAGGGCCGCATACCCGACATTGGCGACGGCGAGATGCTGGTGCGCACCGTATGCCTGGGCACGTCGCCGGCGCAGCGCGCCTACACCATCGAGAACCGGCGCTTTCACGGCGGGGTCGAGATTGGCGACGTGATGCACGGGCGCGGCGTGGGCGTGGTGGAGGCGTCCCGGCATCCAGAGTTTGCGCCTGGCGACTGGGTGGCGGCGACGCTCGGCTGGCAGGAATGGTCGGTGCAGCGCACGGGCCAAGGCCCCAAGGGCGGGGTTGACGTTCTGTCGGTGCAAAAGCTCGACCCCAGTGTGGGCGCGGCAAGCCTGCATCTGGGGGTGTTGGGCAACGCCGGCTTCACCGCGCTATTTGGTTTGCAAGAGATTGGGGGCCTGCAAGACATCGCAAGATCGGGCGGGTCGAGACCGGCCGCGGCGGGCAAGACGGTGCTGGTGTCAGCGGCCGCAGGCGGGGTGGGGTCTCTGGCCGGTCAAATCGCGGCGGCTTACGGGGCGCGGGTGATCGGGATTGCGGGCGGGGCGGCCAAGTGCGCCTGGATACAAGACCGGGCCGGCTATGTTGGGGCCATCGACTACAAGTCCGAGGACGTCGGCGCGGGCATCGACCGCTTGTGCCCGCACGGGGTTGATCTTTATTTCGACAATGTCGGCGGGGCCCAGCTTGATACGGTGTTGCAGCGCATTGCCGTGGGCGCGCGCGTGGTTCTGTGCGGCATGATCTCAACTGAGTACCTGGCCCAGCGCCCGCCCGGTCCGGCCTGGTACACCGAGCTTCTCTATCGGCGTGCGCGCATGGAAGGCTTTGTGGTGTGGGACCATGTGGCCCGCTTTCCAGAGTTCTTCGCCCAGCTGCGCGCCCTCTTGGAGGCCGGCAAGATCGGCGGCGTGGAGGACATCTCTCACGGGCTTGAAACCATGCCGTCGGCGCTGGAAAGCCTGTTCACTGGCGCCAATCGCGGCGTGCGGCTGGTTCAGGTCAGCCCCGACCCATGAGCGAAGCGTTCGACACCCCGTCTCGTCCGGTTCTCGACGCCAACATCGTCATTGGTTGGTGCTTTGGGCGCAACTTGCCCGCCGCCAGCCGGGCGCTCCTGGCCCAGGTGCGCGCGCATGGCGCCTTGGCCCCGGACATGTTGCGCTTTGAGGCGGGACGCGTGATCGCCCGGCGCGCCCGCGGGCCCACACTCAGTCAGGACCGCGCTGACTGGTTCATGCGCTTTTGGGACGGG
>CAYGQB010000216.1:4094-4447 GCA_964351895.1 uncultured Caulobacterales bacterium
TCTGGGTGGGCACCCCCCCCGGGTCATCGGCGATGTCCAGCCCCTCCCAAACGCGCATGAACCTGTCGGCGCGGTCCTGACTGAGTGTGGGCCCGCGGCCGCGCCGACTGGTTCATGCGCTTTTGGGAGGGGCTGGACATCGCCTATGACCCGGTGGGGGTGCAAACCCAGTATCAGGCCGCGCGCGCCCTGACCCAGACCTATGATCTGACGGTGAAAGACGCCGCCTATCTTGAGTTGGCGCTGCGCGCAGGCGCGCCGCTGGCCACGCGTGATCGCGCGCTGATCAATGCCGCCCACCGCGCCGGCGTGCCCTTGGCCGGATCCTAGACCGCTTCCGTCTTTGCCGGAAT
>CAYGQB010000217.1:0-2637 GCA_964351895.1 uncultured Caulobacterales bacterium
TATGGTGACCTACAATGTCGCCAACCGGTCGCGCCCCGACGAGGCGATCTTCATTGCCACGGCCGTGTTCATTGCCGCCACTTTGGCCGCCCTGGCCTATGCCTGGCTGCACCAGCGCCGGGTGCCGCTCATGCTGGTGGTGACGGCCGTGATCGTGACCGTGTTCGGCGGCCTCACCCTGGCGCTGCAAGACGCGATCTTCGTCAAGATCAAGCCCACCATCGTCAACCTTCTCTATGCGGCGGCGATTTTTGGCTCGCTCCTGGTGGGCCGCAACATCTGGAAACTTCTGTTCAGCCAGGTGTTTACCCTGCCCGACCGGATCTGGAACATCTTGGCGGCCCGCTGGGGCGCCTGGTTTGTGTTCCTGGCCGTGCTCAACGAATTCATCTGGCGCAACTTCTCAGAGGCGTTCTGGGCCAACTTCAAGTTCTGGGGCGTGATGCCGCTGACCATCGCCTTCGCCATGGCCAATCTGCCGATCACCATGAAGCACTCAGGCCAAGACGGCCCGGGCGGCGACACGAAGAGCGAGTCTAAAGAGGCGGGCGACACAGAAGCCGGCGGCGCACCCACCGCCGACGACACGCTGAAAACTTAAGGCTGCATCCGCAATCAGAACGCCAGGAACTGGCCGGGAGTGGTCAGTTGGCGGGGCGACCTACCCGATATTAGCTATGAGCACATTCGCAGTCGTAAGCTTGCATTAAGCCCCGTCTGTGAGCTGTGCTGACGCACGTGGAAGCATTTCAACCAAAGTTGTGTTGGATGATCCGCGATCTGCAGATGAATTTACATAGCCGCTGTCTGGCTGCGCATAGATCGATGCCGCTGCGTGATTTAGAACCGTATTCCGTGTCTCGGGTGTTGCACCTGCCTCGACAAGCGCATTGAAGGTTAAAAGCGCATTCTGCTTGTGTCGATTGACTACTTCATTGTGCCTGTGAGCACTGTAGTTTCGGGCCGACCGGATAAGCATGAATGTCAGCGCACCAATCAATAGCACTTTGCTGGCAATGAATTGGATAGCTTCTGCCACACTTGCAGGTGCAATCCATGGGATACGATGAGTAAAGAAGCTAGCGAATGCTGCCATGGCAACTACGGCAGCCCAACGTCCTGTAAACTGGCCCCATTTGGTAGCCATCCTCACATGCTTGTCCGCCTCATCCCCGAAGTATTTCGCCTGCATAGAAACACCCTGCTCTGCAAGGGTGGACCTCAATCGTTTCTCTAGTTGATCAAGCTTTTTCTCACGATCTGCGAAAGTTAGCTCCATGTCCTCCGCGCGGTCCTCCAGGCGTTTGACCACCGCCCGCGCCCCAGTATCTAAACCATCGAAATCAACCGTTCGGGCAACTCCATAAGAAATCCACTGATACAAATTAATAAAATCGTATCATAGTGCCCCTTGATTTGATTGATCAGGTTTGTTCTCGTTTCATTTGCGTTCGCTTGTGTTGGATCAAACTTTTCAACATCCTCGAACAGCTTGCGTGTGCTATTAGCCGCGTTGAGGATTTGCTGGAGCTGCTTATCTGGAAGTTCACTCAAAACTTCCTTGGGCAGTTTTTCAAATAGTCCGATTAATTTCTGTGCATCGGGAATTATCTCCTCAAAATTTTGCACTCCACCCAAATCATCCCTGCGACCGAGCTTGCTCGTGTCTACATTCTGCACCTTTGCAAATGCCGATTGAGTCTCTTTGATTGTCTCGCTGATCAACAATTCGGTCACCCTAGTGTTTTGAGGTCGGATTATTTTATTCTATTTGCTGTCATTGAGTCGTGCGACAACTCAACCCATAAATAGTCGGCTGACGGCTCCTTCGGGATTAAGCTGCAGATCAGCACAAGGTGCGTCGCGCGTCCACAAAGACCCAAACCCGCGCATTCTGATTGCGTTTGGCGCCTTGGCTGGGTCTTCGTTCACGCGTCTTCGTTCACCCAGGAGGCCAGGTCGCCGATGATCCATTGCGGGTTGGACTGGCGGCGCACGCCCAGCTTGGCCAGGTGCGCCTTGATGGCGCGCCGGGTGGCGGGGCTGACCTCGCGATTGTCGACGCCCAGGACGTAGCACAGGCGCCACCCCGCCGCGCCTTCGTGCTCCAGCTGCATCACGGCGGGCTCCTCGCCGCGCCATTCCACGAACGCAGAGCTGCCGAACTGGGCCTCGCCGATGAGCCCGCCCAAGCAGTTGCGAAACCGCCGCCCGGCGTCTCGGACCTCTGCGGCGCTGGTCAGCGGGACCAGAAGCGGCGTCGCTTCAAAGGGTTGCGCCAAGGGCCCAACCTGCACCGCGTCAACGAGGGCGGCGTAGAAAGCTGCGCGGCTTGCGGTGTGTTCCAGGCGCTCAGCCAGTATGCGCAGCGCGTCCGGGCGCGGGTCGAGACGGCGCACGAGGTCAACCGCGCCGCGCACGGTTTCAGCCTCATAGGCGTTGGCGACATGGCGCACGACACCGGCGGCGCGCAGGACAGGCGGCAGGCCGGCCAGAACGTGCACGTCCTGCGGGTTTACGCGTTCGGCATGGCGCAGGACCTGACAGGCGCGCACGCACCCGCCGGTCAAGCCAAGAAGCGCGCGATACTCGGCCGGACGCCACGCCCGCTCGCCCATTTTGCAGGCAATGCGCGGC
>CAYGQB010000217.1:2647-4436 GCA_964351895.1 uncultured Caulobacterales bacterium
CCAGGCCGCGTCCCCAGCGTGTCCAGAACACCTTCAGCCGCGCCGCGGCGGCGTCGCGGGCGTAGGCGCGCGCGTCGCGTCCCGGCGCGGCCTCGATCCGCGCCAAGGTGACGTGAACAAGGTGACGGCGCTGCGTGGGCAGCGACAGATAGGGCGTGTGGGGCGCCGGCCACAGCTTGGCGACGCGCCCTGCATAGGCGCCGGCGCGCCCGCGCAGCTGCGACGAGACGCCAGACGGGTGGGCGGCGACCATCGCCTCCTCCCCTTTTCAATCAGTGATGTCGTGTTGGCCTAGGCCCTGACGGGCGGCCTCGACGCGGACACTCCGGCCCGCAGGCGCGCGTCCGACGCGCCTCGCGCGCGGCGGACAGATCGCGGGTCTGTGCGGTCTATGGATCTGGCCATGAGCAGGTCCGCTGTGAGCATCGAGAGGGCGCAAAACCCGGGCGAGATCATGTCCGGGGGCGCGGCTTATGACGGGTGAGTGTGGCCAAGTCAAGGCCGGAGCGCCCCCCATCCCGACCGCTCACCCCGACCGCTCGGGTCCCTCAGCTGAGGTCCCCCACACACTCAGAAAGGATTGCGTGCGATCAGGCGCCGGCGGTGCGCAGACGCGGGACAAAGCTGGTCTGTCCGCGCACGTCGCGCCAATCATTGAGCGCCCACGACACGGACGGAAACGCCAAGTCGTCCCATGGGATTTCATCCCACGTCGCCAGCCGCACCTCCTGGCTCTCTGGTCCGGCGGCGATCTCTGACACCAGGCGGGCGCGAAAGAACAGCTGCACCTGGCTGATGCGCGGGATCGAGTAGACCCCGAGCAGGCCGTCCAGCTCCAATTCCGCACACGCCTCTTCGCGCGCTTCACGGGCCGCGCCCGCCTCTACGCCTTCGCCTTCCTCCAGAAAGCCCGCCGGCAGGGTCCAGAAGCCCCGGCGCGGTTCAATCGCGCGCTTGCAGATCACCAGGCGCTCATCCGGCGTCGAGGCCACCACGCCGGCGACAATCTTGGGATTGACGTAGTCGATGAAGCCGCAGGTGTCGCACACGCGCCGTTCCCGGTCCTCGCCGGTCGGGGTGGAGAAGGAGAAGGAAGGGTCGGTGACAGTCACACACGTCAAGATGGAGCGGCGCAGTGCGCACGTCTAGGGCGGGCCGAAATTCAGATTCCATTGTCCTTGGCCCGCACCCGGACTAAATTGTGCGACGCAAACGGACCAAGTTGTAACGGAACCGACGCATACTTTTGCTAACGTGCGCGGAGTTTTGGCCAGGAGCAGTCCGATGTCCGACCCCGATCCCAGCGCGATCTATGAGCTTACCTCGGCGCCCAGTCACCTGTTGCACCGTGCTCAGCAGTTCGCCGCCGACCGCTTCTCAGAGGCGATGGACGGAGAACAGATCACGCAACGCCAGTTCGCCGTCTTGACCGCCGTGGCCGCCAATGAAGGCCTGACGCAAACCGACCTGGTCAAGGCGACGGGCATCGACCGCTCCACCCTGGCTGAGCTGGTCGCCCGAATGAGCCGGCGCAATCTGTTGCTGCGCGAGCGGGCGCGTCTGGACGCGCGCGCCAACACCGTGCGCCTGACCGATGAAGGCCGCACGCTTCTGGACTATGCCGCCCCGCGCGTGCGCGCCGCCGACGAGGCGATTTTGAGCGCCCTGGCCAAGAACAAGCGCGCCGCCTTCCTGGACACCCTCAAGCGCATCGCCGAAACCCTGGATGCGCCCAAGCCCGCGCCCGCCCCATCCGGCCCCAAGGCCGACGCCGCCGCCGACGCCAAGG
>CAYGQB010000218.1:0-4419 GCA_964351895.1 uncultured Caulobacterales bacterium
TGATCACCCCATGATCGTGCGGCTCCTGGTCGATCAGGGCGTCGATGTGGGCGCGTATCACGCTCGGGCCGTGCATGGGCTGCGCCGCATTGCGGTCATCGATTTCGACGTGCATCACGGCAATGGCACCCAGGCCTTCGCTGAGGGGGACGGCGATCTTTTTTACGCCTCCACCCACGAAGCCGGCATCTATCCGATGACTGGCTATGAAGACGAAACCGGCCCGGCGCAGAACATTGTCAACGCCCCGCTGGAGCCGGGTGCGGCGGGTGCGCAGTTTCGCCGCCGGATGGAGGCCAAGGTTCTGCCCGCGCTCGACGCGTTCGCGCCCGATCTGATCATGGTGTCGGCGGGATTTGACGCCCACGACCGCGACCCGTTGGCGTCGCTGGCGTTGACGGAGGCCGATTTTGCCTGGGCGACAGACCGCTTGTGTGAAGCAGCTGGGCGCCATTGCGAGGGCCGGCTTGTCTCTTGTCTAGAGGGCGGATACGACTTGTCTGCGCTTGCTCGTTCGGCTTCTTCCCACGTGCAGGCCTTAATGCGCGCCTCCTAGCGGCGCCACTTTGCGGCAGGCGAGGGGTGACAATCGGTGGCTGACGCCAGCACCTCCACACCGCCCAAGCGCACAGGCGTTCACGCCGGCGATGAAAGCCGGCCCGCGCCTCAATCGAGCCGCCGCGACGCACGCCCCGCCAACGCAATCGGCGGGCGACCAGCGATCATCGTCGTGCGTCACGGCCGCCCGGCCCTGGAGCGCTCCACCCATTATGATTGGCGTGGCTACCAAGAGTGGTGGCGGCGCTACGACGCGGGCGGGCTTGAGACGGGGCAGACGCCGCCGGCGGCGCTCCTCGACCAGGCGGCGGGCGCTGATGTCATCTTGTCTAGCCCCTTGGCGCGCAGCCTTGAAACCGCGCACATGGTGGCGGGCGGTCTGCCTATCACCACCAATGAGGTGTTTGTGGAGGCGCCATTGCCGCCGCCACCCCTGCCTGGCGTGCGTCTGCGCCCCGGCCCATGGGGTGTGGTGGCGCGCATCACCTGGTGGTTCGGCGCATCGGGTGGACTGGAGAGCCGACGGGCGGCCGAACGGCGCGCAGACGCGGCGGTGAAGCTCTTGCTTGAGACGGCGGGCGACGACCAAGTGGTGTTGGTGTGCGCGCACGGCTGGTTCAATCGGATGATGCGTCCGGTGCTTTTGGGCGCAGGCTGGCGCTGTGTGGTCGACGGGCGCGATTCGCACTGGTCGTTTCGGCGATTTGAGCCGGCGCCGCGCTAGAGACACCGCACGAGACCAACGCGCCGCCATCATTGGCTTCATCAAAACGCGCTTGTGGGTGCACAGCTGGTGCTCACTTCAAACTTAGGGCGCGCCTCGTTATGGTCGCGGCCGACTATATGAGGAGAACGTGGATGGCAGACGCCAAGGCGCCGGCGCCAGCACCGGTGGAGAAGCTGAGCTTTGAAGCTGCGCTGAGCGAATTGGAGACAATCGTGCGCCAGCTGGAGAGCGGCGACGTGCCGCTGGAACAGTCCATCGCGATCTACGAACGCGGCGCGGCGCTCAAGGCCCATTGCGAAGCCAAGCTGGACGCGGCGCGGCTCAAAGTTGAGAAGATTGTGTTGGCGCCGGACGGATCAGCATCCGCTGAGCCTGCGGTTTACGACTAGTCAGCCGGTTTTCCCCGCGCTGCGAGTTGACCGGCCCGACCTCCAACGCGTTGAATGACGAAAAGGCGCGCTGGGGTCCTCTCTAGGGGGCGCGGCGCACCGATCATGGCCTTGCTTGCCCCCTTGCCTGACACCGCCGTCGCGGCCCCGCCTTGGCGTCTGTTCCCGGAGCACCAATGGACGCGTTTCGAGAGGCGCTAGACGAGACGGCCGACCGAGTGACCGTCGCATTGGACGCCTTGATTCCGCGTCCAGACGGGCCCGAAGCGCGGCTCTTGTCGGCCATGCGCTATGCGGCGCTTGGCGGCGGCAAGCGCTTGCGTCCGTTTTTTGTCGTGTATGGCGGGCGCATGTTTGACGTGGATGAGCGCGCCTTGTTGCGCGCGGCGGCCGCCTTGGAGTGCGTGCACACCTATTCGCTGGTGCATGACGATTTGCCCTGCATGGACGATGACGATCTGCGCCGCGGTCGCCCCACGGTGCATCGCGCCTACGATGAGGCCACGGCGGTGCTGGCGGGCGATGGGCTGTTGGCGCTGGCGTTCGAGATTATGTGCCACCCCGACACCCATTCTGATCCGCGCGTGCGCATCGAGTTGGCGCGCCGTCTGGCGGCGGCGTGCGGCCCCCTTGGCATGGTGGGCGGCCAGATGATCGATATGGAGGGCGAGCGCACGCAGCTCGATATTGCCGCCTTGACCCGCATGCAGCGCATGAAGACCGGCGCCTTGTTCACGTTCGCGATTGAATCTGGACCGGTCATGGCGCGCGTCGGAGAAGACAGCGCCCAGGCCTTGTCGCGGTTCGCCCATGACCTGGGGCTTGCCTATCAAATCGTTGACGACCTCATCGACGCGGACGGCGATCCTGAGAGCGCGGGCAAATCGGTCGGCAAGGACGCGGCGCGCGGGAAGGCCAATTTTGTCACCGTGATGGGCGTAGAGGCCGCCTCAGAACAGGCGCGGCGTCTCGCCGCGCAAGCCAAGGCGCACCTGGACCTTTTCGGAGAGCGCGCCACCCTATTGTGTGATGCGGTTGATTTCGTCTTAGAGCGGGCGTCCTAATCACATCAACGCGCCCTACGCGCTTTAAGCACGCCGGGCCTGTTCGCCCTTGCGCGGGCGACGACAGTTGACGGAGTAAGATTTTGCCGCATCAAACGCCGCATCTCGATCAGATCGCCTCGCCGGCGGATTTGCGCGCCCTTTCCATCGACCAATTGAAAGCCGTGAGTGAGGACTTGCGGGCGGAGATGATCGATGCGGTTTCGGTCACCGGCGGACACCTTGGCGCGGGGCTGGGCGTGGTGGAGTTGACGGTCGCCGCGCACGCCGTGTTCGACACGCCCGATGATGTCTTGATCTGGGATGTCGGCCACCAGTGCTATCCGCACAAGATCCTCACCGAGCGGCGCGAGCGCATCCGCACCCTGCGCCAGAAAGACGGCCTGTCCGGTTTTACCAAGCGCTCAGAAAGCTCGTATGACCCGTTCGGCGCCGCGCACGCCTCCACCTCGATCTCCGCCGGCCTCGGGTTTGCCGTCTCGCGCCAGCTCCAGGGCAAGTCGGGGCGTGTTGTCTGTGTCATCGGCGACGGCGCCATGTCGGCGGGGATGGCGTACGAGGCGATGAACAACGCCGGCGCCATGGATACGCCGCTGATCGTCATCCTCAACGACAATGACATGTCGATCGCCCCGCCGGTTGGGGCCATGAGCGCCTATCTGGCCAAGCTGGTGTCGAGCGGCGGCTATCAGGCGCTGCGCAACTTGTCCAAGAAGGTGGTCAAAAGACTGGGTCGCCCGGTTTATGAAACCGCCAAAAAAGCCGAAGAATACGCGCGCGGAATGGCGACCGGCGGCACCCTCTTTGAAGAGCTTGGCTTTTACTACGTAGGGCCCATCGATGGGCACAACCTGGATCACCTGGTCCCGGTCCTGAAGAATGTCAAAGAGCATTCCAAGGGGCCGGTGCTCATCCATTGCGTGACGCAAAAAGGCAAGGGCTATGCGCCCGCTGAAAGCTCTGACGACAAGTATCACGGCGTGTCAAAATTCAATGTGGTGACCGGCGAGCAGCACAAGAGCAAGGCCGCCGCCCCGTCCTACACCAGCGTGTTCGCCCGCCAGCTCATTGCCGAGGCTGAAGCCGATCCGCGCGTGGTGGCGATCACGGCGGCGATGCCGTCGGGCACCGGCCTGCACACCTTCGCTGAACGCTTTCCCGAACGCAGCTTTGACGTGGGCATCGCTGAACAGCACGCCGTCACCTTTGCTGCGGGACTGGCAGCCGACGGGATGAAGCCGTTCGCCGCGATCTACTCCACGTTCCTTCAGCGCGCCTATGACCAGGTGGTGCATGACGTCGCCATCCAGGGGCTGCCGGTGCGCTTTGCCATTGACCGGGCGGGCCTGGTCGGGGCCGACGGAGCCACCCACGCCGGCAGTTTTGATGTCGGCTACCTTGGGCAATTGCCGGGCATGGTGGTGATGGCGGCCGCTGACGAAGTGGAGCTGACGCGCATGGTGCGCACCGCCTCGGCGTGGGACGAGGGGCCCATCGCATTTCGCTATCCGCGTGGCGAGGGCCGCGGACTGGCCTTGCCGGATGTCGTGGAGCCGCTAGAGATTGGACGTGGGCGGATTGTCCGAGAAGGCGCGGTGGTGGCGCTTGTGTCGTTCGGCGCCCGCCTTGCCGAAGCCGAACTCGCCGCTGAGATGCTGGCCGCTCAAGGCTTGTCTACGAC
>CAYGQB010000219.1:0-4392 GCA_964351895.1 uncultured Caulobacterales bacterium
AAAAAAGCCATTGCCGCATCTAAAGGCGGCGCGGTTGAGTTTCGCGTTGAAAAGGCGGGCGTGATCCACGCCGGCGTCGGCAAGGCCTCGTTTACCGAGGCGGCGCTCGAAGAGAATGTGCGCGCCTTTATCTCAGCGGTGGTGAAAGCCAAGCCGACGGGGGCCAAAGGCGCCTACGTGAAGAAAATTGCGGTCAGCTCCACGATGGGGCCGGGTGTGAAAATCGACAATGCTGACGCCACGGGATCTGGCGCCTAGCACGACATTCCGGGCCGGCTTGCCGGCTCGGCGTACGCGCCGCTGGACCTTTTAAAGTCCGCCGGTGCGCGCGGCGTTCTTCTCACGGTGTGAGGCGGCCGCCGCGTCCTGTCCAAGACCGTAGGGGGCGACGTGTTTCGGCGCGCGCCTTAATCCCAGCCGGGCCCTGCGCAGACGGGTGCAAGAGCAACACGACGTGGGGCCCCTGCCAAGGGTGCGCTGCGCCTGTGTGTGGTTCGAGCCCTGGGGCAGGTCGTCGCGCAATTTTGCGCGTTCGCCCGCAGTTCTGGGGGCGGCGCGCCGATCAGCGCGACGCAACACGGGCGATCGGATGGGCCGATCGCTCAGATTGAGGAGACCGTGATGGATCGGGCTCAGAAAACTGAAGCGGTTGACGCGCTGAAAGGCGTGTTTGATCGCGCCGGTGTTGTGGTGGTGAGCCACTATACCGGGCTCACTGTTGCGGAGATGACGTCACTGCGAGCCAAGCTCCGCGCTGCGGATGCCGAGCTTAAGGTGGTAAAAAACCGTCTGGCCAAAATCGCGTTGAAGGACACGCCAGGCGAAGGGGTGTCGGACTTGTTCCAGGGCCCCATCGCCATTGCGTTTTCTGAAGACCCGACGGCGGCCACGAAGGCGGCGGTCGCCTTTGCCAAGGAGCACGACAAGTTCGGGCTTCTGGGCGGGCTGATGGGCGCTGAAGTGTTTGACGCGCAGGGCGTGGAAGCGCTCTCGAAGATGCCTTCGCGCGAAGAGATGATCGCAATGATCGCAGCCCGACTGACCGGCCAAGCCTCTCAGGTGGCAACCCGGCTCAATGCTCCCGGACAGGCGCTCGCGGGCGCCATTTCGGCGATCGGCGAGCAGGCGGCCGCCTAAGACGTCACACTCCGTATCTCAACCACACGCACACACAACGACGACACAAAGGACCACCCCATGTCGAAGATCGAAAAACTCGGTGAGGAGCTTTTGGGCCTCACCATCATGGAAGCCAAAGAGCTCAATGATTGGCTGGAAGAGCGCGGCATCAAGGCGGCTGCGGCCGTTGCCGTGGCCGGCCCCGCGACGGGCGGCGGCGACGCCGGCCCGGCGGCCGAGGAGAAAGACGAGTTTGACGTCATTCTCGTCGCGGCAGGCGACAAGAAGATCAACGTGATCAAGGAAGTTCGCGCGATCACGGGTCTGGGCTTGAAAGAAGCCAAGGACCTGGTCGAAGCCGGCGGCAAGGCCGTGAAAGAAGGCGCGGCCAAGGCCGAAGCTGAAGAGCTGAAGAAGAAGCTTGAGGAAGCCGGCGCAACTGTCGAACTCAAGTAGCCCAAACGACAGGCCTTGGCCTGATCGACAGCGCGGCGGGCGCTCTGGGATCTCTGAACGTCAGAGTCTGGAGCGTCCGCCCGCACCTGTTTCCAGCGCGCCGACCCGTTCTGCGGCGCGTCGATAACCGTCTGGCGCGCGCTGGTGCGCGCCGACGAGAGAACGGCGAGGCGGCGTGGATCGCAAGGCGCGTGTCGGGCGCGCCAGACGAGACGCCGCGAAGGGAGCAACGATGTCTCTGACGTTGACGGGCAAAAAGCGAATTCGCAAATCGTTCGGCAAGATCGCGGAAGCGATCCGGATGCCAAACCTGATCGAGGTGCAGCGCAGCTCCTATGATCAGTTCCTGCAAAAGGACACCAGCCCCGACGAGCGGATCGACGAGGGTCTGCAGGCCGTCTTCAAGTCGGTGTTCCCGATCAAGGACTTCTCTGAGCGCGCGACGCTGGAATTCAGCTACTATGAGTTCGACGCGCCCAAGTTCGACGTCGAGGAATGCCAGCAGCGCGACATGACCTACGCGGCCCCTCTTAAGGTGCGCCTGCGCTTGATCGTGGTCGAAACGGACGAAGAGTCTGGCGCAAAGTCGGTCAAGGACATCAAGGAACAAGACGTCTACATGGGCGACATTCCGCTCATGACCGACAAGGGCACCTTCGTCGTCAATGGCACCGAGCGCGTGATCGTGTCTCAGATGCACCGCAGCCCGGGCGTCTTCTTCGACCATGACAAGGGCAAGACGCACACGTCGGGCAAGCTGTTGTTCGCCGCCCGCATCATTCCGTATCGCGGCTCCTGGCTCGACTTTGAGTTCGACGCCAAGGACATCGTGCACGTGCGCATCGACCGTCGGCGCAAGCTGCCGGCGACGACGATGCTGTATGCGCTGGGCATGGACAAGGAACAGATCCTTGGCACCTTCTATGATCGCCTGACGTTCGCGGCAAAGGTCGTGCGCGGCAATCGCAAGGGCTGGCTGATGCCCTTCGATCACGAGCGCATGCGCAGCGCTAAGCCGGCCTTCGATCTGGTCGATCCCCAGTCGGGAGACGTGGTGGCCGAGGCCGGCGTGAAGCTGTCGGCGCGCAAGGCCAACCAGCTCGCCGAAGGCGGCCTCAAGCAGATTCTGGTTCAGGACACCGCCCTCATTGGCCGCTTCTCGGCTGAGGACGTGGTCAATATGGAGACCGGAGAAATCTTCGTAGAGGCCGGCGACGAGATCACCGAGGAGGTGCTCGAAGCCCTGACCGAGGCCAACGTCACTCAAGTCGACGTGTTGGACGTTGACCCGCAGCATTCGCGCGGTCCGCACATGCTGCAAACGCTCCAGGCCGACAAGAACGAGGACCGCGACGGCGCCCTGATCGACGTCTATCGCGTGATGCGTCCGGGCGAGCCGCCGACGCCGGAAACGGCGCAGAACCTGTTCAACGGTCTGTTCTTTGACTCCGAGCGCTACGACCTGTCAGCGGTCGGCCGCGTGAAGATGAACATGCGCCTGGGCCTGGAGGCCGAGGACACGGTGCGCACGCTGCGCGACGACGACATCATTGCCGTGCTGCGCACCCTGGTTGATCTGCGCGATGGGCGCGGGGAAGTCGACGACATCGACAATCTGGGCAATCGCCGGGTGCGGTCGGTGGGCGAGCTGATGGAAAATCAGTATCGCGTCGGGCTGTTGCGCATGGAGCGGGCGATCCGCGAGCGCATGGGCTCGGTCGATATTGAGACCGTGATGCCGCATGACCTCATTAACGCCAAGCCGGCGGCCGCCGCCGTGCGTGAGTTCTTTGGCTCCTCGCAGCTGTCTCAGTTCATGGACCAGACCAATCCCTTGTCTGAGATCACGCACAAGCGCCGACTGTCCGCGCTCGGCCCGGGTGGCTTGACGCGTGAGCGCGCCGGTTTTGAGGTGCGCGACGTGCACCCGACGCACTATGGCCGGATCTGCCCGATCGAGACGCCTGAAGGGCCGAACATCGGCCTCATCAACTCGCTGTCCACCTACGCCCGGGTCAACAAGTACGGCTTCATTGAAAGTCCGTATCGCCGCGTTGAAAACGGCAAGCTGACCGAGGACGTGCGCTATCTGTCCGCGATGGAAGAAGCGCATTTCAAGATCGCGCAGGCGAACGCGCGCATCGACGAAGACGGCCGTTTCGTCAACGAGTTCGTGACCTGCCGCATCGGCCAGGCGCGCGACGCGACGCTGGTGGCGCGCGAAGAAGTGGACTTCGTCGACGTGTCGCCCAAGCAGGTGGTGTCGGTCGCTGCGGCGCTGATTCCGTTCCTTGGCCATGACGACGCCAACCGCGCCCTGATGGGCTCAAACATGCAGCGCCAGGCGGTGCCGCTTGTGAAGGCCGAAGCGCCGCTGGTGGGCACGGGCATGGAAGGCGTGGTGGCCGAAGATTCCGGAGCCGCCATTGCCGCCAAGCGCACGGGCGTCGTGGAACAGGTGGACGCCCAGCGCATCGTGGTGCGCGCGACTGAAGAGCGTGACCCGACGCGCTCAGGGGTGGACATCTACAATCTGCGCAAGTTCCAGCGATCCAACCAGAACTCCTGCATCAACCAGCGTCCGATCGTGAAGGTGGGCGACAAGGTGACCAGCGGCGACATCATTGCCGATGGTCCCTCGACCGACCTGGGCGAACTGGCCTTGGGGCGCAACGTGCTCGTCGCCTTCATGCCTTGGAACGGCTACAACTTTGAGGACTCCATCCTCATTTCTGAGCGCATCGTGCGCGACGATGTCTTCACCTCGATCCACATCGAGGAATTTGAAGTCATGGCCCGCGACACCAAGCTGGGGCC
>CAYGQB010000220.1:0-4370 GCA_964351895.1 uncultured Caulobacterales bacterium
CCGTGAGCGAAAAGAAGCCGACGACCGGATCCGTCAAAGACGGAAGCGGTCTAGGGCGCGGGCTGGGCGTCCTCCAGGCCATAGACGCCGGTTTCCAGCGCCGAATTGGCGGTGACGCGCGCCCGGTACATGCCCTCAGAGTTAAACGCATAGACCGGCGCGCCCTGCGGGGCGAGCACGATGACGCCCCCGTCGCCGCCCAAGGCGCCCACATCCGCCATCACCGCATCTGCGGCCGATTGCACGTCCTGTCCGGTCAAGAGAGCGCGGTCGCAAATCGCCTTGGCCACGCCGACGCGGATGAAGTACTCGCCCCAGCCGGTCGCCGAAACGGCGCAGGCCCGGTCGTCCGCGTAGGTGCCCGCCCCAATGATGGGTGAATCGCCAACCCGGCCGTAGAGCTTGGCCGTCATGCCGCCCGTTGAGGTGCCCGCCGCCAGGGCGCCTGACGCGTCGCGCGCCACCGCTCCCACCGTGCCATAGCGCCAGTTGCCGGGCTCTTGCGCGCTGGCGACCGGCGCTGCGGCCTGGCGCGCCAAGCGCTCGTCAAGCTGGCGCCGGCGCTCAGGGGTGGCAAAATAGCTATTATCGACCCGCTCCAGGCCCTGTTCGGCGGCAAAGGCGTCCGCCCCGTCGCCGGCCATCATCACGTGGGGCGACCGCTCCATCACGGCGCGCGCCAAGCTGATCGGGTTTTTCGCGGTGGTCACGCCGGCCACGGCGCCGGCGTCGCGGTCCGCGCCTGACATGATCGAGGCGTCCAGCTCGTTGCGCCCCGCAGCGGTAAAGACGGCGCCGCGACCGGCGTTAAATGCAGGATCGTCCTCCAGAACACGGATCGCGGCTTCCACGGCGTCGAGGCTTGAACCGCCCGCAGAAAGGATCGCTTCGCCCGCGCGCGCCGCGGCGGCCAGAGAGGCGCGCATCGCCGCTTCACGTTCAGGCGTCATCTTCTCGCGCGAGATGACGCCGGCCCCGCCATGCACCGCCAAGGCCCACTCCGGCTCGCCCGCCAGTGGCTCCAGCCCTGCCGTGGAGGCGCAGCCCGCCGCCAGCAGCCCAAGCCCCGCCGCGACAGCGGCGCGACGCGCCCCTGCGGCGCGGAACATGCGGTCAATCACCTGTGTCATGTGCAACTCCCGTCAGACCGCCTAGTCGAGGATGGCGAAGTCATCGCCGCCAGACTGGGCTGCGCGTTCCGCGCGATTGATTAAGGCGGCGGAGGCCGCGCGCACCAGGTCGCGCGGCAAAAACGGAAACCGCACGCACTGGTCGACGCCCGCCTCGCCCAGCTCGCGAATGGGGACCGGGCCCAGATCTGGTCCGGTGACGATCACGCCCGCCGCCCGCGCCAGGGCGCCCATCTCGCCGCGCCGCAGGGCCTGGGTGACGTCGCCCGCCTCGACATCAGCGCCCAGCACCAGGAGGTGCGCCGGCGCGCCCGCCAGCGCCGTTGACAGCTTGCCGGCTTCAATCTCGATCACCGCTTCAGCGCCTTCAAGGCGGGCGACGGCGCGCACCGCCTCGCCGACCCCCTCAATGGAGGTGCAGATCAGCACCCGCGCCCCCTGGCCTGACCCGTCAATGTCACTAAACCCAAGCGCCATAGACGCGCGTCCCTCAAGCTGTGTTCATTAAAGCGTCGCGCGCCAACCCAATCTGCGATTTGTAGGCCGCCAATCGACGCGGCGCTAGGCTGTCTGAGACCAGATGACCGCGCGATCAAACATTGTCGACCCGCGCGCCCGTCACCTACGGCGTGACCGGAAACCCGGACGGATTGTAGCGGGCGGGAAAAAGATCAGGCGTCACCAGGCGTGACGCGGCCTGGCCGATCCCCTCTAGCGCCCGCGCCCCTTCGCCAGAAAGGGCGGCGCGCCCCCACAGCCGCTTCAACACGCCCCGCCGCATGCTGACGCCCAATTCGTCATGCAGGGCGGACACGCCGAGCCGCACATCGAGACGCTGATAGCCGAGCGCCGGGACCGGTGCGGCCAACTCCCCGCGCAGATCGCCCAACACCGGATTGGCAAGGCGCGGCGCGACGGGCTCAGACAGGGCGTGCAGCGCCTGCTGGGCGACAAGGCTGGCGTCATGGGCCGCGCGCTCCAAAGGATCCATGTCCCCCGCTTCACCCGCGTCAGCGCGTACGCCCGCGCCCACCGAAACCAGGAAAAGGTGTTCGCGACCCGGCTTCCAGCCAAAGCCGCGCGACGGCAAGGTCGCGGTCATCAGCGCCTCAAGGCTGGGGTCGCTGAGAACGCCGGGCGCCTCGGCGCGGGTCGTGGCCGCGCCCGGCGAGAGCTGCACCGGTCGCGCATCACCCAAGCTTGCGCGCACGATCTCAGCCAGAAAGGCATCGGCGACACCGCCCGCATATGGGCCCGGCCCAGGCGCTTGCGCCCACAAGGGACCGCCCGGCGCATTGGTCACAAGGTGTGGACCGACGGCGTCTTGCGGGCGCACCAGCGCGGCAAATCCCGTCGCCCACGCCGTGCCAGCCATGGTGTCAACGCCGGCCAGCGCGGCCAGGGGTTCCGCCAAGGCCTGAGGGTTGAGCTTCACGGGGCCGCGTGCGCGCGGCTTCTGGCTGGCCCAAATGGCGGCCTGCAAAGCCAGAACCGGCGCTGCGACCGCGCGCGCCGTCATCCCTCTCGCCAGGCCGGCCGCCGCCGCCGCGCCTAGGCCGGCGCCAACAATGAGATCGAAATAATCTGACAGGCGGAATGTCGCCTGCGCTGGGCTGCGCGCGGCCAAGACCGCTTCCAGCTCCTGCACCAGCGCCAGCTGCACCACCGCCCGCGCCCCAGGCGCATCCAGGGACAAGACCCGCTTCGGCCCGGGCTGCTCCAGCCGCGTCGTCACGCTCGTCATTGCTGGCGTCCCCCTCAGCCCTGACGGCCAACCGTCTAGTCTGGCGACCCGTTCGCCGCATCCCCTGGGGCCGCCTCCCCTGAGGCCGACCCCCCTGAGGCCGACTCCCCTGAGGCCGACTCACAGTCATATTGCGCCTCGTAAACGCCAAGCTCGCGCTCAGTCAACGCGTCAAGCCGACACCCGTCTGGCGCTTCGGCCGCGGCGGCCGCCTGCGCTTCGGCCAGATCTGGCGCTGCGGGTTCTTCACTGCCGTCAGAGAGGCTGGTGACCAGGGTAAAGCGAAAGATCGCCGCCTGCTGGTCGGGCAAGTAGGCCACCGAATAGCGCCGGTTGCCGCGCACCACGGCCCCGCGATCAAAGCCGAAGCTGGCGTCGCCGCCGCCGCTGGGCGCGCCAGACCCCGCGCAGCCCGCCGCCGCGCCAAGCGCCAACATGGCCGCCGCCGCAGCCCAGGCCAGCGACGAACCCGTGCGCCTGCCCGCGCGCCTTCTCGAAACAGCCGGCTCGGCGGCGCAGCGCGGTTTGGTGGCGGATACAAGCTCGGGCATGGGTCCAGCCTCTCGGTGCGTCTGTCGGTCAACTTCACCAGTCCACGCCCTCATGCGGCGTTGCGTCAAGCATTTCGAAAGCCTGTTCATGTCAGACTGCACAGATCGCCAGCTCCTTGTGCGGTTGATCGGTGCGAGCTGCTCAAACGCCTAGGCCGCCTTGGTGCGGACATGCGATGCGAACACGTAAGGGGACAGACGGCCGATGTCGGATTCCAGTGCGAGCCAGTCGGCCAGCGACAAGCAACAGGCGGTTTCGCTTGTGACGGGAATCGAATTGCCTGACGGGCAACAGCCGCGTATCGCCAACGCGGGGGACGACATGACCGAGCAGACCATGAGCGACGGGCCCCGCTTGGCGGACCCCAATACGCGTGAGCCGCGCACGGCGCACCTGCGCCTGCATCCCAGCGCGAGCGTGACCCCGGCGCCCGGGCTCACCGGTCTGGTCAAGCGCGCCTTCGACGTGGTCGCGGCCAGCCTTCTGTTGGCCGTGCTGTCGCCGCTCCTGCTTGTGATCTGCCTGTTGATCCGTCTGGACACGGCTGGCCCGGTGATCTTTCGCCAGCGCCGCACCGGTCTGGGGGGCAAAGTCTTTCGCATCTACAAGTTTCGCAGCATGCGCACGCTGGAAGACGACAAGTCTCTGGTGCAGGCGACCCGCGGCGATGAACGCATCACCCGCGTGGGCCGGGTGTTGCGGCGCACCAGCCTCGACGAGCTGCCACAGCTGGTGAACGTCCTAACCGGCGACATGTCGCTGGTGGGGCCGCGCCCGCACGCCCTCAAGCATGACGAAGAATATGGCGCCCGCCTGCCGACCTATCACATGCGGTTTCTGGCCAAGCCGGGCTTGACCGGTCTGGCCCAGGTGACGGGCTGGCGCGGAGAGACCGACACGCTCGATAAGATGGCGGGCCGCGTCGCCCAGGACCTGCGCTATGT
>CAYGQB010000221.1:0-4271 GCA_964351895.1 uncultured Caulobacterales bacterium
GGTCAGGCGGACGCCGTGCGCGCTGTTTCGGACGCCGTGCGCCGCGCGCGCGCCGGGCTGAAAGACCCTCAGCGACCCATCGGCTCGTTCCTCTTTCTTGGCCCGACCGGCGTGGGCAAGACTGAACTGACCAAGGCGGTCGCAGAGTTCTTGTTCGATGACGATGCGGCCATCACTCGGATCGACATGTCCGAGTACATGGAAAAGCACGCTGTTGCGCGCATGCTCGGCGCGCCTCCGGGCTATGTCGGCTATGAGGAGGGCGGGGCGCTGACCGAAGCGGTGCGCCGGCGCCCTTATCAGGTGGTTCTTCTTGATGAGATCGAGAAGGCGCACCCGGACGTGTTCAATGTTCTGTTGCAGGTGCTCGACGAGGGTCGCCTGACAGACGGTCAGGGCCGCACCATCGATTTTAAGAACACGCTGATCATCATGACGTCGAACATCGGCGCTGAGCACCTGGTGGCGACGGCCTCTGAAGATGTGGAGTCTGCGCGCGGCCCGGTGATGGAGGAGTTGGCGCGGCGTTTCCGGCCGGAGTTCCTCAACCGGGTCGACGAGGTGATCTTGTTCCGTCGCCTTCAGCCCGAGCACATGGCGACCATTGTGTCGATCCAGATGCAGCGGCTCACCAAGTTGTTGGCGGACCGTCGCATCACGCTGTCGCTGGATGATGCAGCCCGCGAACACCTGGCCAAGGCCGGGTTTGACCCGGCGTACGGCGCCCGTCCGCTCAAGCGCGTCATCCAGAAGGAGGTGCAAGATCCGCTGGCGCGCCTGATGCTGGCAGGGGAGATCACGGACGGCTCAGACGTGCGCGTCACCGTGGGCGACGATGGACTTTTGTTCAATGGCGCAGACGTCACGAATGCACCGCCAGCGGGAACCCTGCTGAACTGAATCTCTCGCCTCCTCTTGAGCACGTGGCTCAGGGGGAGGTGGGATTGATCCGGCAAAAGCGGCGAGACAGCCGACCAGACGTCGTTAGCGTGAGGCCACGACCAGCGTATCCGCCTCGGCCGGCGCCGGAACGTCGCCCGTCTTGGCCTTGGCGCGCAGGGCGTCGAGATAGGCCCGTTCAACATCGAATGCGGCACGGTCGCTGGGCTCCAATGCCCGCCCGAGCGGCGCCTTGAGACGCATCGGGTTCAGGTGGACGCCGTTCTTGGTCACCTCATAGTGCAGGTGCGGTCCGGTGGAGCGGCCTGTGGTGCCGACATAGCCGATGACTTGGCCTTGCTTGACGCGGCGGCCAGCCTTGGTGCGGCTGTGAAAATTGTGCAGGTGGGCGTAGGCGGTCTCGTAGCCGTCGGCGTGTCGGATGCGCACATAGTTGCCAAACGAACCGTAGCGGTTGGCGCGTTCAATCACGCCGTCGCCGGCGGCATAGATGGGCGTGCCGCGCGGGGCAGCAAAATCGGTGCCCTTGTGCATGCGGGTGTAGCCGAGCACCGGATGGCGACGCTTGCCAAAGTGCGAGGACAGGCGCGCCCCGTTGATCGGGGTCTTCATCAAGAAGCGCTTGGCGGTGCGTCCTTGCGCGTCATAGAAGCCGACCTCGTCTTCGCCTTCCGGCTGGAAGCGCCAGAACGCCAACGAACGACCCGCCGGGGTGAAGCGCACGTAGTAAAGCTCTCCCGCCTTGATCGGCGCGCCAGAGGGATCAACCCACTCTTCAAACAAGATCTCAAACTGGTCGCCGGCGCGGATCTCACGCTGAAAGTCGACGGTGTAGGCCAAGATGTCGGCGATCTCGGCGATGGTTTTGTCGTGCGCCCCGGCGGCCTTGGCGTCCGCGTAAAGGCTCTGAGACACCGATCCTTCAACGTGTGTAACGCGGCGGGTCAGCGGCGTTTCGAGCGCGCGGGCGCGGAACGCCCCATCAGATTGCCGAGTGAGATGAATGGTGCGCGCAGGCTCAGGTGAGAGCGCCAAGCCCATGAGCTGATGAGCGCCGGAGGCGGTGTCACGCACATAGAGCGTGACGGCCTGGCCGACCATCAAGGTGCGCGAGTCAAAAACTGACGTCATGGCCAGCGCGGCGTTCGAGGCGTCGCGGCGCTCAACCCCGGTGCGCACAAGGGCGTCAACCAGGGCGTCGCCTCGCTTGAGCCGCGTGGTTAGCTCTTGTGCGCCGGCGTGAGCGCGGGCCAGAAGCGCCGGCGCTGCATCATAGAGGGCCACGGCGCGTTCGGCGGTGTCGCGAACAACCGCAGCCGCTTGCAGGTCGCCGAGGGCCGCTTCAGCGCTGAGATCCGGGCCGCCGCGCGGAAAGCCCGCCGTCAGGCCAATCACCACCAGGACGCCAATTGCCGCGTCGACCGCGTGGCGGACAGTGGCGGCGACTCGCGTCAGGGGCGAGCGGTGCGCCGGTGTTGTACGTCGGGACCATCGGGACTTTCTGAGCATCGCGGCCTCTTCTAGCGTCAGCGCGGTTCGCGCATGACATGCAAGTCCCTGACCAGGCTCGGCGCATAAGAGTTTAGGCGCGAAGCATGAGCTATTCATGAGCACAGGCGGCCAGATTGCGCGCATTCGGCTCAAGCGCCCTTAAGGTTGCACTGCAGCGAAATGGATCAACCAGATTCAACAGCTGGGCGAATGTCGCCTGGTGCGCACGCCGGCTCGTCGCGCTAACGTGGGGCCAATGACCGAGCCCCACGACCCGACCCCCTCAGGCGACTCTAAGAGCGACGCTTCGGCCGCCGCGCCGCCCCCAGAACTAGACGCCGACCTGAACGCCGACCTCGACGCCGCGCAGGGCGCTCGACGACGTTCTGGGTGGGGACGGCGCGGCCTCATTGTTCTGGTGTTGCTTGTCGCCTTGGGGCTCGGCGGATGGTTTGCGCGCGCGCCGCTCGCCGGATGGGCCATGGAGCGCGGCTTGGCCGTGATGGGCTACGCCTCGAAGGTCGACGTGGAGAGCATTGGCTTTCAGGAGCTTGTCTTTAATCAGCTGCGGATTGGCGACGCGCGCGCGCCCGGTGTGCTTGCGCAAGGGCTGACCGCGCAATATCAGCTGAGGGATGCGCTGCGCGGTCAGGTCGAGCGCATAGATGCGCAGCGTCTGGAAGTTCGACTGGTGGCGAACTCGGACGGGGTGGTGCTGGCTGGAGCTCCCGATCGCCGCGCGGCGCGTGGCCCGGACGTCAATGACACGACGGCAACGCCGCCTGAAATTTCTGCACGCCGCGACGCAATTGCGATCCCCGCTCTCTCGATTGCCGACGCCACGCTCTATCTGGAGACCCCCGCCGGCGAACTGGTCGCGGACCTGACGCTGGACGGATCACCGGACGAGGGTTGGGCGCTGGCCGCGTCGGCCTACTCGGCGGTGCTGGCCGATGGGGCGAACGTGTTGGTCCTGGAGGAAGGAACCCTTGAGGCGACGCTCGGACCGGACGGGGCGCAGGGCGCAGCGCAGCTTCGCTTTGGCGAGATCGCGTCAACGGTCGGCCAGATGGGAGCGGCGCGCCTTGATCTCGACTTTGACGGGGACCTGCCCGACCCGACACGCCTGGCAGGTCTCACTGGGCGCGGACGGGTGGCGATCAGCGCTGACGGGTTGGGCCTCAATGACGCCGAAGCGGTGCTGGCGCAGCTCACGCCGCAGCTTGGCGACCTCCTGGAGGGCTTGCTGGGCGATCATCGCGCCGCGCTGGTGGCCACGGCAGGCGAGGGCCTTTCATCTGGCGAACTGGTGTTTTCAGGATCGGTGGCGTTCCAGGACGGGGTCGTCAGCGTGGCCCCGGCACCTGGGCTGACATTTGTATCCGATGACGTCAGCCCGGCGCTGGCCGAGGGCGACGCGGCGAACACCGACGCCACTTTTCGATTGCGCCTGGCCGCGGGACCGGCGCGCGACGGCGCGGAGGGAGGGACGATCACCCTGACCGGCTTGGGGCGGGCCCAGGATTGGGCGGCGCGCGCGCTGCAGGTCAGCGTTACTGGACCGGACGGGCTGGACGCGGTGTTCGAAGTTGCGTCGGCCGGCATGGGCGCTGATGAGTTTCGCCTCGCCGGGTCTGGGTTTGTTGCGCCGTTCACGATCGACGGGCTCACGTTGGGCGGGCGCCTTGACACGCTTGAGCTTGAAACCTCCCCCGCGATCTTGCGCGCTTCCTTGATGGGGGTCGGCGTCATGGACGGGACGCGTCCCGCCTGGTCGCCCTTTCAGGAGGCCGATCCGCCGCGAGTTGGCGACGCCGCACCCGCCGGTGGAGCGCCAGAGGCGGCCCAAGCGACAGGAGGCTTTGCCGTCGAGCGTGGCC
>CAYGQB010000222.1:0-3829 GCA_964351895.1 uncultured Caulobacterales bacterium
TCATGACACCTCCCCCTCCCTCATCGCGTCTGGCCCCACTCACATTACGTCTGCCCCCCGTCACATTGCGCCTGTTGCGACGGTGCGTCGTTGGTCTTGCCGCTGGCGCGCTTGGCGTCGGCGCGCTGGCGCTCGGCGCTGGCGCGCACGCGGGTTGGCACGGGCTCGCCGCCGAACCCGTCTCCACCTCCGGCGCGCCTCTCACCCTCACCCCTGGCGGGCACTATGTGGTCGAAGCGCGCATCAACAATGCCGGCCCCTATCAGTTCATCATCGACACCGGGGCCCAGACGAGCGTGATCGCCCAGCCCATTGCTGAAGCCTTGGGCCTGGCGTCGGATGGCGCTCCGGTCCTGGTGCACGGCGTGACCAAGTCGAGCTTCTTACCCAGTTACCGCGTCCCCACGTTGCGGCTCGGCGGACACGTCTTTCACGATCTTCCCGTGGTTGCCGCGCCCGTGTCTGAGGACAGCGTGCAGGCGGTCGACGGCGTGCTGGGCGCGGACGTCATCGACGCATTTGCGCTCGACATTGACCTGCGCAACCGCACTGTTTCTCTGATCGACGGCGACGTGCCGATCTTGCGCGGCGATGTCACGCGCGCCCGCTTTCGGCGTTCGGCCGGCGGCCTGCCGATCGTTCAGGCGCGCCTCAATGGGCGGTTCACCTCAGCGCTGATTGACACCGGGCTCAACACTTCGCTCGTCAGTCCGGGGTTCGCCCGCTTCGCCCGCGCCGAACAGATCGCGCTGACAGGCACCTTGCGCGACGTGACCAACACCGAAGCCGCGGTGACCCACGCCGCCGTGGGACGCTTGAAGGTCGAGGGGCTGGCCTGGACCCGCGCTGCCATGGGAATCTACGATTCGCCGGTGCTGGACCGCCTCGACCCCTCCGCGCGCCCCGAGATCATCATCGGCTCAGATCTGTTGCGCGGACACCGGGTCATCATCGACTATCGCACCCAGGAGGTGATCCTGGTGCGCGCGCCGACGGGCGTGCCGGCGGCTCAGTACGCGCGGTCTTGAAACACACGGGTGACGTCGCGCGCCCACGGTCCGCGCCACAAAGCCAACAGCTCATCGGCCGGCGTGCGTCCTGACTTCACGATGGCGTCCAGTTCGCTCAAGAACAGGGTTTCATCCTCGCCATGGCCGTTGAGGCGCGCGCGCCGGGTCAGACCGCCGCGTGCAATGGCCAAGGCGTCGCGCGCCACGTCCCCCAGGGTGCGGTTGCGGAACGGCGCCGCCAGACCCAGCTTCGGCGCTGCCAGACGCAGAGCCTCGCGCTCGGGCGTGGTCCAGCCCTTGATCAGGTCCGTGGCTTCGGCCAGGGCTTGATCGTCATAAAGAAGGCCCACCCAGAACGCCGGCAGGGCGCAGATTGACGACCACGGACCGCTGTCAGCGCCGCGCATCTCAATGAAGCGCTTCACCCGCGCATCCGGGAACAGGGTGGACAGGTGATCCTCCCAATCGCCCAAGGTCGGACGCTCGCCCTCAAGGCCGGGCAGGCGCCCGTCAAGGAAGGCGCGGAAGGAGGCGCCGGCGACGTCAATGAAGCGTCCCTCGCGGCGCACAAAGTACATCGGCACGTCGAGCGCCCAGTCGACATAGCGTTCAAACCCGAACCCGTCCTCAAAGGCTTCGGGCAGCGTGCCGGAGCGGTCATTGTCGGTGTCGGCCCAAACAAAGCCGCGCAGCGACAGCCAGCCGGACGGGCGGCCGTCGGCGAAGGGCGAGTTGGCGAACAGGGCCGTCGCGATGGGTTGCAAGGCCAAGCCAACCCGCAGCTTGGCGACCATGTCGGCCTCGCTGGCGAAATCGAGATTCACCTGAACGGTGCAGGTGCGCAGCATCATCTCATGGCCCAGGCGCCCGACCTTGGGCATGTAGGCGCGCATGATCTTGTAGCGCCCCTTGGGCATGACCGGCACGTCGGCGAGCGCCCAGGTTGGCGCAAAACCAAGCCCCAAGAAGCCGGCGCCCACGGCGTCCGCCACCTGGCGCACCTCATTGAGGTGACCACCGGTCTCCGCACAGGTTTGGTGGAGATGCTCCAAGGTTGCGCCGGACAATTCAAATTGCCCGCCTGGCTCCAGCGCCACGGTGGCCCCATTGCGCTTCAGGCCGAGGATCGCGTCGCCTTCTCGCAGGGCTTCCCAGCCAAACTGCTGCATGCCCTCTAAGAGCTTGCGCACGGTCGGGCCGTCGCCATCGTACGGCAGGGGCGCCAAAGTCTTGGCGTTAAACCCGAACTTCTCGTGTTCGGTGCCAATGCGCCAGGCGTCCTTGGGCTTGCACCCCTCAGCGATCCAGGCGGCGAGATCCGCCACGCCTTCGATGGGCGTATCGTCGTGTGCGCCAGCAGTGGACATGGGCGCTCTCCGTCACAGGCGCAGGCCCACCAGCGGGGTTGGCGCGTTCGCGCCGAGCCTTAGCCGCGCGCGGGCTGCGGCTCAACTGTCAGATGGCGTGTGCTGATCACGAGTGCTTGTTTGCGGCCCCACAAACAGCGGGTCGCGGCGGACGCCAATCGGGGCGGCTGAGGCTTATGCGGCGTCCGTGGGCTCGCGCCGGGACGGGCCCGTCTGCGGTCCTGCCCCAGGGGTGTTAGTTTCGGGGGGGGCAGTCTCGGGGGTGTCGGCCTGATCGGGCGAAACGGCGCTTGGGGGAGACGGCGCCAGCGGCGCGCCGATGTCGCCCAAGACCGATTGCCACAGCGCCAGGGCGGCCAGGGCGGCGGTGTCGGCGCGCAACACGCGCGGACCAAGCGAAACGGGGACACAGGCGCTGTGAGAGCGAACCAGGGCGCGCTCCTTCGGGCTAAAACCGCCTTCTGGTCCCACCAGCACCGCCCATGGACCGGTCTTCACGTCGGGCGTCGCAAACAGGGCCTGTAACACCGGCGCCGCGTCGGCGCCCGGCTGCGCCCATGGCGAATCTGACCGCGCCGCGCCTTCGTCACAAAACAAGATGCGGCGCGCCGGATCCCAATCGGCAAGAGCCGCGCTGAGGGTTTGCGGCGCGCACACGAGGGGCGCGTCAAGGCGCTCGGACTGCTCTGCGGCTTCACGCGCCACGGCGCTCAGGCGCTCCACATTGACCCGGTCCGCGCCGGTGCGCTCGGTGAACACCGGGCAGATCGCGCTGACCCCCAATTCGCACGCCTTCTCGACCACAAAATCGGTGCGCGTTTTCTTCAGGGGCGCAAAGAGAAGGTGCAGGTCTGGCCCGACCTCTTGGCGGCGCACCTGGGTGTCGAGCGCGATCACGCAGGCGCGCTTGTGGCGCTCCACCAGCCGTCCCGTCCACTCGCCGTGCCGGCCATTGAAGAGGCGCACCTGCGCCCGCTCGCCCAGCCGCAAAACGTTGAGCAGATAGTGCGATTGATCGGCGCTTAGAGACACGCGTCCCTCGCGCGTCAGAGCCTCGGCGATGAGAAGACGGGGGCTGGTCATGCCCGTTCCCATACGCGATGGGGCTTGTTCGCGACAAGTCAAGCGCTGTGATCACACACGCGGCGCGGGGCTTCGTTCAGCTGTCCTCCAGCACCGCCTGCCCCGCCACCAGCTTGCGATAGGCGCCGTCGGCGCGCGCCATCAAGCTGGCGTGCGCGCCCTCCTCAACCACCCGCCCCTTGTCAAACACCAGGATGCGATCGGCCGACCGTACGGTCGACAAGCGATGCGCGATGATGATCGTGGTGCGCCCGCGCGCCAGGCGCTCCATGCCGGCCTGAATCTGGCGCTCGGTTTCAGCGTCGAGGCTCGATGTCGCCTCATCCAGAACCAAGATCGGCGCGTCGGCGAGAAAGGCGCGCGCCGATC
>CAYGQB010000222.1:3839-4269 GCA_964351895.1 uncultured Caulobacterales bacterium
GCAGCGCACTGATGAAGTCGTGGGCGCTGGCGTGGCGGGCCGCGCGTTCGATCTCGTCTTGGCGCGCGTCCGGCTGGGCGTAGGCGATGTTCTCAGCCAGCGAGCGATGAAACAGGATGGGGTCCTGCGGCACCAAGGCGATGTGGCGGCGCAAGCTGGCCTGGGTGACGTCGCGCACGTCTTGATCGTCGACACGTATGGCCCCGGCTTCGACATCATAGAGCCGCTGCAACAGCTTCACGAACGTCGACTTTCCCGACCCCGTCGCCCCCACCAGAGCGACGGTTTCCCCGGGCGCGATGTCGAGGTTGAAGTCGTCGTAGAGCAGCGCGTCGTCGGCGGCGTAGCGAAACCGCACCTGTTGGAACGACACCGCGCCGGCGAGCGCCGCGCCAATGGCGCTGTCGCGCGCGTTGGAGGCTTCGTTGAT
>CAYGQB010000223.1:0-4247 GCA_964351895.1 uncultured Caulobacterales bacterium
TCTAATCCTTCGGCGACGGGTGTCTGTTGGTGCGGCCCGCGAGCGCGCCTTAAGGGCGATACCGGGTGGCGGGCGCGCGTGCGCGCAAGGGCGCGGCAATGTTGGCAAATTCGGTCAACAGGGCGCGCGTGTCGGCGGGATCGATGATCTCCTCGATGTAGAACGCCTCAGCCGACCGGAACGGCGAGTTGACCGCCTCCATCTGGGTTTTGAGGGCCGCGCGCATGGCTTCAGGGTCGTCGGCTTCGGCCAGCGCCGCCTTGAACGCCGCTTCAATCCCGCCCTCCAACGGCAAAGACCCCCACACGCCCGACGGCCAGGCATAGCGATAGCGCGCGCGGGCGTGATTGGTCATGGCCGCGCCGGCAACGCCAAACGCCTTGCGCACGATCACGCTCGCCCACGGCACGGTGGCTTGATAGATCGCCGCCAAGGCGCGCGCGCCGTGGCGAATTGTGCCCGCGCGCTCGGCCCGCACCCCGATGACAAAGCCGGGGATGTCAACGAGGTGCACCACCGGCAGGCGGAAGGTTTCGGCCAGATCGACAAAGCGCGTGACCTTCTGAGCGGCCTCGGCGGTCCAGCCGCCCCCATAGACTTGCGGGTTCGACGCCAAGACCGCCACCGGCCAGCCGTCGAGGCGCGCAAGACCGGTCAATACCGAGGGCCCGAACCGACGCCCGATCTCAAACCAGGACTGGGCGTCGGTGATCTCTTCCACGATCGCACGCATGTCATAGGCGTGGCGCTTGTCGCGCGGCACCACGGTGCGCAAGGCCGGCGCGGCGCGTTCAGGGTCGTCGCTGACGGCGCCGCGCGCGCTGGCGTGTCCGGCGCGGTCGGGCAGGTAGGACAAGAACCAGCGCGCCGCGGCAAGGGCGTCGTCTTCACTGGCAAAGGCGTCGTCGACACCGCCGGCGGGCAGTTGAATGTCGGCCCCGCCCAGTTCCTCTTTGGTCACCGTCTCGCCAATGCCCGCCACAACCGGCGGGCCAGCGACGAACATCTGCGACGCCCCTTGCACCATGGCGCAGTAGTGGCTGGTCACGGCGCGCGCCGCCCCCAGGCCCGCCGTCGGACCCAGCACCAAGGAGATCACCGGCACGCGCTCTAAGTTGAGCGCCACCTGGTCCCAGCCCGGATTGAACGGCACATAGGCGCGGCCCATGTCCAGAAGCGACTTCACCGAACCGCCGCCGCCCGTGCCTTCGATCAGCCGAATGAGCGGCAAGCCAAGCTCGCCCGCCATCTGTTCGGCCATGACCTGCTTTTCGTAGATCGCCGCGTCCGCCGCCCCGCCGCGCACGGTGAAATCATCGCCCACCACCATGACGCGCCGCCCACCGATGGTCCCGCGTCCAAAGACGCAGTTGGCCGGCGTGACCGAGACCAGGGCGCCGGCGGCGTCATAGGTCGCCGCACCCGCCAGAGAACCGATCTCGCGAAACGAGCCAGGGTCGAGGAGGCGGGTGATGCGCTCGCGCACGGTCAGGCGTCCGGCGCCGTGCTGGCGCGCCACCTTCTCCGGCCCGCCCATGGCGCGTGCGCGTTCCTGGCGCGCATGCAACTCGTCCAGTTCGCGTTCCCAACTCACGCGCGGCGCCCCTCTTGTTTCACTTGCTCACCAAACCCACGCTCGACAGTGCCCCGCCCGACGCGCTAACCCAAGGCCCCGTCGCCCATTTTTAGCCCTGTGAGATCCGTTTCCCTTGGCCGCGTTTCCCTTTCACATCGAAGTCGTCGACGCTGAGGCGCGCTGCGGGCGCATCGAGACCCCGCGCGGCGACGTGCGCACGCCCGCCTTTATGCCGGTGGGTACGGCGGCCACGGTGAAGGCCTTGATGATGGATCAGGTGCGCCAGACCGGCGCCGACGTGATCTTGGGCAACACCTATCATCTGATGCTGCGCCCGACGGCTGAGCGCATCGCGCGGCTGGGCGGCCTGCATGAGTTTTGCCGCTGGGACGGGCCGATCTTGACCGACTCGGGCGGGTTTCAAATCTGGTCTTTGGCCAATCTGCGCGTCATGACCGAAGAGGGGGCGCGGTTCAAAAGCCACATCGACGGCTCAGAGCACATGCTGACGCCTGAGCGCTCGATCGAGATCCAAGCCGACCTCTTGGGATCCGACTTCGTCATGCAGCTCGATGAATGCACGGCCTATCCCGCCACCCGCGAGGAGGCCCGCGCGTCGCTGGACCTGTCGGCGCGCTGGGCCGCGCGATGCGCAACCGCGTTTGGCGCGCGCGAGGCGCAGATGCTGCTGGGGATCGTGCAAGGGTCAACCTATGCCGACTTGCGCCAAGAGAGCGCGGAGCGGCTGCGCGAGATCGGCTTTGGCGCCTACGCCATCGGCGGCCTGGCGGTGGGCGAGGGGGCGGCCGCGATGCACGAGACCATCGAAGCCACCACGCCGCATCTCCCGCGTGACCGGCCGCGCTATCTTATGGGCGTGGGCAAGCCGATTGATCTGGTTGAAGCGGTGGTGCGCGGGGTCGACATGTTCGATTGCGTGCTGCCCACCCGCTCAGGCCGCCACGGCCAGGCCTGGAGCGACGCCGGGCCGATCAATCTGAAGAACGCGCGCTTTGCCGACGACCCAGAGCCGCTGGACGCAACCAGCGATTGCCCCGCCAGCCGCGACTATTCCAAGGCCTATTTGAACCATCTGGTGCGCTCAGGCGAGATGCTGGGCGCGGTGCTCTTGTCGTGGCACAACGTGGCCTACTTCCAGAAGCTCACCGCCCGCATGCGCGCCGCCATCGCCGCCGGCGAAATGACATCCTTCGCCCAGGCGTTCCGAAACGGCCTGGCCGGAGAGGCGCAGTAGGCGCGCCTCTTCCGCTGGGCGTTACGGAATGCGAGTGCATACTGGGAATGGTGAGCCCGACAGGGATCGAACCTGTGACCCGCTGATTAAAAGTCAGCTGCTCTACCAACTGAGCTACGGGCTCTGACCAAGGGGGCGGAAACTAAGGCGCGTTGTTGGGGGGGTCAACTGTTTGGCGACACCGTTCAAGCCCGGCCTGGTGCTGTCTTCGCCGGTGGCGCTCCAGGTGATGCTGATTTAGCACTGGTGGCGGGGTCGATCCAGGATGCGCAGGTCGGCTCAGCGGGGGCGCGGCGCGCATCACAGGCTAGCGGATCAGCGCCCATGTCCCACACACGTCCTTTTCTCAAGCGTTCGTCACTGCGCCGCCCTGGCGGGCGAGGCGGCGCGTCTGGCCGATCTGGCGCGCGCCTTGGCGCGGTCTTGTTGACCGGGGCGCTGAGCGCCTGCGCGACGGGTTCGAGCCTGCCGGGCGCCCAGGCGCCGGGGCGGGTTGCCGATACGGCCGGGTCAGCGGCCCGCGTTGCTGAACGCACCGTGGTGGAAGGGGCGCCTGCGGCGGTCGAGGCGCCTCTGGAGGACCTCAACCTGGTGCGCAAGCCCATCCCGGCCGCCTTGGCGGCGGTGGACTATGTCTATGCGGCCGAACCTGAACTCACCTGCGCACAGATTGCGCGCGAAGTGCGCGCGCTGAGCGCGGTCTTGGGGCGCGACTATGACGCGGACGAAGAGGAGGGACGCTCGCTGGGAGAAAAGGGCGGCGAGGCGGCGGGCGACTATGTGATCGACACGGTGCGCGGCGCGGCAACCGGCTGGATCCCCTATCGCGGCCTGGTGCGCGAGGCGAGTGGCGCGGCGCGGCGAGACCGCAAGGTGGCGCGCGCCTTTACTGCCGGTCACGCCCGGCGCGCCTATCTGAAGGGTGTGGGGTTGGGCATGGGATGTCCGCCGCCTGGCGCGCCTTTGCGCACCACTGCTCCGCTAGGCGACGAAGACCGCGAAACCATCGAGATGCGCGGGCGCACAGAGCGCCGCGACACCAGCTGGGGCGGCGCGGTCGTCGCCCCGCCGACCGCCCAGGACGACTAGCGGCCGCGGCAAGTTGCAAGCGCGCGCTGTCTCTGCACAAGGCGCGCATGAAAACGCCCCCTCCCAAGTTGGGAGAGGGCGCATCCACACATCAGACCATGTCTGAGCTTAAGCTGGTGTCAGCTCTCGATCAGAACGTCTTGTTCACGGTCATGAAGTACTGGCGACCGATGTAGCCGTCGATGTACTGGCTCGACAGCGGGTAGGTGCCAAGGCGCTGGGCCGAACCCAGGTCGTCGCCCTCCGAGATCAGCGGCGCTTCTTCATCGAAGATGTTCCGCGCGCCAACCGCGAGCGTCCAGGTGTCGAACTCACGCCGGACCGAGA
>CAYGQB010000224.1:0-4229 GCA_964351895.1 uncultured Caulobacterales bacterium
GCCGATCCGGTGGTTCCCTTCGCGTTCATGTTTGAGGCGGGCCAGGCGCTGGCGCGGGCTGAGTTGGGCGCTGTTTGGCACGCCAGTCCCGGCTTGCCGCATGGCATCGGACCTGACGGTTTGGAGATCGGCGCCGGCTTCTTCAAGCGCGCCCTGCGCGGGGCGCGACCAAGCGCCTAGAGCGGTCGCCGCCCCGCAAGCGAGAGGGCCAACGCGAGGGCAAGCGAGACGGGGGGGGGGCTCGCCGCGCCTGCGCCCTCGATCTGTCATCAAGGTTTCATCGGGAATCGCGTAGGGTTATGTTGCACGCGCGAGAGGCGCAGGCGTCGGGTTGGCGACGGCTGCGTGCGCTTCTGCGCATCGGCGACACGGCGCATCTTGCTGCGCGAAGGGGGACCGATGGAAGTGATGCTGAGACCGCTACAGGGCTGGCCTTGCCTGGTCCTGAACGCGGATTTTCGACCACTAAGCTACTATCCGTTGTCGCTTTGGTCGTGGCAGGACGCCATCAAGGCGGTGTTCCTGGACCGCGTGAACATCGTTGCGACCTATGATCAGAAAATCTGCTCGCCGTCGTTCAAGATGTCGGCTCCCAGCGTGGTGTCGCTGAAGGAATTTGTCGCCCAAGACCGTCCGCCGGCGTTCACCCGCTTCAACGTGTTCCTGCGCGACGGCTTCACCTGCGTCTACTGCGGCGACGAGCAAAAGCGAGACCTTACCTTCGACCATGTCATGCCGCGTTCAAAAGGTGGGCGCACAACCTGGCGCAACATCGTGGCGGCCTGTTCGAGCTGTAATCTGGCCAAGGGCGGACGCACGCCGCGAGAAGCGCGCATGTTCCCGATCAGGCCCCCGCGCCGCCCGACCATGTATGAGCTGCAAGCCATTGGACGGCGCTTCCCGCCCAATCACCTGCACGCCTCCTGGATGGATTTTCTCTACTGGGACGCTGAACTGGAAGACTAGCAGTCGCCTCGCGCGCATCCGCGCTAGATCTTCTCTGACACCCGGATCGCCAGTCGACAGCCGGCCTTGATCACGCGCGACAAGACGGGGTAGCCGGGCGCCTCGCGCGCGCCTTCGGCGACGGCCAAGTCCTTGTGCGCCACTTCTTCAGCGCGAAATCGTTCGAATGTCTCGGCCAGCTCGGGTTCGTCGTGGCGCTCAAGTTCGCGCACCTGCGCCCCATAGTGGCCTTCGATTACGCTCTCGACCGCTTCGGTGCAGGCGTGGGCCGCCTTTTCGCCCATCAGGGCGGTGGCCACGCCAAGCGCAAACCCGGCCGCGTTCCACACCGGCATCAGGGCTGTGGGGCGCACAACACGCTCAGCCAACAGCGCGTCAAAGGCGTCAAGGTGAGCTTGTTCGTCAGCTTCCATCTCAGCCAGCTGACGCGCGATCCGACCGCGCCCAGGCGCGTTCTCGAACACGGCGCGCTGACCGCGATAGATCGCCACCGCCCCATACTCGCCGGCGTGATCGACGCGCAGCATCTCTTCCACGCGGCGCGACTTGCCGCCGTCGCCGGGAAGGCCGGGCGTGTCCACGGTCGCGGGCGTCTCGGGTGATGCGACATCAGCCTGAGAGGCGCTCACGAGCGCGGGCGAGGGGCGTTGATCGGTCGGGCCGGTCATGTCGCAGGATCGTCCAAAACACCGCCCAGGCTGCGCGATGCGGCGACAAAGCTGCACGCGGCCAAGCCGATGGAGATCAAGACGTTCCAGCCGGCCATCGACAAGCCAGCAAAGCTCCACGGGATCACATCGCACGCCACAGGCGGGGCAGGGTCGAAGAGATCGTCCGATGTGAAATTGGCGAGATCAGAGCTTGAACAGCCTGGAGGTCCCTCCCAGAAGCCCCATTCAACGCCCGCGTGATAGCCGGCCACAACCGCTCCGGTGAGGAACACGCCGCCCAAGATGGCGTCCACGGCGCGCGCTGACGGCCCGCCAGGGCGGCGCATCCAGAAGAGGGCGCCGACAGCCGCAACAGCCAGGGCGGCCCAGTAGACTTCACGTTGGCGCAGACACAGGGCGCACGGCTCCAGCTGCGCCAAGCGTTCAAAACCGTGCGCGATCACCAGCATGCCCGCAGAAGCGACCCCGGCCGCTGCGGGCCAGAAGCGCCACGCCGTGGCGGCAAGAGAGCGCGAGTTAGTCATCATCGTCTGACAGGATAACCGCCATTGCGGCTGTTGAAAGACGGGCGCGGCGACCGGTCGCGGGGGTCAGCCCCCGGCAAGCGACGCCTGGACCCAGTCAAACACGGCTGAAACACCCTGTGTGCCGAGGAACACAGCGCCGAACACCAGAAGACCAATCCAGGCCGTACCAATCACCAGCCCCGCCAGGATCAACAGCCCGTCGCGCTCTAAGAGACCCAAGGCCACCAGCGCCACGGCAAATCCCGGCACCGTGTTGGTGCCCGGGATCGGGGTGAGGATGGACACACAGAACAGGGTGAGGAAAACGCCCACGACGCGTTCAGCAACCGGCGAGGACAGGGCAAGGAGACGCGGTCGCGCCAGCGTTTCGGCCCAGCCAAAGAACCGCCGCCCCCCTTGCGCCATGCGCACCAGACCGTCCCGATCGATGCGCCGATCCGCCAGCCGCGCCGGCAACCACGGCTGGCCGCGGCCGATTGCCATCTGACCTGCAAACACGGCCATTGGCACGGCGACGATCTGAGGCACAACGTAAAGAAACGGAATGCAGCACGGCAGAGCGAGCGCGAACAGCACCGCGCCGAACGCGCGCTCGCCCAGCGTCGCCGACAGCTCCCGCAGCGTCATGCCCTCAGGTTCGGCCTGTAGCGCCAGACGCTCGATGGTTTCAATCAGGCTCTCGGCCGGGGCGGTTTCAGCTGGCTCGGCGGCTGAAGTCATTGTCATGGATCTGCCTTGGCAAGGTGCGCGTGCACAACCGGTGTGTCGGGCGGGTAAGTGATGGCGTTGGCGCCGGGGTCTAACGAAGCAACCTCTACTGCGCTAGCACAAGTCGCACCAGGACGCGCGCGCCGCGCCGACCCGGCGTCGCTCGCTCACGCCTTGTCCCCATTGATTGACGCGCCGGCATCGCTATTGTGTCGCCGCGCAAGCCCCCGTGGCGGAACTGGTAGACGCGACGGATTCAAAATCCGTTTCTTTCGGGAGTGTCCGTTCGAGTCGGACCGGGGGCACCATGCTTTTTGACCCCGTCTCGGCGCTCTCGCGCCTCACATGGGTCGCGCTCAGGGTTGTATTTTTTTGGACCCCGTATCGCTGCGCACACATGGGCCGGGCTCAGGGCTGTCTTTTTTGGACCCCGTATCGGCCGGCGCAATGTGCCTCACATGGGTCGGGCTCAGGGCTGCTTGCTTGAGCCTGTCTAGACGCTGCGCACCTGGCCCGCTGACAGGGGCGCTTGGTGCATATTGATCAGGGACTTGCAGGCGAAATTCGCTTTTTGGGCGATTTTTTCCAAACTTGATTCCCCTCTGGCGCGAGCCTTGCTATATCTCGTTGAACACGCGGGCTGTCCCTATCTCTCTCTCCTGCGCGCGTGGCACACCGGCGCGCCTGTCTGTTGTCCCGCAGCCAGGCGCGCCACTTCCCCCAAACGTCCACATGTTCGCCCGCCTGTTGTCCCACAGGCGGGCGAATGCGTTTGGAGATCCGATGAAGGCCCTAGTCGCCCAAGCCGCCGTCGGCGGCCGATGTGCCAGCTTAGGACGTCGACAACGCCCCAAGCTGGCGAGGCGCGCGCTAGGTGCGCGCCAGGGCCTGATCGAGATCGTCGATCAGATCGGCTGTGTCTTCCAGACCGATCGAGACGCGCACCACGTCTTCGCCGGCGCCAGCGGCTTGCTTTTGCTCAGGCGTGAGCTGGCGATGGGTGGTGGAGGCGGGGTGGATGATCAAGCTGCGTACGTCGCCGACATTGGCCAGGTGACTGAAGAGACGCACGCTGTCCACGACCGCAACGCCCGCCTCATAGCCGCCAACGCCAAATGTGAAGACCGCACCGGCGCCCTTGGGGGCGTAGCGCTGCTTGAGGGCAAAGCCAGGGTCGCTCTCAAGGCCGGCGTAGGACACCCACGCCACCTTGGGATGCTGCGCCAGGTGACGCGCCACCGTTTCGGCGCTCTCGACATGGCGCGCCATGCGCAGCGGCAGCGTTTCGATGCCGGTCAAGATCAAGAAGGCGTTGAACGGAGACAGCGCCGGGCCTAAGGCGCGCAGGCCAAGAACC
>CAYGQB010000225.1:0-806 GCA_964351895.1 uncultured Caulobacterales bacterium
GCGTGAGAGTGGCGGCTGGTGTTGTATGCCGCCGTGGGGGCGCTTGGCGTTGTAGTGGGTGAGCCATCGCGGCAGGTCTGCGGCGCGGGCGTCGGCGCTGGGATAGGTGAAGGAGTAGGCACACTCGCGCATGAGCGTTTGGATGAAGCGTTCGGCTTTGCCGTTGGTTTTTGGGGTGTAGGGCTTGGTGCGGACGTGACGCGCGCCGGCCCACTGCAGGACGCGGGCAAAGCGTTTTGAGATGTAGCCTGAGCCGTTGTCGGTCATGACGCGGGCCACGGTGACGCCGCGGGCGCGAAACCATTTCAGGGCCCGGATCAGAAAGCCCGCGCAGGTGACCCCCTTTTCATCGCCGAGCACCTCCACGTAGGCCACGCGCGAATGGTCGTCGACGCAGACGTGGACGAAGTCGTAGCCCACATTGGCGTTCTGGCCGGAGCGCGTGCCGGTGACCCGGTGGCCGGGGCGGTCAAAGCGCGCCAGCTTCTTGATGTCCAGATGGATGAGGTCGCCGGGTGCGGCGCGCTCATAGCGCACCACCGGCGGCTTGGGCTCCAAGGCGTTCAGGCGGCCGAGGCCGAGACGCGCCAAGATCGCTGAGACCGTGGAGCGGGCCAGGCTGAGGCGCTTGGCGATCTGAAACGCCGTCAGCCGCAGCCGGCGCAGACGCTCCACCATGGTGATCCAGGCCGCCGGCGTGGCGTGGGGATGGGTGTGGGCGCGCGAGGAGCGGGTCTCAAGCCCGGCGCCCCCTTCCTCGCGATGCCGGCGCAGCCACTTGCACACCGTGCGCGCCGACACGCCTA
>CAYGQB010000225.1:816-4200 GCA_964351895.1 uncultured Caulobacterales bacterium
CGCCAACACAGCCCCCGCCGACACAACCCCCACCGACAGGGCGGCCGAGAGCGCGGCGACGAGCATTCCAGACGTGAGGGGGCGAAAGGTCATGCGCCACAAGGTATGCGGGCCGGGCGCACACCCGCCAATCACATGCCCGTGACGCTTGCGTCAGCGCCGCAAGCGCGACCCGCCCCCGCCCGCGCCGTGAAGGGCGTGGCGGGGGCGGGAGCCAGGCCCGGCGCTAGGCGGCGGCGAGGTTGCGCAGCACGTACTGCAAGATGCCGCCATTGATGAAGTATTCCAGCTCATTGTCGGTGTCGATCCGCACCCGAACTGGGATCTCCTCAGTTGATCCGTCCGCGCGGGTGACAGCGACGGTCAAGGTCGCGCGCGGCTTCAGAGCGGGCACGCCGCGCACGGCGACCGTCTCAGATCCCGTCAGCCCAAGCCCATCCCAGCTGGTTCCCTCTTCAAACTGCAAGGGCAACACGCCCATGCCGATGAGGTTGGAGCGGTGAATGCGCTCAAAGCTCTGGGCCACAACCGCCTTGACGCCCAAAAGGCGCGTACCCTTGGCCGCCCAGTCGCGCGACGAGCCCATGCCATAGTCCTTGCCGGCGAACACCACCAGCGGCGTGCCGTCGGCCTGATACTTCATGGCCGCGTCATAGATCGGCATCTCTTCCCCGGTCGGGGCGTAGAGCGTGTAGCCGCCCTGCTTGCCGTCCAGCATCTGGTTCTTGATCCGGATGTTGGCGAAGGTGCCGCGCATCATGATCTCATGATTGCCGCGCCGCGCCCCGTAGGAGTTGAAATCGACCGCCGTGACGCCGGCCTTCATCAGATAGGCGCCGGCGGGGCTGGCCGCCTTGATCGCACCGGCCGGGGAGATGTGGTCTGTGGTGATGGAATCGCCAAACAGGCCGAGAATGCGCGCCCCTTCCACGTCCGCCAGCTCGCCGCCGGGTCCTGCCACGTCGGCAAAGAAGGGCGGGTTCTGCACATAGGTGGAGGTGTTGTCCCAGGCGTAGGTCAAGCCGGACGGGGCGTTGATCGCCTGCCACTTCTCGTCGCCCTTAAACACATTGGCGTAGCGTGTGGCGAACATCTGCGGCGTGATCGAGGCGTGGACCACCTCGGCGATCTCCTGCGAGGAGGGCCAAATCTCCGACAAGAACACCGGGTTATTGTCGTCGTCATAGCCGATGGGGTCTTGCGTAAGATCAACGTTCATGGAGCCGGCGATGGCGTAGGCGACCACCAGCGGCGGCGAGGCCAAATAATTGGCCCGCGTGTCCGGGCTGACCCGGCCTTCAAAGTTGCGGTTGCCCGACAAGACCGAGCAGGCGATGACGCCGTTTTCGTTGATCGCCTTAGAGATGGGCGGCGGCAACGGGCCTGAGTTGCCGATGCACGTGGTGCAGCCATAGCCCACGAGATTAAAGCCCAGCGCATCGAGATCGTCTTGCAGGCCGGCCTTGGCCAGATAGTCGGTGACCACCTGGCTGCCCGGCGCCAGCGACGTCTTCACAAATGGCTTCTTGGTCAGGCCGCGTTTCAGTGCATTGCGCGCCAACAGGCCGGCGGCGATCAGCACGCTGGGGTTAGATGTGTTGGTGCACGAGGTGATGGCGGCGATCACCACGTCGCCATGGCCGATGGTGTACTCAGCCCCGTCCACCGGCGCGCGCTTGGAGGCCGCATTGGTGTCAGAGACGCCAAATTCTTGCGACAGGGCGGTGGCGAAGGCTGAAGAGGCGTCGTCCAGCGTGACCCGGTCTTGCGGGCGCTTGGGCCCGGCGAGCGAGGGCACGACGGTTGAAAGGTCGAGGCTCATCGTGTCGGTGAAGACCATGGCGTCGGCGGTGCGCCAGAAGCCGTTGGCCTTGGCGTAGGCTTCAACCAGGGCGACGCGCTCTTCCTCGCGGCCCGTGGCGCGCAAGTAGGTGGTCGTCGCCTCGTCGATCGGGAAGAAGCCGCACGTTGCGCCATACTCGGGCGCCATGTTGGAGATCGTCGCCCGGTCTTCCAGCGACAGGGCGTCCAGGCCTGGGCCGTAGAATTCCACAAACTTGCCGACCACGCCGCGCGCGCGCAGCATCTGGGTGACGGTCAACACCAGGTCGGTCGCCGTCGCGCCGCCGGGCAGCTTGCCGGTGACCTCAAAGCCGATGACTTCCGGGATCAGCATGGAAATCGGCTGGCCGAGCATGGCCGCTTCGGCCTCGATGCCGCCCACGCCCCAGCCCAGAACGGCGATGCCATTGATCATGGTGGTGTGGCTGTCGGTGCCCACGCAGGTGTCGGGGAAGGCGTAGGTCGTCCCATCCTCGTCCTTGGTCCACACCGTCTGGCCCAGATGCTCCAGATTGACCTGGTGGCAAATGCCGGTGCCCGGCGGCACCACGCGGAAATTGTCAAACGCCGAGGCGCCCCACTTTAGAAAGCGATAGCGCTCGCCATTGCGCTCATACTCAAGCTCCACGTTCTTGGCGAAGCTGTCGGCGCCGGCAAAAAAGTCGACCATGACCGAGTGATCGATCACCAGATCAACCGGCACCAGCGGGTTAATCTGCTTGGGATCGCCGCCCATGGCCGTCGTGGCGTCGCGCATGGCGGCCAGGTCGACGACGGCGGGAACACCGGTAAAGTCCTGCATCAGGACGCGCGCCGGGCGGTAGGCGATTTCGTGGCCGGCGGCGCCCCTGTCGTTGGTCCAGGCGGCGATGGCCTCAATGTCGGCCTTGGTGACGGTGCGGCCGTCTTCGTTGCGCAGGAGGTTTTCTAAGAGCACTTTCAGGGATTTGGGCAATGAGGCGGCGCCGGCGAGACCGTTCGCCTCAGCGACTTTCAAATCATAGTAGGCGTAGGTGCGGCCGGCGACGGTGAGATCGCGTCGGCAAGAGAATGAGTCGAGAGAGGCCATGGGCGAACGATCCCTTTGTGAAGTCGGCGAGGCTGAAGATGTTGTCGACGGAGCCGCCGGTAAGGCGGACCCGGCGCCAAGCGAGCCTGCACGGCGGCGAGGTGAGTCGCGCGCGAGTATAGGCGCCGGGCGCGCCGGGTCCATCAGAGGAACGTCTTGGATGGCGGATTGGGCGCGTGGCTGATTATCGCACGCGCCTGATCGTGGACAATCTGGCGGTGGCGCGGGGTGGGCGACGGCTGGCCTCGGGGCTTTCGTTCACGCTTGAACCGGGCGCGGCCCTTGAGGTGCGCGGGCCCAATGGCTCCGGCAAATCAACGCTATTGCGCATCATTGCAGGCTTTGTGGAGGCGCCGGCCGGGCGGGTGCGCTGCGAACGCGCGCCTGTGGCGTTTGAGGGCGGCGCATCTGGCCCAGCTCAAGCGGACACGGCGCCTCCCGAGCCGCCTGAAGACCTCGAACTGCCTGAAGAC
>CAYGQB010000226.1:0-4180 GCA_964351895.1 uncultured Caulobacterales bacterium
CTGACATATCCGAGTGCGTTGGCCATGGTGTGGTTCCTTTCGTTTCCATGTGTCTGAGGGGGCCCCTTGTCCCCGTCGACGCCGGACCGCTCGGGCGGCGCAGGGCGGGCCTGAACCGCTCGCGGGCGTAGCGCAGCGGAGCACCGGTCCGGAGAAGAATTTTGATCCGCGAGGAATGCGTGGAACACGCAGGGGAAAATTCTTCGCAAGGGCCGGTTTCAAGGCCCGACAGGCGTCGTCCAGGTCACACGGCATGAGACGGGAACAAGGGGTTCGGAGCGCATCATTCGGAAACGGATGGACCAACGCTGGCCGACATTTCGGAAGACCCTGCGAGACCCCGTTCAGATCGGCAAAATGTCCATGTTTCACCAAATAGCCAGCCTGCGCATTATCGAGTAGAGATCAAAGAATGAACCCGAGACCGAAGATTAGACTATCCAGACTCCGCGACATTGGCTGGTCGAAATGGGACCCGATTGGCTTATTGGCGGATGGCGAAAACTGGGAGGGAAAGCCGTTTGCCGACGAATACGATGGGTACCTGCTTCACGCAGCAGGCATGTGCCGCCAAGGAGAAAGTATTGAAAACGTTGCAAGGTACCTAGTTCAGATAGAAACGGATCACATGGGTTTGTCATATCGGACGGGCATCGAAGAGCGCGCAAAGTCGGTCGTATTAGCTATTCAGAGCGACGATGAATTGTGGCGAGAAGTAAAATGACGAACAGCATCTTCGGAAAACACAAACACAATTTTGAAGCTGAAATCGAAATATTTCCGTTGAGCGATAGCACTCGCTCTACTCATCCGTTCAACGGGATTCACTGGGACCTGCGCTATGCAGCGGATGATGATCTGCCCGGTGATCAGAAGTTCCAAATCTACATGGTTTGGCCAGAATTTTTAGACGACGAAGGCAATTCGATCCCGCATGGTGTCCCGCTAGAAGGCACCTACAGGGCCTTGATGCATATCGTTGTTGAGGAAATGATCGATGTGCATCGCCAGAGAATGACGGTGGGGACTGAATTTATTGTACGGAAGGACGTCGAAAAGTGGCAAAAGGCATCGTCACATCACTGTCACCGATGAACGACGACAGAGAAGGTTGAAACCGCCCGGCGACTGTCACCGGGCGGCTCCGTCATCCGCCTGACGAGGAGACTGAAAGGTCAGGCGGCGTGTGGCTGATCGAAGGCCTGCGGCCGGTCCTCATCAATGTGTTCGCCGCGCTCGAACAGGCCCGCAATCCGCGCCCATGCGTCGGCGGGCGGGGAACCTGCACCCTCGACAAGGCGGGCTGGCGGCACCTGCATCCATGTGGGCCGCCAGTCGGGACTTGGTTCGCAGCCATTGCCCATGATCCGGTTGCCGATGACCTGCTTCTGCACCTTGGCGGTGTCGCTGGCGCAGCTTTCCGCGAGCGATTTCGAGCCAATATCCGCGACCATGGCATTGATTGCGCGCTTGTCTCGCAGGAGGTCGAAGAAGGCCGGTTCCGGCTTCCAGTACGCATGCAAATCCGTCTCGCAGACATGCAGCACGGCCTCGACAACCGGCCCGCCTGCTTCCAGCGTCTGCGCCATGGCGAAGGCCAGAACCTCCATGACTTCCTCGTCTGACATGGCGAGCAAGGCGGCAAAGATTTCGCAAAGCCGGTAGGCATCAGTGTTGCGCCGCGCCTCGGCTGACACGCCAAACGCTTCGAACAGGGAGGCGACGTGGAATCTTTTCTTTTTTGTGGGTGGAGGCTGCGCCGTTTCCGAAAGATTTCCTATAACGCCTTTAGTGCCGCCGAAATTTCATTAGCATGACTGGGCATAGCCAGCCTGGTTCCAATAATAATTGTTAGGAAAACGACTATTGTTGGAGGCAATACGATCATCATGGGCGACAATATCCACAAACCCAAAGAATTGAAAGTTGTAGAACGCAAGGTAAGAACTGCCCCCTGCCGGTCAGCAGACGGTTTCAATTCAACAATCGTACCTTTCATCACCCGGTGGCCTGGATAGCTGTACTTACCGGAGAAACTCCCGTCAGCATTACGCTGCCAATTAACACGGGCGAGAGCAGAAGACTGTATGTATCTAAGCGCTTGTCTTTGAAGGAAGGCGCCCTGTTTGCTCGAAAGATAATTGGAAAACTTCGAGGCGAGTGGTTCATATCCGCCGTGGGCAGCAATTCTTCGCGTAACTTTCAATGTTCCGACCCTTGCAAGAAATCAATACCCCTTCGCCATGTGGCATTTAAAGGGCATGATATATAGCATTTCCATGACAGGCATGTGATCGCTTCTGACTTTACACGTTAGACAGCGTAGTAGGATTTGAAGCGGCCACGCGGAGGAGACTGCGCCTTCCAGAAGGCTTCGGGATCGGCGAACACGCCATGCTCGCCGAACAGGTCGGCGGTGATCTGGCCGTCATAATCGGCGATGTTGAACAGGGCCTTGTCGGTGGTGATCACCGCGCCGCCGGTGATCCAGGCCTTGCAGTTCCGGCCCCGTGGTGCGCGTTCGTCCTCGCTTTCATAGAGGCGCAGCCATTCGGCCTGCTGGTCCTCAGTGGCGAGCGTCAGGGCGCGGATTGTCTCGCGGTCGATCTCGTCCTCGACGTAGAGTTTTCGGATGGGTTCAGCGAGCGAGGCGAGCGCCAGAACGCGGCGCACCAGAAGCTCGGTGACGCCAAAGAAGGACGCGATTTCGTCCACGCTGCGCCCCTCATCGTGCAGGCGTTTGAAGGCGGTGTACTGCTCCATTTCAGACGCTGGCAGGCGTCCGACATTCTCGATGACGGACGCAGCAATGGCGCTGGCGGCGTCTTCCTCGGCCATGATCGCGCAAGGAACAAGCGGGGTTTCGCCCGTCTCCTTCTCGATCTCTTTGAGGGCGAAATAGCGCCGCCGTCCGGCAACGACGCCATAGTGATCGCCTTCCTTGCGAACGAGCAAAGTCTGGCGAATTCCACTTTCGCGGATGGATGGCAATATATCCGACACGTCCGGCTTCTTCCGGCTGTGACGCATGTTCAGTTTGCTGATCCGAAGCTCGGACAGGGGGATGGATTTGAGAATGGGCTGGGCCATGATCTGGCTCCTTGTTGAATGTGGGGTTTTGAGATTGGGGGCGCACCGTCAGGCGCGCGCCCCGCTGGTTTCCAGCGCCGCGCAAAGGCGGCGGGCGGCGGCGCGGCCTGCGTCCAGCGCCTCGGGCAGAAGTTCCTGCGCGACCTGCGTCAGGTAGGCGTTATCGCCATCCGGATAGTTGGCTTCGATGCCCCAAAGGCTGGCGGCATGGGCGTCCAGCGTGACGCCTTCCAGCGCCACGGACAGAACGATCCCGCAATAGAACCATTCATCCCTGCGCCATGCCTCCATGACGGCTTCCGCGCGGGTCTGTGCCTGAGCGAACCGCTCGCGATGGTTCGGGCCAGCTCCGACGAACCCCGGCGCGTCCTTGTAGAGTGAAGGCCAGAATCCGACCTGGCGCTCATCCGGTGCATCTCCGCAATCATCGCGCACAATCCGCGCGATGATCTCGAAGCCTTGGGCCTCGCAGGTGATGCTGTCGCCCTCGCAAACGAAGGTCTGGAAGCGCTGCGTAAACGTCATGCCGCGCCCTCCTTGAACAGTCCGGCAATCGCGATCCAGTGCGGGCCGTACACGGCATGTTCGCCGCATTCGTCGCAACGGTAGGCGCTCGCATCGGGTTCGCAGCACTCGCGCGGAGTGCGGCAGGCAAGGCAGAAGCCTTCTGACCAGTCGTCAGCCTGCTGCAGTTCTTCCACGGTGAAACGGAAGCGGGTGGTTTCGGGAGTCATGTCGAAGCCCTCCCTTATCGCGACCAGAAGATATGGACTTCATCGAAGCCCGTCTGGAAGACCATGATCTCGCCATTCAGCGCCATGTCGCGGGCCAGCGCCTGCCAGTCGATGTAGTAGCGAAGGCTCTCCGGTATCTCCGTGCCGGTGTCCTCATGGAGGCTCTCGGCGAAGTCTGCGGCGCTGCGATATTCGCCTGCATAGTCCTCGAAGGCGGCGCGCGCCTGCTCAAGGTCATCGCCGAAATGCCGGTAGAGTTTGCCGCCAAGCTCGCCATGCTCCTCGATGAAATCGGCAAGCTCGCACACGGTTTCGAATGAGGCGTATTCGGAAAGGTTCGCGCCCTCGAAGCCTTC
>CAYGQB010000227.1:0-4167 GCA_964351895.1 uncultured Caulobacterales bacterium
ACACCAAGAGACCTGGCGCGCCGCGCACGCTCCTCACCGTCGCCGTTCCCGCCTATGAGGCCGCCCCGCGCCCGCTTCTGAGCGCGCTAGACGCGGCCCGACGCGCCCTGCCCGCGCCAGCTTCGGTGTCGCTGGTCGTGCTCGATGACGCCCATGGCGATCCGCGCGCGGGCGCTGCCATTGCAGACGCCTGCGCCAGCTGCGCTTCCCCGGTCACCTTGATCGCGGACGGCTTCAATCGCGGCCGCGCCGGGGCCCGCAATCGGCTCGCCCAAGTCGCCGGAGGCGCTTGGATCTTGTTCCTGGACGCCGACATGGTCCCGCGCGATCCAGACTTTCTGGCTCAGTGGTTAAAGATCATCGATGAGACCGCCCCGCCCATCGCCTTTGGCGGTTTTCAGCTTGGACCAGACGCAGGCGCCGGCCTGCACGCCGCCCTCGCTCGGCGCGGCGATTGTCCGCCCGCCGCCGTGCGTCAACGCCACCCCGCGCGCCACCTGGCGACCAGCAATCTGCTGGTGCGCCGCGACATTGTCTTGGCGCACCCGTTCGACGAGGGCTTTTCAGGCTGGGGCTGGGAAGATGTGGAGTGGGCGGCGCGCGTGGCGCGGGCCTATCCCATCGCCCACTGCGACGTCGCCTCCGAGCATGGCGGGCTCAACCCTGACGCGGCGATCCTGGAGCGCTTCGCCAGTTCCGCGTCCAACTTCGCCCGCTTCGCCGCCGCCCACCCGGACGTCGCCGCCCAAATGCCGATCTATCGAGCCGCGCGCGCCTTTGCGCGTGCGCCGGCCTTGTCGCGGCTGCGCCCAGCGTTCAGCGCCGCCAGCCAGATGCGCCTGGCCCCCGAGGCGGTGCGCTTGGCGGCTCTCAAGCTGTGGCGGGCCAGCTGGTATGGCGAGGCGGTGCGGTGATCTACCAGCCCCGCCGTTCGCCGCTGGCTAAGCTCGCCCGCCGCATGCGCCAGGCGCGCGCGTGCGACCGCGTGAGCGTGGCCAGCGATCAGCCGATGGTGTCCTTTACCTTTGACGACGCGCCCTTAAGCGCGGCCAAGGCGGGGGCCTACATTTTGGAGCGGGCGGACGCGCGCGCCACCTACTATGTCAGCCAAGATCTGGCCGGCATTGACAATCACCTGGGCCGTCACGCCTGTGAAGACGACCTGATTGCGTTGGCCGAGCGCGGCCATGAGCTGGGCTGTCATACGGCGTCGCATCTGGATGCGGCGGCCGCCGATCCGGATGACGTGGAAACCGACGCGGCGCGCAATCGCGCCTGGCTCACCCAGCTGACCGGCGCGCCCCCGCGCGCCTTTGCGTTTCCCTATGGCGAAGCGTCGCCCGAGGCCAAGGTGCGCCTGGGCGCGCACTATGAGACGCTGCGCGGCGTGCGCGCGGGCGTCAATCGCGCCGGCTGTGATCGCCTCCTGCTCAAGTCGACGCTGCTGGCCGGCGACGGGGCAAGCGGTTCGGCGTTCGACGCCACCCCTGTAGCGCACGATCTCAAAGCGGTTGCGCACCGCGGCGGCTGGCTCATCGTCTTCACCCACGACGTGCGCCAAGCCCCCAGCGCCTGGGGCTGCACGCCGCAGCTCTTGTCGCGCGCCGTGGCCGCAGCCACCGACTTGGGCGTGCAGATCGCGCCGGTGTCGGAGGCGTTTGACGCCCTGTCGCAGGCGCGGCGGGACGCAGCGGCATGAGCGGGCGCGACGTTGCCGTCATGATCCCGACCTTTCGCCGCCCTGCCGCGATTGCGGCGGCGTGCCGGTCAGTGTTTGCGCAAGGAGACGCTCTGGCGCGCGCCAGAGTGGTGGTGGTCGACAACTGCCCCGATCATTCGGCCCGCGATGTTCTGGAAGCCTTGGCGCGCGAGGCGCCGGCGCCTTTGACCTGTGTTCACGCTCCAGCGCCAGGCGTCGCCAACGCGCGCAACGCCGCCTTCGCCGCCGCGTCCGAGCCCTTTGCTCTGTTTCTCGACGATGATCAGATTGCCGAACCAGGCTGGCTGGCGGCAATCCTGGAGACCCAGGCGCGCCTTCAAGCCGACATCGTGTTTGGCCCCCAACGCGCCGTCGCCCCAGACCCCGAATGGCCGTGGGCGGGGCTCCTCGCTGATCTGCACACCCGCCCGGAGATGGGCAAAGACACGCTGATCACGACAGCGCACGCGACGGGCAACTGCCTCATTCATCGGGCCGCCCTGGCCCTGCCCGACCCGCCGTTTGACCCGGCCTGCAATGAAACCGGCGGCGAGGACGACGCCTTCTTTGCTGCAGCGCTCCGGGCGGGCGCTGTCTTGGGCTGGTCGCAGGGTGCGGTCGTGCGCGAAGAGGTGCCCGCCGCGCGCCAATCGCTGCGCTATATTTGGCGGCGCAACCTGGCGTTCGGCCAGACCCCGGCGCAAGACGCGCTCGCCGCCGACCCGCCGCGCCGCCTGGATGTGGCGCGCCACATGGGTGTGGGCCTGGCGCAACTTGGCCTTTATGGCGTCAGCGGTCTGATCATGACTGTCGCCGGGCGCCCGATCGCAGCGCGCCACCTCAATCGCGCCCTGGTCGGGCTAGGCAAATTCTTGTGGTTTTTGCAGCCGCCGCGCTTCTATGGCGCGGCTGCGATCGCCGACCCGGACGCCGGGCGGCCCGCCCCCGCGCGCTAGACGTTGACCGCGCGCTAGGCGTCGCCGATCTCGTCATGACGATGGCCCGCCAACAGCTTGGCGATGAGCACCGTGAACAAGACATGGACCAGGCTGTTGCGCGCCAAGACCGTGCTCTCAGACAGGCTGAACACAATAAACAGCGCCATCAGCGGCAGGGCCAAATAGACCACCCGTCCCCGACCGATGCGCATCAGCGCCGCGCCCAGCCCAATCGCCGTCGCCAGCACCGCCGCCGCCAGCCCGACCGCGCCCAACGAGAGCGCCGTCTCCAGCCAGCCATTGTGGGCCGTCGGCACCGGCCAATCGGTCGCCGTGCGCACCCAGTAGGCCGGGCCCAGCGGATCGCGCCAGAACACCTCATAGCCATAGCCAAGCCACGGCCGGGCGTCGAAAGCGCGCCCCGCCGCCTCCCAGATGTCCGTGCGCCCGGTCAGCGTCACATCGCGGCCAATGATCGACACCACCAGATCAGGCGCCAGCACCAGGATGAAGGCGGCCAGGCCGCCGCCGACCAGCGCCCCCAGCGTCACCGTCAGCGCGATCACCGGCCCACGCCGCACCACGGCGACGTAGGCCATGATCGAGGCGCCCGTGAGCAGCCCCACCAGCGACGTCTTGGAGGTCGACGCCAAGACCAGAAGCGCGGCCAGCACCGCAAAGGCGATCCACAGGCGCGCGCGCGTGCGATCGAGGAGCGCCGCCGCGACGAACACCACAAAGCCGCGCGCCATGTAGGCGCCCATGGTGTTCTTTTGCACGAAGACGCCCTTCCAGGCCCCGGTGTGGATTTCTGTCTCCACCCCAAAGCCCGGCGCCGCCAGGGCGGCGATCACACACATGACCGCGATCACTGCAAACACGGCCCCCAGGGCCTGCGCCAAGGACCGCCACGACAGGCGCGCCGCCAAGACCACGCCAAAGAGCGTCGTCATGGCCAGGGCGATGGCGCGGCGCAGGCTGACGTCCGGCTCGATCGACCAGGAGGCTGACGCCAGCGCCACCGCGACCGCCAGCCACACCGGCCAAGCCGCCAGCCCGGCGCGCGCCACAGACGGGGCGTAAGCCAGCGCCAACAGCGCGGTGAAGCCGTACACCGGCAGCCACATGAGGCGCAGAATGACGGATGCCTCGTCATTGCCGTCCGGCGCCAGGAGCGGACCCAAGAGGGCTTCAGAGAACAAGAACAGGGCAACAAGGATGAGGCCGCGTTCGCCCCACGTCAGCGCATCTGCGACCGTCGCTGGTTTTGGGCCAGGCCTGGGTCTGGGGCCAGTTCTGGGCGAACGGGCTCGGCGCGCCGGGCTGGGGGCGTGATCCCAGACCGAGTCGCTCATCGTCCCCCACCTGATTTGGGCCCACCCGACTTGAAGCCAAATCTCGACGGCGCGTCTGGTCGGCGCTCAAGGCCCGCTTGCGCGGCCAGCGCGTCGTGGATCAAGACGACGCCCGCGTCGGCTCTAGCGCGTCTGGCGTGGCGTCAGTCAGCAGAATGCAGGCGTCGGCAAAGGG
>CAYGQB010000228.1:0-4149 GCA_964351895.1 uncultured Caulobacterales bacterium
CTTCTGGTGCACGTCCCTGATCTTCCGTTGTGGCCGGGCGGGCCGAAGGTGGGCTTGGGCTTGTGGAACAATCCGGGCGCGACGCTGGCGCTGGAGGGCGGGGTCTTGTTCGCCGGCTTTGCGCTTTACCTCGCCGCGACCCGGCCGCGCGGCGTGTGGGGCCGCGTGGCGCCGATCGCGCTCTTGCTCGCCTTGGCGGGCCTTGAAGCGGTGCACCTGACCGCGCCTCCGCCGACCGACATGACCGCCTTGTCGGTGCAATCTGTGGTCGCGTTCACCCTCCTGGCGGCCTTAGCCGGCGCCTGCGACGCGACACGAGCCTGGAAGACCCCGCCTTCGCCGGTTCAGGCGGGCGCGGCTTAGTCGGCGGCGGGCGCTAGGTAAGCGCCTTGCGAAACACGATCTTGTCTTCTGCCGCGGTGTAGAAGGCCCGGATGCGGGCCTCTTGGTCGTAGCCGGCATCGAGATAGAGCTGACGGGCGGGACCGAAGGCGGGGTCGCTGGAGGTTTCAACGATCAGTATGCGCGCGCCGGCCGCACGCGCGAGCGCTTCTGCGCGTGCGACCAGGGCGGCGGCGCGCCCGCCGCGACGGGCGCTTTTCTGCACGCCCAGGAACAAGAGGTTCCAAACCCCTTGCGCCATCATCTCGCGCGCCAGATAGGCGGCGCCGCGAAGTCCTGCATCCTCGTCAACCAGCCAGACTTCTTGGCCGTCCAAGACCTCCGCGCCGCCCTCTTGTCGTGTTTGCTGCGGCGCGTCTTGAAAATAGGCGTCGAGCATGTGCGCCAAGCTTTCAAGCTCATCGCCGACAAACATGCCGGTCTCTTCGCCCAAGGCCAAAAGCCCTGGTGCGTCGGTGGGCGCGGCAAGTCGGATCATGGGATGTCCAGTCTTAGAGCCATGGGAGGCGGGGGCAGGTGACCTGACGCCTAGTAGGCCTCTTCGGTCCACCAGGGATAGTAGGCGGGCATGTCGGTACTGGGCTTGCCGGGAAAGTCGGCCGGGCGCTTTTCCAGGAACGCCATGACGCCCTCGCGCGCGTCTGGCCCGGCGCCAGCCAGCGCGATGGCCGGGCTTTCCAGCCGATGGGCGGCCATGGGGTGAGCCTCTGTCAGCATTTGCCAGGCCATCTGGCGGTTGATGACCACTGACACCGGCGCGCAATTGTCTGCGATTTCCTGGGCGATGGCGCGAGCGGCGTCCATCAGGGCGTCTGGCGCCAGGGGCGCCTTCACCAGGCCGCCGGCATGGGCTTCGCTGGCGGGAAACACCCGCCCCGTCAGGCCCCACTCCATCGCTTGTCCCATGCCGACCACGCGCGGGAGGAACCAGCTGGCGCAGCCGTCCCAGACGATCCCCCGGCGGGCGAACACGTAGCCAAAGCGCGCCGTATCGGCGCACAGGCGCACGTCCATTGGCAAGATCATGGTGGCGCCGATGCCAACCGCGGCGCCGTTTACCGCCGCGATCAGAGGCTTCTTATTGTTCCAGATGCGCAAATTCAGAATGCCGCCCCAATCGCGCAGGCGTACGTCGGACAAGTCCAGATCACCCTCAGCAACGATGCTTTGCATGAGATCAAAAGCGCGCGCGCCTTCGCTCAAGTCAGCCCCGGCGCAAAACGCTGAACCGGCTCCGGTAACAATGATCGCGCGCACCTGATCGTCGGCGTCGGCGGCGTCTAGGGCGGCGATCATCTCGCGCGCCATGTCGATGGTGAAGGCGTTCTTGACGTCAGGGCGGTTCAGGGTGAGCGTCGCCACATGTCCGTCGATGTCATACGTAATTGTCTCATAGGCCATGTCGCCGCGTCCCCTTTGCTGGGCGCTGAGCCTGCGCCGTGGCCAAACGCTAGGCAAGCCCAGGTCAGATCGCCAGAGCGGCCCACCCCAGAAGGGTCCACCCCAGAGGGGCCCAACAATGTGTCGCGCTCATGAGTGACCCAAGCGCCGTTCACGCCGGGAACTTTGCCGACGTCCTCAAGCACGCCGTTCTGATCTATGCGCTCGATCATCTGGCTAAGAAGGACAAGCCCTTCACCGTGATTGAGACGCACGCCGGGCGCGGGGTCTATGACCTGACCGGAGAGAGGGCGTCAGTTGAACCAAGCTGGCGCGAGGGCGTGGGGCGGATCATGGCCGATACGCCGCCGCCGGAAGCGCTGGCGCTGCTCGGGCCCTATCGCGCCGCGGTTGAGGCGGTGCAAGCGGGCTCGGAGGCGCAAGGCGCGGGCGCGGCGCAGAGCTTGAGCGCCTATCCCGGCTCCACCGGCCTCATCGCCAAGGCGCTGCGCGCTGATGACCGGGCGCATGCGTTCGAGCTTGACCCTCAAGACGCTGGCCGTCTGGCGCGGGTCTATGGGGCAACCAGCGGCCTGCGGATCGAACACGCAGACGGGTATGACGGGCTGAAACGCTTGACGCCGCCGACGCCGCGGCGTGGGCTGGTGCTGGTCGATCCTTCGTTTGAACACGTCGATGAGATGTACTTCATGGCCCGCGCCGCCCGCGACGGCCTGGAGCGCTGGTCCACTGCGACCTACATTTTCTGGCGACCGCTCACCGACTTGTGGGCGGCTGAGCGCTTTGACGTGGGGCTGACCGAGTGGCTCCTGGTTGAGCGCGAGGCGTCGCCTGAGAGCGTTCTGCGGGCCGATCTGTGGGTGCGCGAGATCGGCCAGGACGGGCCGCTGGCTGGGGCGGGCGCGCTGATCGTCAATCCGCCGTTTGGGCTCGATGCGGCGCTGCTGGGGGCGTTGCCCTATCTGGTCGAGGTGTTGGCGCAGGGCCCAGATGCGGGCTGGCGGCTGGACGGCGGCTTTGCGCAAGACAGCCTGTCAACGGACGCCTTTTGAGGGGGGAAACTTGAGCGCGCGAGCTAGTGCCCGTCGCCGACTGAAAACAGGCGCCCGCGCTCGGTCAGCAAGACAGTGGCGAGCGCGCAAGCTGACAGGACGAAGAACCCATAGGCCATCGGCGCGGCCGTGCCGTCGAACTGCGCCCCGACGATCCCGCCAAGCGCGCCGGCAAACACGGTGGAGATGAAGCCCTGCACCGAGGCGGCGGTGCCGGCCATGTCGCCAAGCGGCTCTAGCGACAGGGCGGTAAAGTTGGAGCCCATCAGGCCCAACAAAAAGATCGAGACAAACATCGCTGACATCACCACGGCCAAAGGTTGAAAGCCGGCCAAGGCGGCGAGCGCGTGGGCGGCGTTGACGATCACAAACCCCACCAGAGCGCCATGGCTGAGACGGCGCATGCCGATGCGCTCAACCAGCTGAGAATTGACAAAGTTGGACCCCGCCATGCCCAGGGCCACGGCCCCAAACACCACGGGAAACCAGGCGCCGACGTTGAACACGTCCAGCAAGATTTGATTGGCCGATGCGATGAACCCGAACAGGGCCCCGAACACGAAACCCGACGCGGCCATGTAGCCGGCCGCCTGGCGCGTGCGGGCGATCCGTCCATAGCCGGTCAGCAAGCTGCGCGCCTTGATCGGGCGGCGGTTTTCTGGGGCCAAGGTTTCGGGAAGGCGCACGGCGCTCCACACCATCACTCCCAGTCCCAGAACGAACAGAGAGCCCAGAACCGCGCGCCATGAGTCGGTCGCCAGCAAGATCAAAGAGCCGATGCCCGGCGCCAACACCGGCGCGGCCATGAAGACGATGATCGCCAACGACATGACCCGCGACATGGCCCGGCCCGAATAGCGATCGCGCACCAGAGACACGGCGATGACGCGCGCGCCGGCGGCGGCAAAGCCCTGTGCGATGCGGGCCACGATCACCAAGGCGAAGCTGGAGGCCAGCATGGCGGCAAGCGCAGCCACGCAATAGGCGGCCAGGGAGTAGAGCGCCACCGGACGCCGCCCGAAGCGATCGGCCAGGGGACCAAACACCAGCTGCCCGAACCCCATCGACATGATGTAAAACACGATGATGCGCTGAGCGTCGTTGGGATTGGGAACGCCGAACGCGTCGCCGATCAGCCCAAGCGCCGGCAGCATGACGTCGATGCCAAACGCATTGAGCGTCATGAGGGCGGCCACCAGAATCACAAATTCAGTGAAGCCGGGATTGGGCGCGCCCGAGGTGTCGGGCGGCGTCGCGGTGGAGGGCGCGGCGGGAGAAGTGGGATCAGTCATGC
>CAYGQB010000229.1:0-4145 GCA_964351895.1 uncultured Caulobacterales bacterium
AATCTGGTCTTGCACCTCTTGGCCATCGCCCGCGAAGCCGGCGTGCCGCTCGACCTGGACCTCTTTGACACCGTGTCGCGCGACACGCCGGTGATCGCCGACTTGAAACCCGGCGGGCGCTTCATGGCTCCCGATTTCTTCACCGCCGGCGGCGCTCCCCTGCTGGGCCGCCTGTTGCAGGACGCCGGCCTGTTGGCGCCGGCCGAGACCATCACCGGCGGCCCCATCGCCGAGACCTTCGCCGCCACCGCCGATCTGGGCGGCCAGGAGGTCATTCGCCCCCTCAACGCGCCGGTGAAATCGCGCGGCGGCTTTGGCGTGCTCTATGGCGACGTTGCCCCGGAAGGCTGCGTGGCCAAGCTGGCCGGACACGAGATGCTGGTCTTTGAAGGCCCGGCGCGCGTGTTTGAAAGCGAAGAAGACTGCTTTGCCGCCGTCCAGGCCAACCAGATCGTCGCCGGCGACGTGGTTGTCATTCGCAATGAGGGCCCCGTTGGCGGACCCGGCATGCGCGAGATGCTGGCGGTCACCGCCGCGCTCCAGGGCCAGGGCCTGGGCGGCGACGTCGCCCTGATGACCGACGGGCGCTTCTCCGGCGCCACTTATGGCTTCATGGTCGGGCACGTGGCCCCTGAAGCTGCGCTCGGCGGGCCGATTGGCCTCCTGCGCGAGGGCGACCGCGTGCGCATCGACATTGACGCGCGCCGGGTTGACGTGGACGCCGATCTTGAATCGCGGCGCGCCGACTGGACGCCGCGTCCCTCGTCGCACACCACCGGCGCCTACGCCAAGTACGCCGCTCTGGTCTCGTCTGCGAGCACCGGAGCTGTCACCAGCTTTCCTTCAGACCTCAGCCGCGGCGACGGGCCGCGCACCACCACAAGGACGTAAACCGATGACCTCCAGCATTTCTCCCTCCGATGTGGCCGCGCTCGCCGGCAAGCCCGTCGCCATCGTCGGATACGGCAGCCAGGGCCGCGCCCATGCGCTGAACCTGCGCGACAGCGGTCTGGACGTGATCGTGGGCGCGCGCCGCGACGGGGCAAGCTGGGACCGCGCCCAGGCCGACGGCTTTACCGCCCATGACCCGGCCGACGCCGCGGCCAAGGCGGGCCTGGTGTCGCTCCTGACCCAGGACATGACCCAGGCCGACGTCTTTGAAAGCTCCATTCGCGAGGGCCTGGAAGCGGGCGACGCCCTGCTCTTCGCACACGGCTTTTCGGTGCACTACGGACGCATCACGCCGCCCACCTTTATTGACGTCTTGCTGGTCGCGCCCAAGGGCCCGGGCGCCCTGGTGCGGCGCGAGTATGAAACCGGCAATGGCGTGCCGTGCCTGCGCGCGGTGCAGCAGGACTATTCCGGCCAGGGCGCGGCCAAGGCCATGGCCTATGCGGCGGGCCTGGGCGGCGTGCGCGGCGGCGTCATCGACACCACCTTCAAGGAAGAAACCGAAACCGATCTCTTTGGCGAGCAGGCCGTCTTGTGCGGCGGCTTGACGGAACTGATCCGTCACGGATTCGAAACGCTGGTGGAGGCGGGATATCAGCCCGAAGTGGCCTATTTTGAGTGCCTGCACGAGGTGAAGCTGATCGTCGACCTCCTGCACGAGGGTGGCATGAAGAAGATGCACGAATTCATCTCAGAAACCGCCAAGTACGGCGATTTCGTCTCCGGACCGCGCGTCATCAATGACGAAACCCGCCAGCGCATGCGTGAAGTTCTGACCGACATTCAAGACGGCACGTTTGCGCGCGAATGGATCCTGGAGAACCAGGCCGGACTGCCCCGCTACAACAAGCAGTGGCAAGCCGATCTGGATCATCAGATCGAAACAGTTGGCCAAGAGCTGCGGGCGAAAATGCCGTGGCTGGACGCCGGCGCGAAGACCAACTGAGCCCCGCGCGGGCCTGGCGGCGGGGCCTGGCGGCTGGACGGCGGCGGGACGGCGGCTGGCGCTGACGGGCCCGCCATCCAGACCCCCGAACGCAGCCTGGCGACCAGAGCCTGGCAAACGGAGAACGAAGATCATGACGACGGCGCCCCTTTCCACGGCCGACGCCCTGCAACCGACCGACGCCGCCGCCGAGGCGGGCGCGGGCGAGGCGCGGGCGGCGCGCAATCTGCCCGAGACCATGACCGGGGCCCAACTTCTCGTTCAGGCGCTGGAAGCCCAGGGCGTGACCACGATCTTCGGCTATCCCGGCGGCGCCATCATGCCCGTCTATGACGCCCTGCCCGGGTCCAACCTGACTCACATTCTGACCCGCCACGAGCAGGGCGCCGCGCTCGCCGCCGAAGGCTATGCGCGCTCCTCCGGTCGGGTGGGCGTGTGCTTGGCCACATCGGGGCCCGGCGCCACCAACCTGGTGACCGGTCTGGCGGACGCCTTCATGGACTCTGCGGCCGTCGTGGCGATCACCGGCCAGGTGGGCCAGCCCCTGATGGGCACCGACGCCTTCCAAGAGGTCGACGTCTTCGGCATCACCATGCCGATCGTCAAGCACAGCTTCATCGTGCGCGACCCCGCCGACATTCCCGGCGTCATCGCCGAGGCCTTCCGCATTGCCTCGACCGGCCGGCCCGGACCGGTGCTCGTCGACCTGCCCAAGGACGTCACCGCCGGCTCCTGCCCAACGCCCCCCATCCCCGGCCCGGACGTTGAAGAAACGCGCGCGGCCGCCTGCGACGCCCTCAAGGACGCCGAGGAGATGATCCGGGCCGCCCAATCGCCGCTCTTGTACGTGGGCGGCGGGGTGCAGATGGCCGGCGCCACCAGCGCGCTGCGCGCCTTTCAGGGCGCGACCGGCATTCCGTGCGTCGCCACGCTGAAGGGTCTGGGCGCCATCCCGACCGACGCGGACGACTTTGTCGGCATGCTCGGGATGCACGGGCTGAGAGCGGCGAACATTGCGGTGCAGACGTGCGATCTGTTGATCAATGTCGGCGCCCGCTTTGACGACCGGGCGACCGGCAAGCTGGACACCTTCGCGCCCAACGCCCGCATCATTCACCTGGATGTCGACCACGCAGAGATTTCAAAGCTGCGCCGGGCCGATGTCGGCCTGACGGGCGGCCTATTGTCGAACCTCTACGGCTTGGCGCCCGGACCCTTGTCGATTGAGCCGTGGCGCGCGCATCTGCGGGCGCTGAAGGCCGAGCACGCCTGGCCCTATGACGCGCCGGGAACCGGCGTCTACGCGCCCAAGCTTTTGAAAGATCTTTCTGAACGCGCCGGCGACAAGGCGATGATCTCGTGCGACGTGGGCCAACACCAGATGTGGGTTGCTCAGCACTGCCGCTTTGTGCGGCCCGAGGCGCACCTGACGTCTGGGGGCCTGGGCACCATGGGCTTTGGCTTGCCGGTGGCCATCGGGGCCAAGCTCGCCAACCCCGACGACACCGTGATCACCGTCACGGGCGACGGCTCGATCATGATGAACATCCAAGAGTTCGCGACCCTCAATCGCTACAAGATCCCGATCAAGATCGTTCTGTTGGACAATTCCATGCTCGGCATGGTGCGCCAGTGGCAGGACCTGTTCTTTGCTGGCAACCGCTCTGAAGTGGACCTGTCGGACAATCCCGATTTTGTGAAGGTGGCCGAAGCCTTTGGCCTGGAGGCGTTCGCGGTGAAAACCCGCGCTGAGGTCGACGCCGGCATTGATCGGCTGCTGGCCACCGAGGGCCCCGTCCTCATGCACGTAAAAATCGATTCCGCGGAAAACGTCTGGCCGCTGGTGCCGCCCGGCGGGTCGAACGCCGACATGATGGAGGAAGACTGGTGAGCCCGAACGCAACCCCCATCACCTCGGACCCGGCGGCCATCGCCCACCAGGCCCACGTTGCGCCTGAAACCCTGCCTGTGCGCTTTATTCTCCACATGACGGGCGCGGAAGGGTGCGCGGTGCGCGCCTTGGGTCTGGTGGTTCGGCGCGGCTGGTACCTGGCCGGGGCGGAGCTTCTGCCCGGGCGCCCCGGCGACGCGCGCGACATGACCATTGACGTGTTTCAGCGCGACGAGAGCCGCTCCGTGGACACGCTGCGCCGCCAGCTTGAACGCCTCTACGACATCATCAGCGTTGAGGTCACCGACGGCCCCGCACTGACCTCACCCGCGCCGCCCCAATCGCCGCCCCCTGCAC
>CAYGQB010000230.1:0-4127 GCA_964351895.1 uncultured Caulobacterales bacterium
TCACGGCGCCAACGGAAACGGTCTGACCGGCTGCGGCGATGATCTTTGTGATCAGCCCGTCGCGCGGCGCCGGCAGGTCCACCGGCAGCTTGTCGGTCTCAATCTCCACCAGCGGATCGTCCTGCTTGACCGCCTGGCCTTCGATCACGCGCCACTCAGAGATCGAGCCCTCCGTCACGCTTTCGCCCATGGCCGGCACCACCACGTCCATCGGCGCGCCCGACCCGGCCTCGCCCGATGTGGCCTCGGCCGACTTGGTTTCAGACGGCGCGGCGCTGGCGGCTGAGCTGGCTGCGGGAGCGGCGCTGGCGGAGGGTTTTGAAGCCGCCGCACCTGCTTCGATCCGCCCAAGGACGGCGCCAATTTCCACCGTGGTCCCCGGTCCTGCGACAATCTCAGACAGGATCCCCGCCGACGGCGCAGGCACTTCCAGCGTCACCTTGTCGGTTTCAAGCTCCACGAGGGGCTCGTTCTTGGCGATCGCCTCACCGGGCTGTTTCATCCAGGACGCAACGGTGCCCTCGGTTACGCTTTCACCCAGCGCTGGGACGACGATATCGGTCATTTAGGTCTCCTTGCGCACGGCGCGGCGCGCGGTGCGCGGTCAAACAGTCAGCGCTTCATCCAGGAAGGCGGCGAGTTCTGCGAGGTGGCGGGACATCAGGCCCGTCGCGGTCGAGGCGGTGGCGGCGCGTCCGACGTAGCGGGCGCGCTTGGCGTCGCAGCCGGCCTTGTCCAGAACCACCTCCAGGTTCGGGTCCATGAAGGTCCAGGCCCCCATGTTGCGCGGCTCTTCTTGGCACCAGACCATGTCGGCGTGCTTGAAGCGCTGCAACTCGCGGATCAAAGACATGGCCGGCACCGGATAGAATTGTTCAACCCGCATCAGATAGACATCGTCGACGCCGCGCCGCTCGCGCTCTTCCAGAAGGTCAAAGTAGACCTTGCCCGAGCACAGAACCACGCGCTTGATTTCTGCGTCCGGGCGCAGTTCTGCGTCGGTGATCTTGGGCGCAACGGCCATGTGCTCGCCGCTGTCGGCGTCATCCCACAAGACGCGGTGGAATGAGGATCCGGGACCAAACTCCTCGATGTCGGACACGCACATCTTGTGGCGCAGCAGTGACTTGGGCGTCATCAGGACGAGGGGTTTGCGAAAATCGCGGTGAATCTGGCGTCGCAGAATGTGGAAGTAGTTCGCCGGCGTGGTGCAATTGGCGACCTGCATATTGTCTTCTGCGCAAGCCTGGAGGAACCGCTCCAGGCGCGCAGACGAGTGCTCGGGCCCTTGCCCCTCATAGCCATGCGGCAACAGCATCACCAGGCCGCTCATGCGCAACCACTTGCGCTCGCCTGAGGTGATGAACTGATCGATCATGATCTGGGCGCCGTTGACGAAGTCGCCAAACTGGGCCTCCCAGAGCACCAGCGCATTGGGCTCTGACAAGGAGTAGCCATACTCAAACCCAAGCACGGCGAACTCTGAGAGCATCGAATCGATGACCTCATAGCGCGCCTTCTTGCCCTGGATGCGGTTGAGCATCGTGATGCGCTTTTCGGTGGTCTGGTCGATGATGTGCGAATGGCGCTGAGAAAAGGTGCCGCGGCCTGAATCCTGGCCCGACAAGCGCACCGGAAAACCCTCGTGTAGAAGGCTGCCAAAGGCCAGGTGCTCGGCCATGGCCCAGTCGATGTTCTTGCCCGTCTCGATCATCTCCTTGCGACGATCAAGCACCCGCTTGAGCGTGCGATGCACGTCCACCCCGTCCGGCGGCTGTGTGATGTCGCGGCCGATCTGGCGCAGCGTGTCCAGGTCGACGGTGGTCTGGCCCTTGCGGTCATCGTCGTCCGGCAGGCCAAGACCCGACCAGCGCCCGTCCAGCCAGTCGGCCTTGTTGGCCTGATACACTTCGCCGGCGGCGAATTCCTCATCCAGGAAGGCGTCAAACTCGCGCGTCCAGTCGTCGTCGTCGCCGCGATTGATGACCCCCTCTTCCACCAGGCGCGCCGCATAGAGTTGGCGAGTCGTGTTCATGTCCTTGATGCGCTTGTACATCAGGGGCTGGGTGAACGAGGGATCGTCGCCTTCGTTGTGGCCAAAGCGGCGATAGCAGAACATGTCGATGACGACGTCCTTGCCGAACGTCTGGCGGTATTCAGCCGCGACCTTGGCGGCGAACACCACCGCTTCAGGATCATCGCCGTTCACGTGGAAGATGGGCGCCTGCACCATCAGCGCGACGTCGGACGGATACGGGCTCGACCGGCTGTCCTTGGGGCTGGTGGTGAAGCCGATCTGATTGTTGACGATAAAATGGACCGTGCCGCCGGTGCGGTGCCCCTTGAGGCCCGACAGGCCCAGACACTCAGCCACAACGCCCTGGCCGGCAAAGGCCGCGTCGCCGTGCAACAGGAGCGGCAGGACGGTGCGCCGATCAATGCCGCCGGCCTCATTGCGCAGGCCGTGCTGGGTTTGCTTGGCCCGCGCCTTACCGATGACGACCGGATTGACCGCCTCTAGGTGCGACGGGTTGGCGGTCAGCGACAGGTGCACCTCATTGCCGTCAAACTCTCGATCTGAAGACGCGCCGAGGTGATACTTCACGTCGCCGGAGGTGAATTCCTCAGCGCCGAGCGTCGAGCCGCCCTGGAACTCATGGAAGACCTGGTGGAACGGCTTGCCCATGACGCCGGTGAGCACGTTCAGGCGCCCGCGGTGGGGCATGCCGACGATGATCTCGCGCACGCCCATGGCGCCGCCGCGCTTAATGATCTGCTCCAGCGCCGGCACCATCGATTCGCCGCCGTCGATGCCGAACCGCTTCGTCCCGGGATAGCGCTTGTGCAAGAAGCGCTCGAAGGCCTCGGTCTCAACCAGCTTGCGCAAAATCGCGCGCTTGCCTTCGGGGGTGAAGAACACGCCCTTGTCGGGCCCTTCGATGCGCTGCTGCACCCAGGCCTTCTCGTCAGGATTGGAGATGTGCATGAACTCCACGCCCAGCGTGGAGCAGTAGGTGCGCCGCAAGATGTCCAACATCTGGCGCACGGTGGCGGTCTCCAGCCCCATGACGCCGTCGATGAAGATCGGCCGGTCCATGTCCTCGGGACCAAAGCCGTAGGTTTCCGGCTCCAGTTCCGGCTGATCGCCAAAGTTGGTGAGCTTGAGCGGGTCCAAGTCAGCAGCCAGGTGGCCGCGGATGCGATAGGCCCGGATCATCATCAGGGCGCGGATTGAATCCTGAACATCCTCGCGCACGCTTTTGGATCTCGGCCCGGGCACGGCGGGGGGCGTTGGCGCAGGTTCGCCGCGCCGGGGCGGAGCTTCGGCGGCCGGCCAATCGCCATCCAGGGCGTGCACCAGCTCGCTGTCGTCGCGCATCGGCCAATCAGCGCGCTTCCAGGACGCGCCTTGCGCCGCGCGCCGAGCCTGCGCCGCGCCGTCGCCAAGCCGCTCAAAGAAGGCGCGCCACGTCTCGTCCACCGATTGTGGATCGTCGGCGTAGCGCGCGTGCATTTCTTCGATGTAGAGAGCGTTGCCGCCATACAGAAATGCGGTGTCCAGAAAATCTTCGTTGGACTGGGTCCGGGTGCGGCGATCAGCCATCGGCGTGTTGGATCCTTCACATGCAAGCGCGCCCGCAGAGCCACAGCGCTCATACGAGGCCCCCACCCGGCGCGCAGGCGCGGCGCTTCGCCCCGCGCAGCGCGCACAGGGCGGCGCGGGGCGGGTCCGATGCACGCGCGTCGACGATTCGCCTGACACGGGCAATTGTCGGTTAAACGACACTCGTGAGCGTCTGTGAACCGTAAATCGATCAGATAGGTCGCAGACCCGCCGCGCGCCATGCCGACGTTGGTCTGACGCCCCCTTAAACCCGGCCGCCGGCCGTTGGCCCCCGAGGCCTTTAGCCCCCGAGGCCTTTAGCCCTTGAGCACGGCCGCCAGGGTGGTCCCCAGCCGCGCAGGGCTGTCAGAGACGACGATTCCAGCCGATTGCATGGCTTCGATCTTGTCTTCCGCGCCGCCCTTACCGCCCGACACGATGGCGCCGGCGTGGCCCATGGTGCGTCCCGGCGGCGCGGTGCGTCCCGCGATGAAGCCCGCCATCGGCTTTCTGCGCCCGCGCT